>JBJTWN010000054.1:0-18591 GCA_046081785.1 Cyanobium sp.
GGTGCCGTTGTCGGCGGATGGCACGTTCCGAATCCAGGTGCCCTTCAGGGATGGTCAGCAGGTGTATCCGATCGAGGCAGTGGCAGCCGATGGGGAGCAAAAGCGGAGCATCACCCTGGAATTCCGCCGCTCCACCCCGGAGGCCCATGTCAACACCCTGGAGGAAGCGGTCAGCGAGTGGTTTTAAACAGCATGGGCAGCCGCTCCTGCAGAAGCCTGTCCACCTGATCGACCTCCTCCCCACAGAGGATGTGATGGGGTAGTTCCTCCTCGCCCAAAGGTTCGAGTGCTCTCCACTGCTTGGACAAGACGGTCACATCTGCTTCTGATGGATCCTTGTTGGTTGCGTTGCGCGCTTCAATCCGGCTCCGAGCCAGCTCCGGGGTGACCGGGCAAACCAGGATCAGGCAGGGAACTTGAAGTAGACGGGCTAAGCTGAAGAATCTTCCCCGTTGTTGTTTCTTGAGAAAGGTGGCATCCACCATCACAGTTTCTCCAGCTTGCACAGCCGCTGCAGCCGCCCCTGGCAGAATCTCCCCGTAGAGTTCCTCGGTGAGCGCTGGGCTGTATGCCTTGCCTTGGCGCGGGCAGTTCAACTCGCTCCCCCAACGGCCGAAAAGACGTCTGCGTTCCACATCGGAGCGCAGATGAATCCAGCCATGGCGTCGACAGAGCTGGCTGGCGAGGTGGCTCTTTCCACTTCCACTCACCCCTTGGGTGAGCAGCAGGGCGCCGGAATCAGACGACAACCCACTGGTTTGCCGGGCCAGTCGCCAGTAGCTTTCGAGCTGATCGACCAGTGCCCTCTGGGTCTGATCCTCCCCATCAGCGCGTTGCTTCAGCCGCAGCGCCAACACTTTGGCTCGCACCAGGGCCCGATAGGTCAGATACCACGGCCACGTGTGCAGGGCGTCGTAGTCGCCGCAGGCGATGAGCCAACGGTTGAGCAGTCGCCCCGCCCAAACCCTTTTGCCGCTGTGCTGGAGATCCATCGCCAGGAACGCCAGATCGCTGACCACGTCGATCCAGCGCAAGGCTGGATTGAATTCCAGACAGTCAAACCCCACAACCTCCCCTTGATGGACGACCAGATTGCCGAGGTGCAGGTCGCCATGGGCTTCCCGGATCCGTCCCCTGGCCAGTCGCTCGGCAAACGCAGATTGGAGCCGATGGGCTTCCTGGTGGGTCCATTCCGCCAGCCTGGCCTGCCCGGGCAGCCCTGGCTGGAGTCGCTGCAACACGTCCAGATTGGCCAGTGCAGGTGCCACCACGGCCTCGGGAGTGCCGAATGGTCCCTCTGCGCTCGCATGTGGGGCGGCGCCATGGAAGGCGGCAAGCCGCTCAGCAAAATCCTCCAATTGCTCCCCTGTGAGGGAGCCCGAAACGAGCGCACGCGTCAGCAGATCCTCCTGCTCAAACTGGCGCATGCGCACAGCCACCTCGATCAGCGGGCCCTGGCCGAGGAGATTGGCCTGCTCAGCGGGGCCATGGATCTCCACCAGGTCTAGATAGAGCTGGGATGCCAAGCGCTGGTTCAGCCTGAGTTCCTCTTGGCAAAAGTGTCTCCGCCGCTCCAGGGTGCTGAAATCAACAAAGCCCAGGTTGACGGGCTTTTTCAGCTTGTAGGCATAGGTGCCGGTCAAGATGACCCAAGAGATGTGGGTCTCCAGCAGGGTGATGCAGGAGGTTAGATGGGGGTAGGCCCGGGGTTGGAGAAGGGCAGTGATCATGGGGTTGCCCATTCCGCCCATCCATGGCTGCTGGCAGGTTAGATGGGACCAGCCTTACTTCCTTGGTAGGATGCGGGATTTCTGCTAGAAAACACCTATAGATTTTGCAGGGCTTTGCTGGGCCTGAAGTCTTGCGTTTGCGATTGAGTTTGCCATGGCCTCTCCTCCTCCTGCGCCGCGGCGCCCGGCCTGGTTGCAGTGGTTGATTCTGGCGATGTTTCTTTGGTCGTCCTGGCAGCTGGCTGGTTTCTGGCTGCAGCGGCTTCATGGCTGATGTCGGGGAGACCTTGGGCCAGGGGCTGACAAGTCAATGAACCAACAGCGTGTGAATAAATTCAACGATGCCTCCCGGGTCGATCTCGTTGGGTCTGGGCGTGATAACAATGTAGAAAGAATTGAATCGCGCCATGCCCTCACCCCATTTTGACTCGGTCATTGATACCTTCACTCTCGCAGATCTGTTCTTTCTTCGTTATCAATATCGTGTTTACAAAGATTGGAATAATGATCCTCGTCTTGCCGTTCTGCCTGGTCCCAACAGCAATGTGATCGGGGCCAAGCCCACCAGCGGCATCCGCTTTGTGGATGGCACCGATCAGCTGCGCTACCAGGTGGGTGGCGGTAGCACCCCTGTGTTGGCGCCCTTTCCCACCTCCACCACGGATCCCAAATATCTGGCTGGGGCCACGGGCACGCTCTTTGCGCGCCTCACTACGCCAAGCTTTGCTCCACAAAATACGGCTGGCGGCTTCACGATCAACTTCCAAACGGGTGCTGTGAGTTACAACCCGGCCTATGTGGTCGACTACAGCGTGCGCGGCTATAGCAATCCCAACAATCCTTATATCTTTGATGCCACACCCAGGCTGATCAGCAATCTTGTTGCCAATCAATCTGGCAAGACGGCGCTACAGGTGCAGGATGATCCCTATGCCAAGGAGTGGACCCAGGCCGGCACGCGGGCTGGCAAGCGCGTCAGTCAAAAGAACATCACCCGCCATGAAACGATCCTGACAGGCGGCGATGGGGTGAATGGTTCCAACACGGGGAATCCGCTCCCCAACTCGGGCTTCTTTGCCTTGTTTGGTCAATACAACGACCATGGTTTGGATTTTGTCGATAAGGGAAAGGACGGCACCCTTCTGATCCCTCTGCTGCCTGGGGACAGCCTTTATTCACCGGGTTCTCCCACCAACTTCATGGCCCTCTCCCGCACCAACACGGTGCAGGTGGAGATCGGCGAGGGAAGCCGAGATGCCTTGGTGGCAGAGCTGGGGTTGGCGGGGTACAGCCGTCCCACTCAATGGGACGTGGATCAGGAGAATGCGGCCGTTGGCACCAGTTTCAACGGCACAAGCGGGGGCACGTTGGTGCTGAATGACCAGTTGATCCTGATCACTCCCGGCGCCTCTCTGGCTGATGTGGTGGTCACCATCAATGCCAAGTCGGCCTTCACTGGGGTGGTGGCCTCCACTACCACCAATGGCAGTGGACAGAACGTGTTGAAGCTCAGCCCGCGCAATGGCGAGAGCATCAACCACACCTCTGCCTTTTTGGATCTCAATCAAATTTATGGCTCGGTGGAGAGCCATGCCATCTTCATGCGGGAATACAAGGGCAATGGTGAACTCACTGGCCGGCTGCTCGATGATCCTCAGCAATCCACTGCGCGATGGTTTGATCTGAAGAAAAATGCCCAACGCATCGGTCTCACCTTGAGAGACCGGGATGTGGAAAGCGTGCCTTTGGTGGAGAAAATCCCCCAGGGCCTGGCCAATGCGGGACGGTATGCCTTTGTGGTTCTGGATAAAGTATCGGGCCAGAAGAGCTATGTTTTTGATACAGCAGCTGTCGCTGCCAACCAGGTGCTTGCCAAAGCCGGCTCGGCCTTCCTTCTCGATCTGGCCCACGATTGGAAAGGAGCTCCTCTGCCAGCCGGTGTTGATCCTTTCTTTGCCAATGGCGATCTGAAAGATCCCTCCCGCCTCAATCAGCACGCCGTGGGTGGCGATGGGCGTCTGAATGAAAACATCGGACTCACTAGTATGCATGAAATCTTTGTGGATACTCACAACAATATTCTTGAGCAAATCAAAGATGATCTGGCCCAGAATGCTGGCAATAATGGTAATAATCAGGCTCTATCTGGAGAGGAGCTTTTTCAATTGGCCAAGTTGGCCACCGAGAACTTCTATCAGCACCATGTGCTGCAGGAATACGCCCGGCGCATCACGCCCAATTTGGGGGCGTTCGCCGGCCCGGCTGCGGCGAACAACAACAATGCCGGCTTCAACGCCAGTATTTTGGCTGAATTTGCCCATAGCGCCTTTCGCTTCGGCCACTCCCAGCTCACCGAATCGGTGGCGCTCAACACGGTGAATCAGCAAACCGGGCTGGCCAACCCTGGCGGTCTTCAGGAGATTCCGCTGCTGCAGGCCTTTTTGGCCCCCGAGCTCTACACCCGCTTCACCGCAGGCCAAATTGCCGCGGGCATGAGCCAGCAGGTGGGCAACGCCACGGATGAATACATCACCACTACCCTCAGGGATGCCCTGGTGGGACTGCCCTTGGATTTGGCGGCCCTCAACATCGGCCGTGGCTTGGATGCCGGTGTCACCCCCCTCAATGAAGCCCGGCGCCAAATCCAAGCCTTCCTGCGCAACGTGCGTTTGACCACAGGAGGCACCGCCCTGGGCCAGGCGAACAACGGGATTGATGCCAACTTGGCAGGTTTGGAGGCCAATCTGCGCCCCTACACCAGTTGGAGTGACTTTGGAGCGCACTTGCTCCATTCCGATTCGCTTAAGGGGTTCATCATGGCCTATGCCCGTGATGCGATCCTCAAGGATTTCTCCACGAATCCAAATAACCTGGCCTATTGGAATGCCTTGCAGGCCAGCACGGCTCCGGGGGCCGCTGCGGCCTACGCCGCAGGCCTCTCGGCCGCAGCGGATGCGGCGATGGCAAGTGCAACGTTTATGGGGAATCCTTATAGCGGTGGTGTCAATGAAGCCCTGGATCCCTCCGCGGTGGCGAACGTGACCAGTGGTAATCAAGACTTCCAAAAGATCTCCCTGTGGCTGGGCGGATTGGCCGAGGCCAAAACACCTGGAGGCATGTTGGGCCCCACCCACGATTTCATCTATGCCTATCAAATGCAGCAACTGCAAAGAGGGGATGAGGCCTACTACCTGAGCAAGCTCGCCGCCACAGATCTCGTGGAAGAGATCAAGGGCAAAACCGTTGCCGACATGGTGATGGCTTCAACCGGCGTGAAACATCTGTATCACAAGATCTTCGCCGTGAATGATGCCGACTATGAACGATCTCTGCAGAGCTTTGCCACCTATGCCACAGAAACAGCTCTCTTTTCTGCGACGCAAACCGTGGTGGATGCCACCGGTGTGCAACGCCAGGTGGGCATGGCTGGTTATGTGAATGGCGTGCTGACGGGTAACGCTGGCAACTATCTTGATGCCCGTGGCGTGTTCAGCCCTAACGGAATTGGCAAGGCCAGTGAAATGTTTGGTGGCACCAATGGCAAAGACAAATTCAAGGGGTTAGGCGGCGATGACTGCATGTGGGGCGACGGTGGCCACGACATCCTGGAGGGGGGTGACGACAATGATTTTGCTGATGGAGGGGAGGGAAACGATTCGATCTATGGTGGCAATGGCTTTGACATGCTGCGGGGCGATGCCGGCAATGATCAGATCTATGGCGGAGCTGGCAATGATGATATGTACGGCGGAGCAGGTCAGGATTCGCTCTTTGGTGAAGATGGCGCTGATGATCTCAATGGTGGAAACGGCAACGACCTGATTTCTGGTGGGTTGGGTGCCGACTTGGTGAAGGGTCAGGCTGGTAACGACACCTTGATCGGTGGTCAGGGAGCTGACGTTCTGACAGGGGGAGGTGGTAATGACCTCTTTGTGTTTAACGAGCCACTTTCGACCACTGGCGTGGATCAGATTCGGGATTTCAACAGCGGGATTGATAAACTTGTTTTTGACAAGATCATCTATTCCGGACTGACGGGCTCCAGCCTCAGCGCCGCTCAGTTTTTGGCAACCACCACGCCTGCAAACGCCACATCGGCAAGCCAACGCTTCATCTACAACCTCACCAACGGCGATCTGTTCTATGACCCGGATGGCAATGGTGCCTTGGCAGCAACGCAAGTGGCCAATTTGAACCGCTTCAATCCGGCTTTCCCTTCAGATGTCGCCTCTGCTAACGCTCTGGTGCCCACGCTGAGCGCCAGCGATTTCATCCTGGTGTGATCTCAAGCAACGCTCCCCCTCCAGCCCGGAGGGGGAGCGTTCACTCTCTCAGCCTCGCGTTTTGAGGCGGTGTGCCCCCCGGCTCTGATCGACTCGGAGCTAGGGCACCGCCGATGGCGCGCGCCATTCGCGTCAGCCCACCCACCAGCAACAGCAAGGCCAGCAAGGTGAGGGCCGCCACGGTGAGGAGGGCGAGCATCTGCAACAGGCCCGTGGCGAGCAAGGAGAGCCCTCGGATCAAGTTGGCCACCGCCTGGCTCACCAACAGGAGGGTGTTGAACTGATCGGCAAGAGCCATCAGGGCTGCCAAGATCGAGCTGCCCGCCGCAATGCAGAGGACCCCCATTCCCAAGTGCTTTAGCTTGGAGGGTCGCCGGCGCCGCTTGGAACGGGAGCGATGTGAAGCTGCTGGGCTTTGGGCTGAGAGTCCTGGGGTGGGCAGGTGAAGCGGGCGGACCCGGGAGGGGGGCGATGGGCTCATGGATCCGCGGGGCATGACCGGGCGAAAGAGCGCTGGAGGACAGACGTAACCGGGGAAATCAGAGATCGAGCGGGTAGCCAGCTCCCCGCATCCAACGCTCAAATTCCAGCAGCACCAGCTCGTTTGGACACTCAATCAGGGACAGGTCGTTGACCGTGCAGTCTCCGTGCCCCCCGTGATGCAGGGTGAGATGAAAGTTCTCCCCGCTCAGGCCACAAACCTCTGGGTCGCTGCGCACCACCACATCCAAGGCTGAACCCAGCCTGGCGACCTTGCGTCGGAGATCGGGCCAGGTCAGGGCCATGGTTGATCGCATTTGCAGGATGGGGTTGTTACCAGCCGTGCCATGGAGATAACTCCCAGAAACCGGCGCGTTGCAGCACGCCGCGAACGAGCAATGTATCTCCCGCTGGGGAGCTTGGCACCTCTGCGGAGGGCAATCCGAGGGCGGTGCGCCCTTGGCCGTCGGTGCCTTCCACCGCTGTGGCCGCCACCACCTCACCTTGGGCATTCACCGCGAGCTGCCAAACCTGAGGCTCGCTGGTGACAGCCTTGCTGGGAGTGCGGTTGAGCAGCCAGCCGCGCAGGCGCTTGAGCTGCTCATCGCTCGGCTTGCTCGATGTGGCTGTCGACGCCGCTTTGACGGCGCTGTTTTGCGGAGCTGCCTCCTTGTTTTCTGCCGCCGGTGTAGGCAGCTGGGCAGGAGCAGGGCGGGCCTCCTGCTTGCCGGTGGTGGTGGTTTTGGCGGCTTGGGTGGTGGAGCTGGAAGGCCGGGGCGTGGGGAACAAGGTGCTCGCCCCAGCCGCCAGGGCCAGGGCTGCCAGCCCGCCCACGGGAGCGGATAGCCGCCGCCGGAGGGGCAACCGATGGCGCAGCTCTCGCGCTGCCAGGGGAAGCGGCTCGGGCACCGGCAGGGGGAGTTGCATGCGCGGATCCAACCTGCATTGGTCGAGAACCCTCACCAGATCAGCCAGCTCGGCATCGTCGAGGTCGAGTTCCAGTGGTGGGGTGTTGGGCTGGCTGCTGCGCAGCAGCATGTGGTGAAGACCGCCCGGATCCGGGCCAATGGTGACCGGATCGTCCTCCCCACCCACGGGGCGAGGCACCCCACTGAGCAGATTCCTCGCGTAGGGGATCACCGTGGCCATCAGGGCTTGGAGATGTTCGCGGCGTCCCTCCAGCTGGGGGTGGCCCACCCACTCCAAACTCCAGCCCGTCACAATCCCCACCGCATCCGCCCCCTGGCCCGTGGAGACATCTGGAAAGCCCTCCACCCGGAGCCTGCAGGAGTGAGCCCCGTAGAGGTGGGGTTGGTAGGTCAGGGTTTGCTTCATTGCCGCGTTGGCGCTCGTTGCACTCTGCCGGAAGGCCTTAGGGCGTTGGGTCCATCAGGCTGGCCCTGAGGCGATCGACGCCGCCGCTGCCAGCGGCCAGTGCCAAGGTTTGAATCAGGGACCGACGTTGCGCTGCCCCGGCTAGCGGATCCATCAGGGATTGCACGCTGCTGCGCCGCACATTCATGCGCTCCTTGAGCAGGGCAGTGAACCGATCTTGGAACAGCTGCCAGTGCTGTTGGCTGAGCTCCGCTGGCTCCTTGCTGGAGAGCAAGCCGCGCACGTAGGGGTAGACCCGATCCGCCATGGCGCAGAGCATGCGGATGAGCGCATCTGTTTCCGCGGCCTCGGGGGTGCCCCTGCGGCAGGCCCGCCGCAGCGGGTTGTGGGAGCGCAACTTCCAAAGGGCCACCCGGTTGGGAAAGACATTGGCGAAGCCCATTTCCTGGCTCATCCACAGCAAGGTTTCGCCGCCATTGAGATCGAGGGCCTCCACGCAGAGAAGCAGCAGATCCAGTCGCTCAATCCCCTGGCGGGGGAGGGGCTGGCTGCCAGCCTCGGAAGCGGTGGGGGCGTGTGTCGCCGACATGGCTGGCGGAGCGGTGGAAGTCTTGACCATGGCTGCGATGATGCCAGTGTTTGAGCCCTTCCGTCACCTTTGAGCCGCGGCATGCGTGATTCAGAACCTTCCCTAGACCTGCGCCAATGGGTTCGTGATGTGCCGGATTTTCCGAAACCAGGCATCCTCTTTCGCGATCTCACCCCCCTGATGCGGGATCCTGAGGGGTGGCAGGAAGCGGTTCGCCTTTTGGGTTTGCAATGCGAGAGGGTGCAGCCTGATTTGATCGTGGGCATTGAATCCCGCGGATTCATCGTGGGCACAGCCTTGGCCACGGCCCTGAGGCTTCCCTTTGCACCCGTGCGCAAACCAGGCAAGTTGCCCGGTGAGGTTCATGGAGTGGATTACACCCTGGAGTATGGGGAAGATCGCTTGGAAATTCATGCGGATGGTTTCCAGGACCAGCCCAGGGTGTTGGTCGTGGACGATCTTCTGGCGACGGGGGGCACGGCGGCGGCCTGTGGCCAACTGGTGCAGCTGGCGGGGGGAGAGTTGGTGGGATTCAGCTTTGTGGTGGAGCTGAGCGCCCTCAACGGTCGCAGCAAACTGCCTCAGGATGTGGCGACTGAGTCGCTGATTGTGTATTGAGAACCAACCTGGCGGCCGAGCTGAGCGGCTGGCGGTTCAGATGGGCGCCAAGCATCCAGCGATTGACGTGGTGGGAGGTTTGGAGCGGGGGCTAATAGTGGCTGTCCTGCCAAGTGAGCACTTGATCCAGTTGGTCCAGCGAGATCAAGCCGTAGCGCCAGAGCACCGCCGGCAAGGGGGCTTGTTCCAAGCTCGATTGACGCAAGCCGAGCTCCAAGGCACTCTCGCTCAGGCCGATCTGATGGCGCAAAAAGGCCAGCAGTTCCACAGGCGGGGCAGGTTGGCGGCTGTTGCTGATCACCATGTCCTCAGGTTGCCGGCGCCCCAAAGGGCTGGCAAGGGCCGTTGCTCATCACCCCCAACAGACAGCGCCGCAGCCAGGGAAGCTGTTCCAGCAAGGGAAGCGACACTTTGCGGATCGCCACCAGCAGGGGGTGGCGGTTGGAGAACATGCGCACAAGCCCATCGGTCATCAGGAGTGTGAGAGCCACATCGGCCCAGCGGCGACGGGCGTAGCTGCTGCCCAGGCGGGCCAGGGGCAACCGACCGGATCGTGCGAGCTGCGCGAGGCGGTGCAGCTCCGCCACATCCCTCCAGCACAGATTGAGGCCTTGTCCACCCACCGGATGGCAGCGGTGGGCTGTTTCGCCCACCAGGATCGTTCGGTCGTGGTGGAGCCGCCGGGCCAACAGGAGCCCCACAGGAAACACCCGTGCGGCTTCATCCAGGGAGTCCACGTCGATCCCTGGGGGCAACACGGGGGCGAGGGCGTCGAGGAAGGCCGCAGGCGGGAGGCTCTCCAATTGACGGCAGCGCCATGCCGGCGCACTCCAGACCAGCTGAAAGCGACCCTCACCCATCGGCAAGAGGGCGAACGGCCCCTCAGGTCGCAACCGCTCCCAGGCCGTGCCGGCTGGGGCCCCCCGCAGCCGCACCTGGGCCGTGAGGCAGTGCTGCCTGTAGAGGTGGCGCCACACCCCGATCTTCAGCTCCTCCCGGGTGGGCGAGAGGGCTCCATCCGCTGCGATGATCCAATCTGCCCCACCCTTTTCGCTGGCTGCCGCCTCTTGCAGGGCAGCGCTGCCCAGACAGGTGTGAATGGCTGGATGGGCATCCGCCCTGGCCAGCAACACCTCCATGAGCTGACTGTGCTCACCGATCCAGCCCACCGCCTCTTGCTGGCCAGTTGGCGCTCCCCAGAGATCGCCGGGCCCAAAGCGGCTGCTCTGCCGAGCTCCTAGATCTTCGAGATCGAGTCGAACGAAGGGTTCAAAAACAGGCAGGAGGCTTTCCCACAGGTCGAGGCGTTGCAGCAGCTGGCGAGAGGAGTGGGTGAAGGCGTAAGCCCGCGACCGCCTCAGAATCTGGGAAGCGGTGGAGGGGTCCACAAGGGTGACGCCCCAGCCGGCATCCGCCAGAGCCAGGGATGCCAGGGCCCCCGTCGGCCCAGCCCCGCGCACCAGGGCGTGCAACGGGCGGGTTGCCTGGAGAGGGAATGGGGCAGGCGTCACCGAAACAGAGCTGCGGTACAAAGCAAACAGCCGCAACACATGGTGTTGCGGCTGAGGGGGTCTGGGGCGAGGCGAGGCTCAGCCGATGCCGAGCAGGCCGCGGGTGAAGGCTTCGCCGCCGAGGGCGAATTCAGTCGCGAGAAGGGCGATGAAGCCGAGCATCGCCATCCGGCCATTGAGCTTCTCGGCGCGCTCGTGGAAACCCCAGCCGTTGTCGGCGCTCACCACTTCCATGCGGGGCTCGGTGGCGAAAGCATTGAGGCGCCCGCCATCTTCGGTGGTGACTTGGGCGCCGCGGATGGCGGCTGGCGAAACGGTGGATTGGGCCATGGTGCCTTGAAGAGTGTTGTGAGAATTGTAACGCAATGTTGCAGCCCTTGGCCTTCGGGGTTGGGCGGTTCACCGCCCCCGCAGCCGTCTGAGGCAAAGTTCTTCAAAGGCGGGCCGCAGCAGATAGGGGTACTCGCCGACCCACAGCTTCAGCTGCGGCAGCCAGCCATCGCTGATGGCACCGATGCGCCGGAAGTCGGGACGCTCGCTGAGCACCAGGCAGCGCACCACCATGCCGGGCCGGATCTCTTGGTGTTTCTTCTCCATGGGGAACCGCAGTTGCCCCAGATAGCCCTCCTCATCTTCCAATTCGAGGCAGAGCCAGGTGCGGGTGTTTTCCACCAGCTCCAGCCTGCCGCTGCGGTCAGCCTGTTCTCTCCGATCCTCCACCACATCCCGGCGATAGAGATCCGCCACTCGACCTTCAAAGAGAGCCGCCGCCGGGTAGCGGCGCAGGGTGGAATTGCGGCGCCATGCCTCCACGATTGGTCCCCAGAGCAGATACAGCAAAAAGGCCACCCCGGCCACCAACCAGATCGAGGAGAACCGGCTGTTGAAGGCCAGGGTCTGGCTGATCAGCAAGGTGATCACGCCACCGATCACCGAGATCAACACCCGCTGCAGCAATTTGCGGGGATCGCCGCTGCAGGCCTTGAATTGGGAGCCAGTGGCCACCGCCGGAATCAGCCGCTCCAGCTCGCCAGGTTTCAGCGGGATCAGCATGGCTCTGTCCCCTGCGGCAGTGGAGTGGCCTTCACAGCAGCCGCTCCAGGCCGTACACCAGGCCATCGAGCTGGCGCACGCGTCGCAGCGTGAGGAGAACGCCTGGCATGTAGGCGGATCGATCGATCGTGTCGTGACGCAGGGTATAGGTTTCGCCAGCTCCGCCAAAGAGCACCTCCTGGTGGGCCACAAGTCCGGGGAGGCGCACGGAGTGCAGCCTCAGGCCGCTC
Source organism: Cyanobium sp. (assembly GCA_046081785.1). GTDB lineage: Bacteria > Cyanobacteriota > Cyanobacteriia > PCC-6307 > Cyanobiaceae > Cyanobium. The sequence continues at coordinate 11,830 of JBJTWN010000054.1, forward strand.
TCGCGGAGCCCGCCGCGGCAACCGGCAAGGCTTTCGTGCTCCTCCACCTGGGGGGGGTTGAACGTTTTGCCGAGCTCCTCGATCAACTCGGCCGTTTTCAAGCAGGTGCCGCTCGGGGCATCGGCCTTGCGGTTGTGGTGCAGCTCGGTGAGCTCGGCGTAGTCGTAAAAGCGTGCGGCGGCCGCAGCGGCCTGCTGAAGCAACACCATGCCCACGGAGAAGTTTGGGATTACAGCCCCCCCCACCGCGGCCTTGGCGGCAAAGCTGGCCAGATCCGCCAATTGCTCAGGCGCCAGGCCCGTGGTGCCGATCACGGGATGCACCCCGTAGGCGATGGCCCCCCGGGTGTGCTCGTACACCACGGAGGGGTGGGTGAAATCCACCAGCACGGCGCCTCCGCCCGGTCCACTCTGGCGAACGGCCTGGCTGGCCTGGCAGAGCGTGCCTTCGAAATCGCCGCTGATGGCCACCTCCAGCTCCCCCAAACCCAGCGCCAGGCCCACATCGTGCCCCTCCATATCCGGGCTGGTGTCGATGGCCCCCACCAGGGCACAGTCGGGAGCAGCGCGCACGGCTTTGATCACCTCGGCTCCCATGCGGCCGAGGGCGCCCGCCACCACCACGGGGATGGGGGCGGAAGCGGATCGCTCGTTGGCAGGGGAGGTGGGGGCTGGGCTCATGCGGAAAGGGCCTCCATCGGAGGCAGGGAAGCGGAGGCATTTGTTGCTGAGCCTATGGGGCCAGCCCTTGGGGGTGATCAGCGGGGATCCACGCCGCGCCGATCACGGCAGCCTGTAACGCCTCTTCTCTGAGGTGCACAGCCAAGTGCGGCGCTGCGTAGGCTCCTTAACATTGCTCAATTCAACGGCACGCATGTTCACCCAGGTCCGTTCCGCCACCCGTCGGGTCAGCCCTGAAGCCCTGGGCCAGCGTGCCCTGATGCGGGCCGTCTACGTGGTGCTTGAACCGCAGTACCAAAACGCGCTCACCACCGCCGCCAAAACGATCAACGAAGCCAATCCAGCCCTGGCGATCGAGCTCTCCGGTTATCTGATCGAAGAACTGCGCGATCCCCAGAACTATGCGGATTTTTGCGCCGATGTGGCTGCCGCTGATGTGTTCATCGCTTCGTTGATCTTCATTGAAGATCTGGCCCAGAAGGTGGTGGAGGCGGTGGCGCCCCATCGGGAGCATCTCAAAGCGGCGGTGGTGTTCCCCTCGATGCCCGAGGTGATGCGCCTCAACAAGCTGGGCACCTTCTCGATGGCGCAGCTTGGCCAAAGCAAGAGCGCCATTGCGCAATTCATGAAGAAGCGCAAGGAAAAAGGCGGCTCCGCAGGCTTTCAAGACGCGATGCTCAAGCTGTTGAACACCCTGCCCACCGTGCTCAAGTATCTGCCGGTGGAAAAGGCTCAGGATGCCCGCTCGTTCATGCTCAGCTTTCAGTATTGGCTGGGGGGAACGCCGGACAACCTGCGCAACTTCTTGCTGATGTTGGCGGATAAATATGTGTTTGCCAAAGGGGAGGAGGGGCGGCCTGCCTTGCAGGTGTCTGATCCCGTGGTGTTTCCGGATCTGGGCATTTGGCATCCCTTGGCTCCAGGGATGTTTGAAGATTTGAAGGAATATCTCAATTGGAGCGCCAGCCGCGCCGACCTGAGCGAGAAGGCGCGCAAGGGCCCGGTCATTGGCCTGGTGTTGCAACGGAGCCACATCGTGACCGGTGATGAGGCCCATTACGTGGCGGTGATTCAGGAGTTGGAATACCGGGGCGCCACCGTGATTCCGGTCTTTTGTGGCGGGCTGGATTACAGCAAGCCGGTCAATCAATTTTTTTACGACCCTCTCAATCCAGAGGTGCCCCTGGTGGATGGGGTGGTGAGTCTCACAGGCTTTGCCCTGGTGGGTGGCCCTGCCCGACAGGATCACCCCAAAGCCATCGAGGCTCTGCAACGGCTGAATCGGCCTTACATGGTGGCGCTGCCCCTTGTGTTTCAAACCACCCAGGAATGGGAGGAGAGCGATCTGGGTTTGCACCCGGTGCAGGTGGCGCTGCAGATCGCCATCCCGGAGCTGGATGGGGCGATCGAGCCGATTGTGCTCAGCGGACGGGATGACGCCACCGGCAAAGCCCACACCCTGCAAGATCGGGTCGAGGCCATCGCTGAGCGGGCTATCCGCTGGGCCTCGCTGCGGATCAAGCCCCGCCCGGAGAAAAAGCTGGCGATCACCGTCTTCAGCTTCCCCCCTGATAAGGGGAACGTGGGCACCGCCGCCTATCTGGACGTGTTTGGCTCGATCCACCGCGTGATGGAAGAGATGCGGGCCAAGGGCTACCGGGTGGACGACCTGCCCCGCACGCCCCAGGCGCTGATGGAGGCGGTGCTCACTGATCCGCAGGCGCTGCAAGGTTCGCCGGAACTTGCGATCGCTCACCGCATGAGTGTGGAGGAGTACGAGCGGCTCACGCCCTATTCCAAACGGCTGGAGGAGAACTGGGGCAAGCCTCCTGGAACCCTCAACAGCGACGGCAGCCACCTGCTCATCTACGGCCGTCATTTTGGCCATGTGTTTGTGGGTGTGCAGCCCACCTTTGGCTACGAGGGGGATCCGATGCGCTTGCTCTATTCCCGCAGTGCCAGCCCCCACCATGGCTTTGCGGCCTACTACACCTATTTGGAGAAGGTGTGGGAGGCCGATGCAGTGCTGCATTTCGGCACCCACGGCTCGTTGGAATTCATGCCGGGCAAGCAGATGGGGATGAGCGAGAGCTGCTACCCCGATTCTTTGATCGGCGCCTTGCCCAATCTTTATTACTACGCCGCCAACAATCCCAGCGAGGCCACCATCGCCAAGCGACGGGGATACGCCGAAACCATCAGCTATCTCACCCCACCTGCAGAGAACGCAGGCTTGTACAAGGGCCTCAAGGAGTTGGGGGAGTTGGTGGGCAGCTACCAGCAGCTGCGCGAGGGCAGTCGCGGTGTGCAGATTGTCAATGCGATCGTGGAAACGGCTCGCCAGTGCAATCTTGATAAAGATGTGCGTCTGCCAGAGGTCGACGCGCTCGAGCTTGATCTGGAGGCGCGCGACGGCGTCGTTGGGGCTGTTTATCGGCAGCTGATGGAGATCGAGAGCCGGCTCCTGCCCTGCGGCCTTCACACCATTGGCAAACCCCCCACAGCCGAGGAGGCGATCGCCACCCTGGTGAATATCGCTGCCATTGAACGGGAGGAGGAGGGCATCCGTTCGTTGCCGGGCCTCCTGGCTAAGGCGATGGGCCGCTCGATCGAGGAGGTGTATCGGGGCAACGACGCCGGAGTGCTCGCTGATGTGGAGCTCAACCGCAAAATCACCGAAACCTGCCGGCAGGCGGTGGGAGCGATGGTCCGTCAGGTGACGGGCGCGGATGGAAGGGTGACCCTGCGCCAAAACTTCGGCTGGTTGCTGGCTTGGTTGGAGCGTTTCGGTCTCCGTTTCCCAAGCCCCTGGCTGGCTGCTTGCCGCGGGGCCGGATTCGGGGCCATCGACCAAGAGGAGCTCGACAAGCAATTTGCCTACTTGCGCTTCTGCCTTGAGCAGATTTGTGCCGATCAGGAGATGGCCAGTCTTTTGCGGGCTCTCGATGGGGAGTATGTGTTGCCTGGACCGGGGGGGGATCCGATCCGCAACCCGGGGGTGCTACCCAGTGGCAAAAACATCCATGCGCTCGATCCCCAGGCGATTCCCACCCGCGCGGCGATTGCGGCGGCCAAGGTGGTGGTGGATCGCCTGCTGGAGCGCCAGAGGGCCGATCAGGGCAGCTGGCCGGAAACGATCGCTTGCGTGCTTTGGGGGACGGACAACATCAAAACCTATGGCGAGTCGCTGGCCCAAATCCTTTGGTTCATCGGAGTGCGTCCCCTGCCCGATTCCCTGGGCCGGGTGAACAAGTTGGAACTGATTCCGCTTGAGGAGTTGGGCCGGCCTCGGGTGGATGTGGTGGTGAATTGCTCCGGGGTGTTTCGAGACCTTTTCATCAACCAGATGGCCCTGATCGACCAAGGGGTGAAGATGGCTGCAGAGGCTGATGAACCGCTCGGCATGAATTTTGTGCGCAAGCATGCCCAGGAGCAGGCTGCCGCCAATGGCATCAGCCTGCGGGACGCGGCGACGCGAGTGTTTAGCAATGCCAGCGGTAGCTACAGCTCCAATGTGAATCTGGCTGTAGAAAATAGTACCTGGGAAGAGGAGGGCGAGCTGCAGGAGATGTATCTCAAGCGCAAAACCTTTGCCTTTAATGCTGATAATCCTGGTGAGATGAACCAGAAGCGTGAAGTGTTTGAGGCGGCGATGAAAACAGCAGATGTTACTTTCCAGAACCTTGACTCTGCCGAGATTTCCCTCACCGATGTCAGTCACTATTTCGATAGCGATCCCACCAAATTGATCGCGAACCTGCGGGAGGATGGCAAAGCACCTGCCAGCTACATCGCAGATACCACCACCGCCAATGCCCAGGTGCGCACGCTCAGCGAGACGATTCGCTTGGATTCACGCACCAAGCTGCTCAATCCCAAGTGGTACGAGGGCATGCTCAACTCTGGCTATGAGGGGGTGCGAGAAGTTGCGAAACGGCTGAATTTCACCTTGGGCTGGAGTGCCACTAGCGGTCAGGTTGATAATTTTGTTTATGAGGAGGCCAACAACACTTTCATCAATGATCCCGAGATGCGGAAGCGTCTGATGGATCTCAATCCCCATAGCTTCCGCCGCATCGTTGGAACGTTGCTCGAGGTGAATGGCAGGGGCTACTGGGAAACCTCAGATGAGAATATCCAGCAGCTGCAGGAGATCTATCAGGAGATTGAAGATCGCATTGAGGGAGTGAGCAACTAACGATCTTGCCCCAGAAGGTCGGAGCCCTCAACGAGCAGAGTGATATTGCTTTGTCCTTGATGCCAGCTTCAAGCTTCATCTTGCTTCAGTTGTTCTAGGCAACCCTTACGGTTTCATTTGCAAAAAAAGTCCCGGTTTGCACCGGGACAGGAGGTAAGAAGCTATTCGTGAGAATGGGGACAAATTCAGACTAGGACTACATCAAGTGATACAGTGAAACCGGGTGGTTTGTTCTCGATTGTTACAAACTGAATGCCAAGGAACGAAAGCGCGCCAGTGAGTGAATTGTAATTGAATTGTGAGAGAGACGATGCGCCAAAGCCAGCTGCGCTGACCTCAATAAAGTCTCTATTGCCAATGCCAAAGAAGGAGAAGTCCTTGATGGTGTCCGTTCTCTCAGAGAGGCTTGAAAAGCGGAAACGGTCGTCGCCTGCTCCGCCGATGAGCACATCAAACCCAGCGCCTCCAATGAGAGTGTCGTTGCCATTTCCACCTGTCAACGTATCATCACCAGCCCCACCAGTGAGGACATTGTTGCTGCTGTTGCCCGTGAGGACGTTGGCCTTGCTGTTGCCCGTGGCATTGATGGCTGCAGAACCCGTGAGGGTGAGATTTTCGATGCCAAAACCCTGGGAGCCAGCGGTGCCAGGGGAGAGGGAGTAGGTGACGGAGGAGAGAACGGTATCGACGCCGCCGAGGGAATCATCAAAGATTTCTTTAACGGAATCTGCCGAGTTGTCGACGATGTAGATGTCGCTGCCATCGCCACCATCCATGGTGTCAATGCCGAGGCCACCATCGAGGGTGTCGTTGCCGTTGAGGCCAAAGAGAGTGTCGTTGCCGGCGCCACCTGAGAGGGAGTTGTTGTCGCTGTTGCCAGTGATGGAGTCGGCAAAGGAACTGCCGATGACGTTTTCAAACTGGCTGACCGTGAAGGTCAGGGGAAGGGGAGCTATGGAGCCAGAGACGGTGACCAGACCTGTGTTGAGGTTGGTGATGGTGCCGGTTGCAGGAGCAATGGCGCCGCTGTGATCGATGGTGTCTCCGAGGAGGCTGCTGCCGACGATGGTTTCGATGCTGATCAGGGAGTCGGTGCCAGAAGCGCCTTTGTTGAGGACCCCAAAGGCGCCGAGGGTGACGACATTGCCAAGGGAGCTGTAGTTGGCGGTGTCGGAGCCGAGGCCGCCGTTGATGGTGTCAAAACCAGCGGTGCCAAAGAAGGTGTTGGCAGCGGTGTTGCCCGTGAGGACGTTGCTTTTGGCATTGCCCGTGGCATTGATGGCTGCAGAACCCGTGAGGGTGAGATTTTCGATGCCAAAACCCTGGGAGCCAGCGGTGCCAGGGGAGAGGGAGTAGGTGACGGAGGAGAGAACGGTATCGACACCGCCGAGGGAATCATCAAAGATTTCTTTAACGATATCGGCTGTGTTGTCAACGATGTAGGTGTCATCTCCATCACCGCCATCCATGGTGTCAGCCCCAAGGCCCCCATCGAGAATGTTCTTGCCGCTGTTGCCCTTGAGCACATTGTTTTTGCTGTTGCCCGTGGCATTGATATTGGCAAAACCTGTGAGGGTGAGATTTTCAATGCCGAAACCTTGATTACCAAAGGTGCCTGGCGTGAGAGAATAGGAAACAGAGGCGAGAACGGTGTCCACACCGCCGAGAGCATCGTCAAAAGATTCTTTAACGATGTCGCCAATGTTGTCTACAATATAAGTGTCATCTCCATCCCCGGCGTTCATGGTGTCTGCGCCGGCTCCACCATTGATGGTGTCTGCAAGCGACGTGGGAACACCGCTGACCCCAGGTGAAGATGAAAAGGGGCCGATGACGTCGTTGAACGACGTTCCGATAACATTTGCCATAAAAAATAATTAAAGT
>JBJTWN010000055.1:0-8684 GCA_046081785.1 Cyanobium sp.
ATCCTTTGCGCAAACCACCCACAGGGCATGGCGCGTCCTCACGAGCTGGCCTATTCCCCCGGCCGCGGCCTCGGCCAACTGCTTCAGCTGGCCCTGGTGGGGATCGCGGTGGGCCTGGCCTGCTGGCCGCTCAATCAGATCGACCGCTGGCAGGACGCCCTGCTTCGGCGCCTGCCCGGCTTCGGTGGCCGCTGGGATGTGGCAAGCCTGGCGCTGCTGCTGGCGCCGCTGCTGGTGATGCCGCTGCTGCTGCTGCTGCTGCAGAACCGGATCTGGAGCCGCGGAGCCGGGGCCGGCATTCCCCATGTGCTGGTCTGCCTCGAGGAGCCGGCGCGCACCCCGGAGCTGATGGCGCCGGCGGCCACCCTGCAGCGCCTCACCCTCTGGACGATCGCCAGCCTCGCCCTCTTCCCGCTCGGGCGTGAGGGCCCGGTGGTGCAGCTGGGGGGCGCGGTGCTGGTGGCCCTGCGGCGGCGCTTCCCGGCGCTGCTGGGCTGGATGGGCCAGCGGGAGCGGCTGGCGGTGGCCGGGGCCGCCGGTTTGGCGGCCGGGTTCAACACGCCGCTGGTGGCGGTGGTGTTTCTGGTGGAGGAGCTGCTCGGCCGCTTCGTGCCGGCGCTGGTGTGGCCGGGCCTAGTGGTGGCGCTGCTGGCGGCGCTGGTGAGTGCGCTGGGGGGCCAGCCGGAATTCGCCTTCGGTGTGCTGAAGGTGGAGGCTCTGGAGACCGGGCAGTTTCTCTGGGCCGTGCCCTTCGGCCTGCTGGCCGGGCTGCTCGGGGCGCTGCTCAGTGTGCTGCTGCTGGCGCTGGGCAGCCGTGTCGTGCCCCTGGCTCGCCGCCATCCCCTGCGGATCGGCCTGGCGATCGGAGCCCTGCTGGCGGCCCTGGCCCTGCTGAGCGGGGGTGCCAGCGGCGGCGATGGCGAAGCCCTGATGGAGCTGCTGTTGCGGCAGGGTGTGGGCCAGAACCAGGGGCTCTGGGCGGCGCCGCTGACGCTGCTCACGCGCCTGCTCGGGCCCGCGGTGGCCCTGGCGGCTGGCGTGCCGGGAGGGCTGATCGATCCCGCCCTGGCCATCGGCGCCCTGCTGGGCCGCTCCCTCGGCGATCCTCTGGGCATCGGCACCCTGGCCCTCGCGCTCGGGATGGCCGCCTCCCTGGCCGGTGCCACCCAGCTGCCGGTGATGAGTCTGCTGTTTTCGCTGCGCCTGGCGGGGGATCAGCAACTGCTGCCGGGGATGCTGCTGGCCTCGGTGCTGGGGGCCTGCGTGGGGCGGCTGCTGATGCGCAAGGGGATCTATCACACCCTGTCGGAGCGGCTTGGGTGAGCAGAGAGGCATCGCAGCGGGCAACAGGCAGCTGGTCTCCATACCCTGAGCTCACTCCCCTTCATTTCGCACTGATGGAGCCTTCCCAGATCACCCTGATCGAGATTCTGGTGCCTCCCGGAGGCGAGGGCGTCGCCGGCTGGGGCCTGCTGGTGCTGCGCCTGTTTCTGGGGATCGCCTTCATCCGCCACGGCTGGCCGAAGCTGCGCAACCTGCGCACCTGGGCCACGGCGATGAAGACGCCCGAATGGCTCTGTTTCCTCTCGGCGGCCTCGATGTTCGGCGGGGGCATCGCCCTGCTGCCGGGGCTGCTCACACCCCTGGCGGCGCTGGCGATCTTCGTGTCGATGGCCTATGCGGTGGTGCTCGAGATCCGCTCCGGTTTCCCCTTCATCGCTCCCGACCCCTACCAGATCCCTGAAGGCGACTATGTGGGTCCGATGGGAATGGGCGAGCCCCCCAGCTGGGAGAAGGCGGCGATGTACTGCGTGATGGCGATCGTGCTGATCACCTGCGGCGGCGGCGCCCTCTCGCTCGACAACCTGCTGATCGAGGACGCGCTCAGGGCGCTCCTCTGAGTGTCAGGCTCCAGGCCTTGCACCCACGTTGAGATCGCCGGTCAGGCGGCTGGGGCTCAGCAGGGACGCTGCAGTTCCACACAGCGGCAGTTCCACACAGCCGCAGTCGTCCCACACACGAGTGCACCGGCAGTTCATTCAATGGAGTGGACGGTGATGGAAACGACCGAGGATCAGGGCGATCAGCACTGCCACATAGAGCTGGCCCGCCACCGTGATCACGAGGGCGCCGGTGGGGAACAGCAGATACCCGGGGCGCCCCACCGCGCTGCCGGTGGTGGTGAGCGACTGAAAGGAGGCCATCACCATCGCCGGAAACGCGTGCAGGGGGTGCAGGCGGGGATCGAAGCCCGGCGACACCAGCGCCAGATCGAAGGCCTGGGGCTGCCAAAGCAGCAGCGTGTGCAGCAGGAAGCCGCCCAGGTAGCCGATCAGCAGATAGCCCGCCGCAGCACCCATCAGCACGGCCAGGGTCACGTAGGGCTCGAGCATCAGCACGCGTACCTTGCGGATCAGGAAGATGCCGATGAACAGGAACCACACCAGCAGATGGGCGATCGCCAGGTGCAGGGCCAGCGAGGTATTCGCCAACAGGACCAGCAGCCAGGCGAGTTCGCTCACGATCGCGGCGATCCCGAGCCGATACAGCATCCGCCGGCGTGCCAGCAGCGGCGAATAGCGCGTGAGGAACAGCATCATCACCAGTGCCATCGCGATCCCCATCAGCGGCGAGAGCAGTGGCCACTGGCTGGAGAGCGGCTGGATCAGCAGCACCAGGCCGACCGCCCCCAGCAGCAGCCGGTAGCCGCGGTGGCGGAGGCGGATGCGGCGCACATCCTCCCGGCCGAGGCGGAGACTCGCCGGCCTGTGGGAGGGCGGCGCCGGGGAGGGCGGGATCTCGGAAGCCGTCTCAGCCATCGGGGTGGGTGTCGCGCCGCGGCCCATCGTGCGACGCCGGGGGCGGCGAAGGCCAGGGGTGCGGGTCCGCGCCCACGGGGCTGGAGTCGTGTCACGGGTTACTGCGCTCCCTGAGCGGCTGATTGATTGGAGAGTCGCCAAGCTGCACCAAGCGGAAGCAGAATCAGGCTTCAAGGAAAACGTTTCCTGGCCTCACGTCTCCGCTGCCAATTCCTCCAGTCCGCGCCGCAGACGGTTGAGGCCCTCCCGCAGGAGGGCTTCTGAGGTGGAGAACACCAGGCGCAGATGGCCGGCGGCTCCGGGGCCGAACCAGCGGGGTGAACCGGGCACCACCGCCAAGCGGTGGCGCTGCAGCAGCCTTTCCACCAGCGCATCTGCACTCAGGCCGTGGTGCTCCACCTGCGGAAACAAGACGTAGGTGCCCTCCGGGCTCCTCACCTGCAGGCCGGCCATGGTCTGCAGTTGGGCCACCGCCAGATCGCGTTGGCGCTTCAGGTGCGCCAGCCAGGCCGTGAGCCACTCGTCTGCCTGCTCCAGGGCTGCCACGGCTGCGATCTGGGAGAGAGTGGCGGTGCCGGTCATGGTGGAGGTGGCCAGGCTGCTCCGGGCCAGCTGCACGCAGGCCGCCGCATCCGGAGCTACCACGCAGCCCACCCGCAGCCCGGCCAGCCCGTAGTTCTTGGAGAAGCCGTGCACGGTCCAGCAACGGGCCGCCAGCGCAGGGCTCAGGGCCGCCACGCTCAGGAATCGCTGCGGCGTGTAGACGATGTCGGCCCACACCTCATCGTTGAGGATCGCCAGATTGTGGCGCTCCGCAAAGCCGGCCAGCCTTTGCAGCTCCTCCTGCCCCAGCACCCGGCCCACCGGATTGAGCGGATTGCAGATGGCCAGCACCCGCGTGCGCTCATTGAGCTGCACCTCGAGCTGATCCAGTGCCAGGGTTCCGCGCAAGGCGTCCACCGGCAGGCGGCGCACCCGGCCCCCCGCCGCTTCCACGGCCGCCTGGAACAGATAATCCACCGGGTCGAAGATGATCGCTTCATCGCCAGGACGCAGCAGGTGTGCGCACACCAGCCGCATGCCGGCCGCAGCGCCATCCACCGCCAGGATCTGTGCGGGTGAGGCCGGGCAGTTGCGACGCTCGCTGCTGAAGCGGGCGCAGGCCTCGCGGAAGCTCGGCAGCCCTTCGGCGGGGCCGTAGCAGAACAGCCCCTCGGCCGCCTGGCGGGCGATCGCCTCACGCACCGCCGGTGCGACGGGGAAATCGGGATCGGCGGCTGTGAGTGGGATCACATCCGCTGGCTGCGTGGCCCAGCGCAGGTTGAAGGCCTGGCGCCGCAAGGCCTCCAGTGGCACGGCGGCATCCGCGAAAGGATCGGGGCCGTTCATGTGGTCAGGATCGGTTCAGTGCCGAAGCCCACAAGCGGCGCACTGGCGGGGCCGCATTTGGAGGAGGTGTCAAGAAACTGCTGCTGTCTGGCACGCCCCTCACGAACCAGCTCCACCAGCAGCGGCAGGCGCGCGCGGCTGTAGCGATCGAGGCCGCTGGCCAGGCCCGCCAGACCAGTGGTCGGAAGCGTCGCCAGCGACTCAGCCAACACCAGCGCATCCTCCATGGCGGCGGAGGCGCCCTGGCTGGTCACGGTGAGCAAGGGATGGCCGCTGTCGCCGACAAGCACCAGATTGGCGTCGTGCAACCGCGGCAGCGGCTCGAGGTAGGTGGTGCGCCACAGGCGGCTGTTGCTGGTGTCGAGGCCCTTCAGCAGCTGGTCGAGCAGGGGATTCCAGCCGCCGAAGCAGCGGCGCAGCAGAGCGGCCGCCTCGGGGCCGGCAGAGGGGCTGTGGCGGGCGCTGGCAAACTGGGCGAACACCACCAGCTGGTCGTTGCTGCAGGGCAGCAGGCCCAGCGCCAGGCCCCCCCGACGGTCTTGATACTTGCGGCAGGAGCCCCGCAGCTGCTGTACCAGCGCCGCTGCCCTGGTCACCAGCACCACTTCCGTGGTGCGTTCCGGGGTGAGCTGAGCCGTGGGGAACAGCTGGCGCCGGCAGACCGAGCCGACACCATCGGCCGCCACGATCAGATCGGCGTGCCGGTTGGGCAGGCTGTTGCTGATCACCTCCCAGCCGCCACCGGCGACGGCTGCCAACGCCAGGCAGCCGCCGACCTCAAGCCTGGTCCCCGCTGGCAGCGCTTCCTGCAGGGCCTGCAGCAGATCCTGATGGAGCAGGCTCCGGGCTCCCGGGATGGCGAACTGCTGGTCCAGCCGTCCATCCGCCTGGCAGAGCTCGTAGCGCTCGATCGCGGCGCTGAAGCCTTCGATCGGGCGCACACCCAGCCGCTCCAGGGCCCGGCAGCCGCCGGGCGGCAACAGCAGACCTTGTCCTGGCCGCGCCCGTTGTGGGTCCTGTTCCAGCAGCGTGCAGCTCCAGCCACCACGTCCAAGCGCGATGGCGCTGGCCATGCCAGCGATGCCGCCACCGATGATCAGGGCCTTGGGAGCCGTCTCGCTCATGGCGTGGGGCGTGGCTCCGCAGCGATATTCAAGGCATTGTCCTTGGTTGTGGGCCAGCATGTAGGCGCATGCTCCCGAGCACCAGCAACATGCCTGTGCCCGATCCTCAGTCTTTTCAAGGACGCCTTGTGATCACGCCGGCCGTGGTCAGGTGCATGCAAGGGCTGGGGCCACAGGATCTTGATCTGCGTTTCCAGCCGATCCTGTTGCTGCGTGATTCTGGGCGGATTGCCCTGGAGCTGCTGGTGCGCTTCCGGCCAGCGGAGCTCGCTGGTGTGGATACAGGCACGGTCGTGGAGTGGGCCCATAAACTGGATGTGGCGCACCGCCTCGACGAGCTGGTGATCCAGCGCCTAGGCCCGTTACAGCAGGTCTATCGTGAGGTGGGCGAGGCGGCGTCGCGGATCCTCTACATCAGTGTCAATGTCAGCGCCGGGTCAGTGGCAACGATTGCGCGACAGGAAGCACTGATAGCCCAGCTGCGTGTCCAGCGCGTGGATCCAGCGCTGTTCCGGCTGGAACTCACGGAAGCCGCCGCCATGAATTTGTCCCCTGGCGTGGATGAGCTGCGCTGCATATCACAGCGCTTGATGGAAGAGCTTGGCTTCCACCTGTTGGTCGATGATTTCGGCTCTGGCCTCTCCAATTACCGGCGTCTGTGTGAGGCCTGGTATGACTCCATCAAGCTCGACTGCGAGCTGGTGCGTGGCATTGCGCGGTCGTTGCGTCTGCAGACGTTTGTGGGCTCTCTGATTGACGCCGTCCATGGTCTCGGTAAGACCGTGGTGGCTGAGGGTGTGGAACACCATGCTGATCTAGAGACCCTCCTGCGGCTTGGCGTGGATGCGGTGCAGGGCTACCTGATTGCTTCGCCATTGCCCTGGAGCGAACTGCCCCACTTCCTGCGGGAAAGCCCCTGGTTGGAGCCGGATTGCCTCCCGCGGCTGCGGGCCCAGATTGAACAGGCAGATGCCCAGATCACAGCCCCCCTGTTCGCTGCCAATCCTGATCGTGCGGTGCTGGATCGGGTGCCGCTGGAGCGTTTTGTGCTGGAGCACTGGTCGAGTTTGCGTGGCTTTGAGGAAGTGGTATTGCTCTATGTGCAGGAGTTGCGCCGCTGGGGGCTTGATTTGTTGCGGGTGTCATTAGCATTCCTTCCTGATCAGGAAGAGGTGGATTGCAGCCAATACATCTGGGCGGTCCATCGTCCAGGTGAGATTGATGGCAAGCGCATGCAACGCGATTTTCTCCAGACAGCGCAGCATCTTGAGAGCGTTCTCCACTATATCGCCACCCGCGAGCCTGTCTATCGCGAGTCGCTGCTAGGCGATCAGCACTCGCATTTTTGCTTCCTCAATGACCTTCGGCGGCTGGGTGGCAGCGACTACCTCGGCTTGCGGCTGGCTTCCCGCGGTGTGTCGACCCCCGTGCTCTCCATTTGCCTCAAGGCAGGGCAGAAGTTCCAGCCGGCGCAAATCGATCGGATTGAGACGCTCAGCAGTCTGCTGAGCCTGTTGTTTCACGCCTTTGAGTGCGAACGTGCCAGTCGTCTGTCGTTGCTGGATGCCTTGACCCAGTTGCCCAATCGCCGCAGTTTCGATTCGCGTATTCGTGCCGAGGTTGTGGCGGCCGGCAGAGCCCAATCCCCTCTTTCTATTCTGTTGATTGATGTCGATCGCTTCAAGCTGGTCAACGATCGCCTGGGCCATGCTTACGGTGATGTCTGCCTTGCCGAGGTGGCCGCCATGCTGCAGCAGCAGTTGCAGCGCCAGAACGACATGGTGGCCAGGTTGGGAGGCGAGGAATTCGGTGTGGTCCTGGCCCATACCGATCATCAGGCCGCGCTAGCCATCGCTGAACGCCTGCGTGCGACGGTGGCGGCTGCCATCATTCAACATCCGGAGCCTGTGAATGGCGGTGGGCTCACCATCAGCATCGGGCTGGCCAGCTGGATGCCGCAGGCTGGTTGTGCACCTGATCTCGATCATCTTTTGCAACAGGCCGATGATTGTCTGTATGCGGCCAAGCGCAAAGGGCGAGATTGCGTGGTCGCAGCTGACCCGAGCACGCAGCTCGTCAGCGAGCGCCGGTGATAGCGCTGGTTGAGCTTGCCGTGGTGCCACTTCAACAGCCGCGAGGTCGTCTCCTCGCGCCCAGCTAACCGCAGGCCATGCAGCAGGGTTCTCACCACCAACCAGCAAACGGACCCCGGCCGAATCAGTCAGTTGCGCCGTCGCACCCTGGAGGCCCTGCGCGAGTTGGTTGTGCTGTGCCTGTGGCTCAGGTATCGATCAACCAAATCACGGCTCCCTCTGTGAGTGGCGATGGTGCATCCGGGCCAAGAGGCAGTCGAGCACCACGCCATGCCGGCCTGGCCCGTTAGAAGTGTTAATGGCGCGGTTGTGGGTGCGGGTCCTCGCACACGGAGCTGGAGTCGTGTCACGCGTTACCGCTGTCCCTGAGCGAGCGCCCTACAAGAGCACCCAAGTCAACCCGGCGCCCACGCCTGCCCCTGGGCAGGCAGGGACCTGCCTTCTGCTCTCCTGCATCCGATCCGCCATGACCTCCGAACAGGCCGCCCAGCTGATCGACAACACCCTGGATCTGGTGCACCAGCGCCTCCAGGATCTTGAGGCGCTCGCGCTGCCGGAGGAGCAGAGAGCCCTCGCCGCCGAATTCCGGGAGTGGCGCCAACCAGTGGGTGGCGCGATCGACCTGATGGTCTTTCCGGGGCTGAGCAATTCCTGACACGGCCTGGCCAGGGGCTCTGCCTGCCCGATCCGCAGCGCACACCCACTCAGCGTTTGGGCTGGATCTGCATCGCGTCTGCGGCTAAGCCTGAGCTTGATCGAGCTGATTGTCTGCTCAGCCAATGGCTAATTCATGCGCACAGCGTCCGAACGATCACGGCTGTGCAGCCAGCGCCAGCAGACCACACCGGAAATCAGGGCGGCCAGCGCGCCGAGCAGCACCGAGCCAAGCAGCAGCCGGCTGGTGAACGACCAGCCCAGCAGCTTGAGCGTCTGCCCATCGAGGTCGTCGATGGCGGGCCAGGCGGGGCCAGGCCCAAGCAGCAGCACGCCGATCTGGTAATTCAGCCAGCACATCGGCAGGGTGGTGAGCGGGTTGCTGATCCAGGTACCCGCCGCCGCCAGGATGCGATTGCCGCGCATGGCCGCCGCCAGGGCCACGCCCAGCACGATCTGCAGCCCGAAGAAGGGGAGGCAACCGGTGAACACCCCGGCCGCCAGGCCCCTCGCCCGCTGGCCCGGACTGCCCTCCTGACCCCACAACCAGCCGAGCCTGCGCTGCAGCTGCCGGCGCCGCCAGCGCAGCTGGCGCTGCCAGAGCG
>JBJTWN010000056.1:0-7194 GCA_046081785.1 Cyanobium sp.
AGCGAGGAGGAAGGCGACTGTCGCTTCATCGCTGGACCTGTGCGGTGGCCCATCGCCAGGCCAGCTTTGGCAGGGTTGCGAGCAGCAGGGCCATGGCCAGGGCGATGGTCAGCAATCCCAACTCTTGGGCTGTGAGGGGCCCCAGCTCGAGCAGGTGGCGCAGGGGGGGGATGCCTTGAAGGAGCACCCAAAGCCCCACGCCAAGCCCAAGCCCTGAGGCCCCATGCCGAGTTTGGCGGGGGCCATTGAGCCAAATCAGCCCGCCCCCGGCCAGCAACAACAGACCGAATACCAGGCTGCGACGGGTCTCCAGGGGCAGACCGGGCCAGAAAGTGAGCAGAAGCACGGCTATCAACAGGGCGCTGCCCTGCCCCATCGCCTGCTTCCAGGCATCGGGGCTCAGCAGCGGCGCCTCAGGCGCTCGGGGAGGTTGGCGCAGCAGCTCCTCGCCCCCGGGCATGGCCTCGAACACCACCGTGCAGGCGGGATCGATCACCAGATGGAGTAAGGCAATGTGCACCGGCAGCAGCAGCAGGGGCTGGCTGGACACCAGCAGGGGAATCAGGCTCAAGCTGACGATCGGCAGGTGGATGGCCAGGGTGTATCCGAGAGCCCGATAGAGGTTGGCCTCCACCCGCCGGGCGATGCCGAGGGCCCCCACCAGGGGCGCAAAGCTGTCATCGACCAGCACCAGATCGGCGGACTCCCTGGCCACCGCGGATCCCCGCCGGCCCATGGCCACGCCGATGTCCGCCGCCTTGAGGGCGGCGGCATCATTCACGCCATCTCCCGTCATGGCCACGACCTCACCGGCGGCCTGCAGGGCGCGCACCAGCTCCAATTTCTGCTGCGGCATCACCCTGGCGAACACTGGCACCTCCTTGACTTTCCGGCCGAGCGCTTCCGCTGAGAGGCGTTCCAGATCACTGCCCGTGAGCACGGGCCCCGGCGGCAGGCCGGCTTGGTCGGCCACGGAGCGTGCCGTGGTGGGGCCATCGCCGGTGATCATCAACACCCGCACCCCTGCCTGGCGGGCGGCGGCGATGGCGGCGGGCACCTCTGGCCGGATCGGATCCGCCAGGCCGATCAGGCCGATGGGGTGAAACTGAAAAGCGTGCAGCTGCTCTGGCGGCGGCCCAAGCCCCAGGCCCGTGGACTGGCCATGCAGGGGTGCCCCCTCCAACCCGCAGGCCACGGCCAGCACCCGCATTCCCTCCCCGGCCAGGCCATCGGCTGCAGCCAGAAACGCCAAAGACTCTTGAGGATCCAGGTGGCAGAGTTCGGCCACCGCCTCGGGAGCCCCTTTGGCGGCCAGTTGCCACTGGCCCGTGGGATCCCGCCAGAGGCGCGACATCACGAGCAGATCGGGCTGGAGGGGATATTCCCGCTCCAGGGGCCAATCGGGGTGGCGATGCTCGTCAGCCAACAAGGCCTCATCCGCAAGCCGCCGCAGGGCCAGTTCCATCGCATCCACCGGATCGCCTCGGCTGGCCAGGAGGGCGTTTTCCAGCAAGCGGTGCCAGGGTTCGTCCAAGGGGGTGCCCCGCCGCCAGAGACTGCCCCGGGGCCAGAGCATCAGCGCATGCACCGCCATCCGATTTTCGGTGAGGGTGCCGGTCTTATCGACCGCCAAAACGGTGGCGCTGCCCAGGCTCTCCACGGCCGCCGGCCAGCGGGCCAAGACGCCGATTTTTGAGAGGCGCAGGGCTCCCAGGGCCAGAAACAGGGCGAGCACCACCGGGATTTCGTTGGGCAACACCGCCAGGGCAAAGGCGAGGGCCCGCAGCAGGGCGCCGGGCCAGTCGCCGCTCTGGCTGCCCTGGAACAGAGCGAGGGCCGTGCAGAGCCCGAGGGCTCCCACCGTGAGACGGGTGGTGAGGCGGCCCGTGCGGCGCTGCAGCCGTGTGAGCGGTGCCTCCACCTTCGCCAGGCTGGAGGCCAGCCGGCCCAGCTCGCTGGTGCTGGCGGTGGCGCTCACCCTGGAGCGGCCCCTCCCCTAGGCCACCAGCGACCCCGCCAGAATTTCATCCCCGGCGGCCAGGGGCACAGGCAGGGCTTCACCGGTGAGCAGGGAGGTGTCGACCCCAGAGCCCGACGGCCTCTTCCAGCACCCCATCGGCGGCGACTCGATCGCCCTCCTCCAGCCGCAACCCATCGCCAGGCACCAGGGCTTCTGGAGGCAGCTCCAGCTCCTCGCCGTTGCGCCACACCCTCGCCCTGGGAGCGGAGAGCCGGGCCAGCTCGGCCAGGGCCCTCTGGCTTCTGCGTTGCTGCACCAGATCGAGCAGGGTGATGCCCCCCACAAACAGCAACAGGATCGCGGCCTCGCTGGCTTCTCCGATCAGCCCATAGATCAGCGCACAGGCAAGCAACAGTAGATTGGTGGGCTCCAGAAGGGCCAAGGCGAAGCCGGCTGAACGCATCTGGTGGCCAAAGGCAGCGCCAGGATTGAGCCTACGAGGCCCAGCTCTTGCCAGGGCTTTGTTTCACGTCACCCTTAAAGGCCCTCTTGCCGTTGCGCTCCCCATGCTTCTGCGCCTGCTGCGGATGGCGGAGCGGGATGGCAATCGCTGCGCTGCTCTGGTGCTCCTCATTGGCGCTGTCTTTGGCGTGGGCCTGATTCGGCTGTTGCAGGAGGGGCTGCACCTCTCCTCCCAACTGTCGCTGCGGGTGCTTGTGGTGGCGATGCTGCATCTGGTGGGGCCCCTGGTGGTGGCCCTGATTGCCTTCACCCGCCTGACACCCCAGTGGCTCAGGCGGGCTCGTGGGGGAGGGCCCGAGGCCGGATGGCTCACTTTGGCGCCTGCGCTGTTGACGGGACCGCTGCTACTGATCCATGCCCTGATGGGTGCCCTGGTGGGCGGGGTTCTCGCCAGCCTGCTGGGGGGGGTGGAGCTGCGGTTGCTGCAAGCGGTTGGGGCGATTGCGCCAGGCGACCTGGCTTCGGCCCTGTTGCGCACAGCGCTCTATCTGGGCGCTGCCGCCTTGCTCTGCCTGTGGGAAGCGCAGAAACTTCCCTTGAATCGTGCTGGAGCGGAAGATCTGATTGCCAGCTTGATCGCCCGGCAGATCGCGCTGATGGTGGGCCTGAAGTTGATTTGGACCCTGGCCGTGCACCCAGTCGCCCTGCCCACCCTTCCCCTTTAACCCTCCCAGAGACAACCCCTTTTCCATTGATACCTTCTTCTCCTCCCTCTCCAACAAGCCCTCCAGATGAGGACGTCGTTCCTCGCGAGCGCTGGTTGTTCTTGCTGTCAGGTGGGCTGCTCACGCTGGCTCTGGTGGTGGCGATCGGGCGGGAGCGGCATTGGGGGGAACCGCAGGTTGCTGTGGAGCTGGTGGCTCCTCGGGCCGATGGATTGCAGGAGGGCATGGAGGTGCGTCTCTCGGGGATGCCCATCGGGCGGGTGGATTCCCTCCGCCTGCTGAACGATGCCAGGGTGGCCGCGACCCTGCAAATCAACGCTCGCTACCGCCACCTGATCGGTCCCCGCAGCCGTGCCCAGGCTGCGCAGGTGGGGCTCGTAGGCCAGACCTTCGTCAGCCTCACCCCTGATCCCAGGCCCGAAGGGATGGAGTCGCAGCGGCCGTTGCCCCCCTTGGCCTACGACCCACCCCCCGACTTGAATCAGCTCGTGGCGGAGCTGACCCGCTCGGGCCAGAAAATTGATCGCACGCTTGCCCAGGCCTCCACCCTTCTGCAAAACCAGGTGCCCAGCTCCCTGGGCAGTTTGCAGACCTCGATGGGCAAGCTCTCTGGCTCGATGGGGGATCTCTCCTCCATGTCGAAAACCGTGGCCAGCGAAACACGGAGCACGGTGCCTTCGGTGCGTGCTCTCACCATTACTTTGCAGCGGGAGACCGTGCAGGTGGGCCCGGTCGTGCGTCGCACCCTCGCCAAAGCGGAGCAGACCCTCACCCGAGCCGATCAGACCGCTGAAACCGCCTCGCAGGCCTCGCGGGAAGCCCAGCTGTTGTTGCAGCAAGCCCGCCCTGTGCTCCTTCCCACCTTGGAAAACTTGAAGGAGATCACCGGCGTGACCAGCCGATTGGTGCGCTTGTTGGGGGGGTTGGGCCTGCTGGAGCCTGGCACCGCCACGCCCCGACCAGCCCCAACCAAACCCCCTTCGGATCGAATGGATCCCTACAAAGTGCACCCCACATCTCCAGATGCCTCTCCTTCCCCTCCCTGAAGCCCTCGATTTGAGGCTTCAGGCCTCATCATCATCATGGGCGAAGCGGTTGTAGAGGAAATCCAGAGCCTGATTGCGCATCTCGTAATAGAGAGGATCTTCCATGATGTCTTCCCGGCTGCGGGGGCGGGGGAAGGGAATGGTGAGCACTTCCCCGATGCCGGCCGCGGGGCCATTGGTCATCATCACGAGCCGATCGGCGAGGAAGAGCGCCTCGTCAATGTCGTGGGTGATCATCAACACGGTGCACTTCTGGGTGTTCCAGATGTTGAGCAGTTCCTCCTGCAGCTCTTCCTTGGTGATGGCGTCGAGGGCGCCGAAGGGTTCATCAAGGATGAGCACTTCCGGCCGGATGGCCAGGGCACGGGCGATCGCCACCCGCTGTTTCATGCCCCCGGAGATTTGGGTGATCTTCTTTTCCACCGCCGTCGTGAGACCCACCAGCTCCAGGTGTTCCATGGTGATCTCGTGCTTCTGGCTCCTCTCCAGATTCGGCTTCACCGAATCAATGCCGAGATACACGTTTTCGTAGGCCGTGAGCCAGGGCAGCAGGGCATAGCCCTGGAACACCACCATGCGATCGGGCCCTGGCTTTTCGATGGGTTTGCCATTGAGCAGCACCGCACCGGAGCTGGGCGTGGCGAAGCCCGACACCATGTTGAGCAGGGTGCTCTTGCCGCAGCCGGAGTGGCCGATCACACAGATGAATTCCCCCTGCAGCACATCCAGATTGATGTCGGACAGCACGGGATAGGGACCCGTGGGGGTGGGGTAGGTTTTGTCCAGGCCCTCGAAGCGCAACAGGGGTTGGCCCGTTGGGGAATGGGGCGCGGCGGTCGCCGCAAAGGTGGAGTTCATGGTGAAGAAGAAGTTTTGGAAACGGTTTGGCTGCAACGACAGGGAAGGGGTGCCGGCCCAAGCCAGGCCCCAGGGGCGTCAGGCTGAAGCCGCCATGGCCCGGGGCACGCCGATGGGGATCTCTGCCACGCTGAAATCGCGATGGAGGGAGACGGTGTTGAGGTATCCGATCGGGTCGTCACTGTTGAAGGGCCTGCCATCGAAGAGCTCGATGCCCTGGCGCTGATAGCTCACCTCCTCCAAGCCCAGCTCCCGAGCAGCTGTGCTGAACACCCCCACTTGGCAGATCCGCTCGAGGATCTCCACGTAGTTGCGGGGGAAGGGGATCTCAGCCCAGCGGGCCAGCTGCGTCATGATCCAGAGGTGTTCGGAGCGGCTGGGGCGGTTGAGGCCGGCGCCGAAGAAGAGGTGGTGGGGTTCACCGTGGGGGGCGTAGGCATCTCCCTTCTCGGCACTGAAGTGGATCAGCTCAGCTTTCATGCCCAGATAGCGCCGGTCGCTGAGCAGCTCGCTCATCTCCTGCCAGTGGCTGGGTTTGGCGCAGTAGCGACAGGCTTCGAGCAGGGCCTTGGTGAGGGCGATGTGGGTGTTGGGATAAGCGAGGGCCCAGTCCTCCCTGGCGCCGAGCACCTTGCCTGGATGGCCCGACCAAATCTCGAGATCACCCACGATCGGCACGCCGTGGCCCTCCCGGTTGGCGCGGAAGTTCCAGGGCTCGCCGATGCAGTAGCCGTCGATGGAGCCGTCCTTGAGGTCGGCCAGCATCTGGGCGGGGGGCAGGGTCTGCAGGTGCACGTCGCTGTCGGGATCGATGCCGTTGGCCGCCAGCCAGTAGCGCAGCAGCAGGTTGTGCATCGAGGCGGGGTGCACAATGCCGATCCGGTGCGGTTCCCGCTCATGGCTGTGGAGCCAGGCGCGGTAGTCGTCCACCGTGTTCACCCCCTGCTGGGCGAGGCGCTTGGCCAGGGTGATCTCGTTGCCATTGCGGCTGAGGGTGAGGGCCGAAACGATCGGGGTGGGATCGCCGCCGTGGCCACCCGCCGTCATCCACACCGGCATGCCGGAGGGCATCAGGGCCGCATCCAGGGTGCGATCGAGCAGCCCATCCACCACCCCGCGCCAGCTGGTTTCCCGCACAAGATGCACCTCATCGAGGCCATGCTTTTGGAAGAGGCCCTTCGCTTCCGCAATCGCTAACGGGGCGCAGGCTGCCAAGGGCACAAAGCCCAGATCCAGATTCACCTTCTCCAGGCCATGGCGGGCGAGCACCTTGTGGGGCTTGGCCTGCCACTGCTTCACCCGCTTCTGGCGGTTGAGGAAATAAATCATTTCCGAGCGCAGGCTGTAGTAGCTCGGGTGGTGCACCACCGTGAGCCGCTGCCGGGGCCGGGGGATATCGACATCGAGGATGCCGCCGATCTTCGAGCCGGGCCCGTTGGTGAGCATCACGATGCGGTCGGAAAGCAGCACCGCCTCATCCACGTCGTGGGTGACCATCACGGCCGTGAGGGCGTGCTCATTGCAGATCTGCATCAGCTTCTCCTGGAGGTTGCCCCTGGTGAGGGCATCAAGGGCGCCGAAGGGCTCATCGAGCAGGAGCAGCTTGGGCTTGATGGCTAGCGCCCGGGCGATCGACACCCGCTGGCGCATGCCACCGGAGAGCTGCTGGGGCAGTTTGTCCACAGCGTGGCCCAGGCCCACCATCTGGATGTGCTCCGCAACGATGGCGGCCCGTTCCTCCTTGCTGATCTGGGGCATCACCTCATCGACCGCCAGGCCGATGTTTTCGCTCACCGTGAGCCAGGGGAGGAGGGAGTAGTTTTGAAACACCACCATTTTGTCGGGCCCGGGGCGCTTTACCTCCTCGC
Source organism: Cyanobium sp. (assembly GCA_046081785.1). Taxonomy (GTDB): domain Bacteria; phylum Cyanobacteriota; class Cyanobacteriia; order PCC-6307; family Cyanobiaceae; genus Cyanobium. The sequence continues at coordinate 6,920 of JBJTWN010000056.1, forward strand.
CTTCCAGCAGCACCATGCCCTCGCTGGGCTGATCGAGGCCGGCGATCATGTTGAGCAGGGTGCTCTTGCCGCAGCCGGAGTGGCCGATCAGGGAGACGAATTCCCCCTTGCGGATCTGCAAATCGATGCCCTTGAGGGCGAGGTAGTTGCCCCCGCCTGAGAGGGAAAAATTCTTCTCGATGTTCTGAACGTCGACGAGTGTTGTCATGGCTGCTTCAGGGGGTGTAGTGGAGGAAGGCCCAGGTGAAACCGATCACCATGCCCGTCATCAGCAC
>JBJTWN010000057.1:0-70339 GCA_046081785.1 Cyanobium sp.
CATTTCGAAACCCGTACCCATCGACGCATTATTGATATTTACAGCCCAAGCTCGAAAACCATTGATGCCCTGATGAAACTAGATCTCCCAAGTGGTGTCGATATTGAGGTCAAACTCTGACCCTGAACACAGCATCTCCTCGACCTTTCTAGGATGGAAAGGTCCCACCGTTGAAGAGGTGAAAGGCTTGGCCCCTCCCCACCATGGTCCCCTTCTGGATCCCATCGTGGCCCCAGCCTCCTCTTTTCCTGGCCGCACGAATTCGCCAGGTATGCCCTGTGAGTGATTTATCCGTACGGGAACTTCCCCTTTTCCCATTGCCCGATGTGGTGCTCTTTCCGCAGGAGGTGTTGCCCCTTCATATTTTTGAGCCCCGTTATCGGATGATGTTGCGCACGGTGATGGCTGAGGACCGTCGCTTTGGCGTTTTGCGTTGGGATCCCCAGCAGCAGCGGCTGTCGACCATCGGATGTTGCGCTGAAATCCTCCATTGCCAGGGTCTTGAGGACGACCGCAGTAACATTGTGACGATGGGGCAACAACGCTTTCGTGTGCTCAAAATCCTTCGCGAAACTCCTTTTCGAGTAGCGATGGTCAGTTGGATCGAAGATGAGGTGTCCAACACCGTGGATGAACTCCAAGCTCTCACCCAGGAGGTCACCCAAGCCCTTCACGATGTTGTGGAGCTCACCGGAAAGCTCGTTGGCAAAACCACCGCTCTACCCAACGATCTGCCCGATCTGCCCCGGGAACTTTCGTTCTGGATCGGGTCCCATCTGGGAGGCCCGGTGGCCGACCACCAACAAGCCCTGTTGGAGATCACCGATACGGGGCAGCGGCTGAGGGAGGAGCTGAGTCTCTTGGATCAAACCCGCCGTCAACTGGCGGCCCGCACCGTTCTGAAGGACACCTTTTCTCCTCAGGATCAGAACGAGGCCAACGGGTGAAGGCTCCTGTGGCAGGTCACCCGGTTGTGATCACCTTGGTGCTGCTTGTTGCCCTTGCCCTCATGGTTGCTTTGGGGCTTTGGCTGCTATCGGCTCGTCGGTTTCGAAACTCCCAGAGTGTGGCCGAAGCCTATGACCGCTGGACCAATGACGCCCTTCTGGAGCGTCTATGGGGAGACCATGTGCACCTTGGCCATTACGGAGTCCCCCCAAGGCCGAGGGATTTCCGCGCAGCCAAAGTTGATTTTGTGCACGAGCTCGTGCGTTGGAGTGGCCTGGACCGCCTCCCCCCAGGCAGCACGGTGTTGGATGTGGGTTGTGGCATCGGAGGCAGTGCGCGCATTTTGGCTCAGGACTACGGATTCGATGTGCTGGCCATCAGTATCAGCGAGGCTCAGATCGCCCGCGCTCGCGCCCTCACGCCCCTTTCGCTTGCGCCCCGCTGTCGCTTTGCGGTGATGGATGCCCTTCAGCTTGGCCTGGAGGAGGCGACGTTTGACGCGGTTTGGAGTGTGGAGGCCTCCCCCCACATGCCCGATAAACAGCGCTACGCCGATGAACTGTTGCGCGTGTTGAAACCTGGAGGGGTCCTTGCCCTGGCGGACTGGAACAGGCGGGATCCTGCTGATGGTGGTTTGTCGCCATTGGAGGGCTGGGTGATGCGTCAGTTGCTCGAGCAATGGGCCCACCCGGAATTCGCCAGCATCCCCTCCCTCACCGCCAACCTGTGCAACAGTCGCTGGAATCGGGGGCTGGTGGTGGAGAGCGCCGACTGGACCGCCGCTACTGTGCCCTCCTGGCGGGACTCCATCCTGGAGGGGATCCGACGGCCCATGGCTGTGCTTGGACTCGGACCTCAGGCGGTGCTTCAGGGCCTGCGGGAGACCCCCACCTTGCTGTTGATGGATTGGGCCTTCCGCCATGGCTTGATGCGCTTTGGCGTCTTTCGCGCTCACCCCTCCTGAGGGCCTCCTTCTTCCTGCAGGGTGTGCAATGGATAGGTGCCAAAGAGGGTGAGGTGATCACACAGGGGCCTGAGCTGATCCAAGGCCAACTGCAGAGGGGCTGCGCCTGCCGCTGGCAACACCAGATCGACAAAAAAGATGTACTCGCCCATCTCCCGTTTGGATGGCCGCGATTCGATGCGGCTCATGTTGAGACCATGGGCTGCAAAGCAGACCAGAGCCTGCAGTAGAGCGCCTGGCTGGTCCGAACGCAGGGAGAAGGCCAGGCTGGCCAGGGGACCGGTCTCCTCCCGCTGGCTGCGTTGGAGAAGAAGAAAGCGCGTGCAGTTGCCTGGCACATCATTGATGGGATAGGCCAAGATCTCCAGCTGCTGCTCCCCGGCAGCCTCACGGGAGGCGATGGCGGCCCGGAAGCGACTCCCTTTCACCAGCCGGGCCGCTTCGGCGGTGGAGCTGGTGGGCAGCTGCAGGGCGGTGGGGAGGTGCTCCCCTAACCACAGGCTGCATTGGGCCAGTGCTTGGGGGTGGGAGAGCACCTCGCTGATGCCCTCCAGGGGGCCGCTGCCCAAGAGGGCATGGCGAATGGGTAACACCAGGGCACGCCGCACGGCCAGCTCTGGATGCTCCCAGAGGGCGTCCATGCACGTGCTCACTCCTCCTTCCACAGAGTTTTCCACGGGGACGACGGCGGCTTCGCAGGTGCCAGCGGCCAGGGCCTGGATCACGGCGCGGATCCCTTGCTGGGGAACCAGCTCAGCCTCGATCCCCTCGAGAGCGGCCAGGCGCTTGGCGGCCTGCTCTCCGTAGGTGCCAGCTGGACCTAGGTAGGAGAGGCGCATGGTGGGGCAAGGGTTGATCCGTAGGATCATGGCCTGCCGGCTTCCCCTGGCCATGCCCTTGGCCTTCAGCTCCAGCCAGCAGTTGGTCCTTCCCGTTCAGGAGGGGATTGCCCACTTGCCGGCCTATCTCAGGGATGAGCAGCGCGTGGTGGCCTCTCTGCTCGACCCTGCCCAGCTCATTTCGCTTGGGCCGGGTCATTACCGTTACCGGGTCACCCGGGTTCAGGTGTTCCAGCTGCAGATTCAACCCATCGTGGAATTGCAAACTCACCACCGTGGCGATCGCCTTGAGTTGGAAGCAGTGGATTGCCAATTGGAAGGGCTGGGCCTGGTGGACGACTTTCGGTTGGGCCTTAACTCTTGGCTCAAGCCCTCGGGAGAAGGTCTGGAGGGCGAGGCAACCCTGGCTGTAAGTGTGAGCCAGCCAGCCCTGCTGAAACTCGTGCCACCGAGGGTGTTGGAGGCCACGGGCCGCTCGATTTTGAGCGGGATCCTGCTAGGGATGCGCAACCGGGTGCGCCTGCAATTGCTCAATGATTTTCAACGCTGGTGCGATGGCAAGGAGAGCGCCTGACGCTCATCAGAAGCCGAGGTCTCCCCAAGGAGATCGCTCTCACTTGCAAGCGTGTGGCGCAAAAACGTGCGGCGATGGAGCAGGGTCGCTCCCCGCTCTTGAAGGGCGAGGCGGTGGTGCGCTGTTCCATAGCCGGCGTGGCGCTCCAGCCCATAGCCAGGAAAGCGGAGCGCCAGCCGGCGAATCAGGGCATCCCTCTCCTCTTTTGCGAGCACGCTCGCCGCACTGATGGCGGCGCAAAGCCTGTCACCCCCCACGAGGGTTTGCTGAGGCCCCTGCCAGCTGCGTAGGGGAAGGACCCCGTCCACCACCACCAGCTGGAAGGGATGGTTGAGTCGCTGGAGGGCACGCTGCATGGCCAGCTCTGTGGCCCCGCGGATGCCCAAACGATCGATCTCCGCTGCGCTGGCCTGGCCGATCGCCCATGCCGCTGCAAGCCTTCGGATCATGGGCACCAGCTCCGCTCGACGGCGAGGGCTCAGCGCTTTGCTGTCGGTGAGTCCAGCGGCGCCCAGAACCGTCTCTCCCTGTTTCAGAAGGATCACGGCTCCGGCAAACACGGGCCCAAACAGGCTGCCCCGGCCCACCTCATCCACGCCGGCAATCGTTGTCTCTCGCCAGCGAGCCACCGGGCTCACACCGTGGCGGAAGAGCGGCGGCGGCGGCGGCGGGGCTCCTGATCCTCCGCTCCTTCCTCTGCGGGTTCTGCGCCAGCCTGATCAGAGACCTGATCTGAGCGAGGGCTTCCACGACGGTGAGCCGGCACCTCCACGGTCACGACTTCCGCCGCAGTGGGGAGGGGCAGGGGGATGGTTTCCACCTCGGCTTCCTCTGGATCTCCAACCGAATCGGAGGCGATGGGGGATGCATCGGCAGCCGTGGAGCGACTGTCGCCCCCTCGCCCCCGCCGCCGCCGCCTGGATCCTGCAGCGCTGGCCTGCAGGCGGGCTTCCTCCAGAACGGCTTCTGGGTCACACCCCGGTCTCACCACCCGCATCACCAGATTGTCGCCGCTTGGCAACGGTTCGAGCAGAAGGGCTGGGTTGAAGCCCATCCAGCCGTACACCTCTTCCTGATTGGCGTCCATGGGGACCGCCACGAATTCCAACTCCTGTCGGCGGCCCCCTGTCTCCAGCTCGGGCCGCGCGCTTTCCAGACCTTCCCCCTGCAGCCCAGCCCCATTGGTCGAGGCCACCACCGGGACTTCGGCCCCCTCACCGCCGCGGCCGCCCCGACCGCCCCGACGCCTGCGCCCACCTGCGGCTTCGGAGGGGGCAACCGGGGCCTCGGGCCGGGCGGAGGAGGGAACGGTTCGCACCACCCCTGGCAGGCTGGCCAAGGGTTGGAGGGTGTCCTTGCCGGGGAGCACGGCCACATGGCCCAGTCCACCGCAGCTGGGGCAGGTGCGACCAAACAATTCGTAGATGTTTTGCCCCTGTCGCTTGCGGGTCAGTTCCACCAATCCCAGTTCTGTGAGTTGGGCGATCTGGGGTCGGGCGGAATCGTTGCGAACGGCCTGGGTGAAATGCTCCAGCAACTGCAGCTGGTCGCGGCGCGACTCCATGTCAATGAAGTCGATGATCACCACCCCGCCGATGTTGCGCAACTTCAGCTGCCTGGCAATTTCCGTGGCGGCTTCGCAATTGGTCCAAAGCACTGTTTCCCGGGCATTGGCCGAGCGGGTAAACGAGCCGGAATTGACATCGATGACCGTGAGGGCTTCGGTGAGCTGGATGATCACGTACCCCCCTGAGGGGAGATCCACCCGCGGGCGCAGGGCATCGCGAATCGCCGCGTTGATGCGGAAATGCTCGAGCAGCTCTGTGGATTCTTCGTGAAATTCCACCGTGAGCTGGTTCTGGTCTTCACCGAGAAAACCATTCACCCGCGCCACCGCCTCCGGGGCATCCACCACCACACGCACCACGTCGGGACCGTAGAAGTCGCGCAGCACCCTGTGAATGAAATCCTCATCCCGGTTCAACAGAACCGGCGGTGTGGCTGTTTCGGCGGCCTGCTGGATCGCTTCCCATTGGCGAAGCAGAGCTTCCAAGTCGTCGATGAGCAGCTCCTCGCCCACCCCTTCCGCTTCCGTGCGGATCAACAAGCCTGCGCCGGGGGGTTTGATCAGCACGCCCAGGGCGCGCAGGCGATTGCGCTCGGCCTCGCTATTGATCCGCCGGGAGATGTTCACCCCCTGGCCATGGGGCTGCAGCACCAAAAAACGCCCTGGCAGGCTCAGGTTGCCCGTGAGCCTCGGTCCCTTGCTGCCGGTGGGCTCCTTCATCACCTGCACGAGAACCTTTTGGCGAGGTTCGAGGAGTTCGGTGATCCCAGCGCCGGCTTTGCGGAGGCGAAGCGGGCCGAGGTCGGAGATGTGGATGAAACCGTTTTTTTCGCTTTCGCCGATGTTCACGAAAGCCGCATCAATCCCTGGCAGAACGTTTTCCACGGTGCCGAGGTAAACATCGCCGATCTGGTAGCGGCCTTGGGCCACCACCAGCTCATCGACACGGTCGTCACTGAGCACTGCGGCGATCCGCAACTGCTCGGCGATCACGATCTGCTGGGGCATAGAAGGGAAAATGTCTCTGTGAGGTCCTGAACCAGCAGGACAGGACGAACAAGGCAATGCCGATGGCTCCTCGGGACTGACCTGGAGGAACCTTGGTGAACATCCCCGGCTCGTGGGAGACACAGGGAATTTGACTGACCAGAAAAGTTGGTATTGATGCCTGATGAGCAGAGACCTTGGGGTCGTCAGCAAAAAATGAGGAGAGGGTGGCCTCCCGGAAGGGGGCAAAAAACCGAACTCTTTGGTTGGATCAGCTTGCTTCCCTTTTAATCTGCCTAACGAATGCGTCAGGATTGAGGAAGCTTTAGGAAGTTGGTGAAGAGATGGGGCGCGCCGCCCTCTCACCAAGCTTCAGCACTTTAGCACGCTGGCCAGGACATCAAAAGGCGCCTGGTCGCTCGCGCCAGGGGACCGCACAAGCAGGGCTTCCCGCTGAAGCCTCGCCAGCCGAAGGGGAAGCTGCAAGGTTTCGCTGAGCCAGGCCCGCACATGCTCCGGCCGCACCCCGAATCCTTGGCTGTCGATGCTGGTCTCCAGCGCCAGCTCCACCTCCTCGCCAAGCCGATCGTGGCGCGCCAGCCGAATCTGGCGGAGGGCGGGGCGACAGTCCCTCTGTCGGGGCCTCCCCTTTTTGTCGCGGTCGTGCCAGATCCACGCCTCCAGCTGGATCAAGGCTTGCAGCGCCTCCTCCCACCTCTCTGCCTCCGGCCAGGCCATGGTGGAGCTCTCGGCGGTGCCGCGCCGCACGGCAAACCTCCAGTGGGCCGCCTCCAGCTCCTGGGACAGGCTGGGACCATCGACAGGGACGGCCTGGCTGGAGAGCAGCTGCAAGCCATCGGGCAGCTCCCGTTGCAGGCGGTGCCAAGCCAGACCTGGATCCAGGGGCTCGGCGAACTCCAGATCGAGCCATTCGCCCAGCCCTTCCACCCCAAGTGGCAAAGGCAGGGCGATCTGCAGCCGGGGCATGGGATGAAACCCACCGCTGAAACTCACTGGCAGGCCGCTGCGGCGCAGGGCTCGATCCAGCAGGCGCACCGTATCGAGGTGGCTGATCCAGGCCAGGGAGCCTTGCTTGCGGAAGCCCAGACGCAGGCGGCAGGCACGTTCACTGGGAGGTTTGCGTTCCGGCAGGGCCGGGGGCACCGGCGGCGGCTGAATCACCACGTTGTGTCCCAACTCCGGCCCGCAAACCCCGCACTGGCTGCAACCGGCAAACGAACAATCCGGCACCTCCGCAGCCGCCAGGGCGCGCTTGAGATCCGCCGCCAACCAGGTTTTGTCCACGCCACTGTCGAGATGGTCCCAGGGGAGGGGTTGGCGGCAGAACGTGTCCAGATCCGTGGGCTCGATGGCTGCAACGGCCGCCCAGTCGCCTAGTTCCAAGGCCCGGTATCGCCCTTCCAGGCCCGCCGCTTCGATGGCGGCCGTCCAGGCAGCGTGGCTGCGCTCAGCGGATTCAAACCAAGCATCCAGGCCGGCGCCCGCCCTCCAGGCCGCCTCGATCACCGGAGCCAGCCGCCGATCACCCCGGCCGATGAAATCCTCAATGGCCGCCAGCCGGGTGTCGGTGAAATTGCTCTTCACCCCCCGCACCCCCCGCAGCGCTTGCCGCAGCAGCTCTTGGCGACGCCGGATTTCGGCATGGCTCACGCTGTGCCATTGGAACGGGGTGTGGGGCTTGGGCGTGAAGGTGCTGATGGTGAGGTTGAGCGTCAGCCGTCCGAGATCGGCGCAGCCTTGCTGCAAACGGCGACAGGTCTCGGCGATGGCGAGCACATCGCTGTCCGTTTCTCCCGGCAGTCCCACCATGAAATAGAGCTTCAGCTTGCGATAGCCGTTCTCCATGGCGGTGCGAACGCCGCGCAACAGATCGGCATCGCTGAGACCCTTGTTGATCACATCTCGCAGCCGCTGACTGCCGGCCTCAGGGGCGAAGGTGAGTCCGGCGCGGCGGGTGCCGCCAAGGATGTGGGCGATGTCGGCATCGAAGCGGTCGACCCGTTGGCTGGGCAAGGTGAGGCTGATGTTGTGCTCCGCCAGCCGGTTGCGCAGCTCCACTCCCACCGACGGCAGGGACAGATAGTCGCTGCAGCTCAGGGAAAGGAGCGAGAAATCGGCATAGCCGGTGCGGCGCATGCCTTCTTCCACCGCTTCGATCACCGCGCTGGGCTCCACATCGCGGGCTGGACGGGTGAGCATCCCCGGCTGGCAGAAGCGGCAGCCTCGGGTGCAGCCCCTCCGGATCTCCACCGTGAGGCGGTCGTGCACCGTTTCAACATGGGGCACCAGGCCGGTGGCGTAGTGGGGCATGGGCGTCGCGGTGCGCCGGCGGATCCGCTGCGGCAGATCGGGCTCCAGGGGCACGATCGTCACCCCATCCGCCCCGGGGCCATACAACGCGGGCACATACACTCCCGGCACCTGGGCCAGATCCTTCAGCAGATCGAGGCGGCTGAGGCCGGCGGCTCGACCCTCCGCCACCACCAGGCCAATCTCCGGCAGCAGTTCTTCCCCATCGCCCAGGGCGATGAAATCGAAGAAGGCGGCAAAGGGCTCAGGATTGCTGGTGGCTGTGGGACCCCCGGCAAAGATCAGGGGAGGGGCCGCGGGATCGGCCAGGGGCAGGTTGCCGCGGGCGGCCGCGTGCAGGGGCACCCCCGCCAGATCCAGCATCGCCAGGATGTTGGTGCCACCGAGTTCATAGCTGAGGCTGAAGCCGAGCAGATCAAAGGCGGCCAAGGGCCGGCGGCTCTCCACTCCGAAGAGGGGAAGGCGCTGCTCCTTCAGGCGGCCCGCCAGATCGGCGGCGGGCAGATAGGCGCGATCACAGAGCTGGCCTGGGACCGTATTGAGGATCGAGTAGAGGAGGATGTGCCCCAGGTTGCTGGCCCCCACCTCATACACCTCGGGGTAGGTGAGGGCCCAGCGCACTCCAGCCGCCGGCCAGGCCTGATCCCAGTCGCGAGCCCGCACTCCCAGCTCGTTGCCCAGATAGCGGCCCGGTTTGTGGATGTCCAGGTCGATCAGGCTCTCCAGATCCACCATGGCGGGGGGAGGAAGCGGGCGGCTGGTGGACATGGGGGGTGGTCAGCCGCAGGGCACAACATTGATCGTATGCAGGCCTTGGGCTTCGGGGCGGGCGGCACGCCATAGGACAATCGCGCCCAGTTCCACCGAGCCCGCTGCGGGCTGCGTGCGCCCCATGGTTCTGGTCAACGGCAACTACCTCAAGCTCAAGGCCGGCTACCTGTTTCCGGAGATCGCCAGGCGGGTGAAGGCCTTCAGTGATGCCCACCCCGAGGCCCAGATCATCCGCCTGGGCATCGGTGATGTCACCGAGCCGCTGCCGCAGGCCTGCCGCGATGCCATGAAGGCGGCCATCGATGAGATGGGCACCCGTGAAGGCTTCCACGGCTATGGCCCTGAGCAGGGTTACCCGTGGCTGCGTGAGGCGATCGCCAGCCACGACTTTCAGGCGCGCGGCTGCCAGGTGAGCGCCGAGGAGATCTTCGTCTCCGATGGCAGCAAGTGCGACAGCGCCAACATCCTCGACATCCTGGGTGAGGGCAACCGCATCGCCGTCACCGACCCGGTGTATCCGGTGTACGTGGACAGCAACGTGATGGCGGGCCGCACAGGCGAGGCGGATGCCGCCGGCCAGTACGGCGGCCTCACCTACCTGCCGATCAGCGCCGAGAACGGTTTCGCCGCCGAGATCCCCATCGGCAAGGTGGACCTGATCTACCTCTGCTTCCCCAACAACCCCACCGGCGCCGTGGCCACCAAGGAGCAGCTGCAGGCATGGGTGGCCTATGCCCGCGCCAACGGCAGCTTGATCCTGTTTGATGCGGCCTATGAGGCCTTCATCCAGGATCCGACCCTTCCCCACTCCATTTACGAAATTGAAGGGGCACGCGAGTGCGCCATCGAATTCCGCTCCTTCTCCAAAAATGCGGGCTTCACCGGCACGCGCTGCGCCCTCACCGTGGTGCCCCGGGGCCTGATGGGCACGGCTGCCAATGGTGAGGCGGTGGAGTTGTGGGGGCTGTGGAACCGGCGCCAGTGCAACAAGTTCAATGGCGTCAGCTACATCGTGCAACGTGGCGCCGAGGCGGTGTATTCCCCCCAGGGCCAAGCTCAGGTGAGGTCCCTGGTGGCCTTCTACATGGAGAACTCTGCGATCATCCGCCGCGAGCTCAGCGCCGCCGGTCTGCAGGTGTATGGCGGCGAGCAGGCCCCCTATGTGTGGGTGAAGACGCCCGCTGGCGTGGATTCCTGGGGCTTCTTCGACCTCTTGCTCAGCCAAGCCCATGTGGTGGGCACCCCGGGCAGCGGCTTTGGAGCTGCTGGGGAGGGCTACTTCCGCCTGTCGGCTTTCAACAGCCGTGACAACGTGCTCCAGGCCATGGGACGCATTCAAGAGGCTTTGCAGGGCTGAAACGCGGCCTAAAGCCTCACCAGCTCCTGTTGAAGTTGCTCGCGGAAGAGCGCCACCGTGCTCTGCAAGCCTTCAGCAAGCGGAATTCGGGCCCGCCAACCCAACTCGGCCAGGCGGCTCACATCGAGCTGCTTTTTCGGGGTGCCATCCGGTTTGCTGGCATCCCAGAGAATGTCTCCGCCAAACCCTGTGGCCCTGGCCACGGCTTCCGCCAGCTCGCGGATGCTGAGGTCGATCCCCGTTCCCACATTCAGGTGGGTGAGGGGGTGGCCGGCGTCATCGCGAGGTGCCTTTGGCGCATCGGGATCCCAATGCTCGAGGGCAAACACGCAGGCCTCCCCCAGGTCGTCGGCGTGCAAAAACTCCCGCAGGGGTGAGCCTGTGCCCCAGCAGGTGACTGTGGGGTCGCCTTGCTCCGTGGCTTCGTGGAAGCGGCGGATCAGGGCGGGGAGCACATGGCTGTTGGTGGGGTGGTAGTTGTCGCCCGGGCCATAGAGGTTGGTGGGCATCAGGCTGATGGCATCAAACCCATGCTGTTGGCGCAGGGCGGCGCAGAGCTTGATCCCCGTGATCTTGGCGATGGCATACCACTCATTGGTGGGCTCCAGGGAGCCTGTGAGCAGGGCCTCCTCGTGGATCGGCTGGGGGGCCAATTTTGGATAGATGCAGCTGCTGCCCAAAAACAGCAAGCGCCGCACCCCGTGCCGCCAAGCGCTCTCGATCACATTGTTCTGGATCTTCAAGTTGTCGAGCAGAAAGTCGGCCGGGAAGGTGTTGTTGGCATGGATGCCGCCCACCTTGGCCGCTGCGAGCACCACCACATCCGGCCGCTGCTTGGCCATCCAGGCGGCCACCGCCTGCGGATCAAGCAGATCCAGCTCCTGGCGGCTGGCGGTGAGCAGCTCCCCCGCTCGGGCGGGCTCGGCGAAGCCTCGCCGCTGCAAGGCTCGGCAGATGGCGCTGCCCGCCATGCCGCGGTGGCCTGCCACAAAGATGCGATCGGTGCAGTGAAGAAAGGCCATACAACACAAACACTGCCTGAATCTTCCCATCCGCATCAAGCTGGTGGTGGAAGCTGCATCGAGCCCGCCTACGATGCAGGCCCAATCCAGGATCCACCGTTCCACCTGCTTCCCTATCGGGCCATGGCTGACCCCCTTTCCTACGTTTTGCCCCTTCGAGCCAGCCAGGCGCCAGGCCGGGAGAGCGGCGGTGCGGCTGTGATGGAAAAGGCGCCGGAGCGGGTGCGCAAGCCAGCGCCGCGTTACCGGGTGCTCCTGCACAACGATCCGGTGAACACCATGGAGTACGTCGTCAAAACACTCCGTCAGGTGGTTCCCAGTCTGAGTGAGGAGGATGCCCACGCCGTGATGTGGGAGGCGCACAACACGGGGGTGGGCCTGGTGATTGTGTGTGATTTGGAGCCGGCGGAGTTCTACTGCGAAACCCTGAAGGCCAAGGGCCTCACCAGCACGATTGAGCCTGAGGAGTAGCGGTGCGCCCTGGCCCAACTTGGCTTGGCACCCTGCTGTATCCCGCGGCCATCGTGGCCCTGTTTTTGTGCTTGCAGGTGGTGGCCAAAGCCTTTGGCTTGGCCCCTGGCCATTGGCCGCTCTTCGCCGCCCCCTGGGCCCTGCTGGCCTTGTTGGTGAGCTTGCCCCCCCGGCTGAGGCGCGTCTGGCAGGAGCCTTCCCCTTGGTGCCGTCTTGGAGTGGTGGCCTCCCCCAAGGGAGCCCTCTCGGCCCTGTTGATGGGGTGGGGCAAGGCTTTGGCGCTGTTGGCACCCATCGCTGTGCTGTTGGTGTCGACCGGGATGGCCCGCTGGCACCCCGATCTCTCCTTGGCGGAGCTGGTGAATGCCCTGGCCCTGGGGCTCGGAGTCGGCTTTGCCGAGGAGCTACTGTTTCGCGGTTGGCTTTGGGGAGAGCTGGCGCTCCATCTCGGCCGGGCCCGGGCCGCGATAGCCCAGGCGTTGATTTTCAGTCTGGTGCATGCCCGCTTCGATCTGGGACTGCTCCCCCTGCTGGGCCTGTTGGGGGGGCTGTGTTTGCTGGGTTTGGCACTGGCCTTGCAACGCCGTGTCGATGGCGGCCTGCTTTGGGGAGCGGTGGGGCTCCATGGCGGGCTGGTGGGTGTCTGGTTTGCCCTGCTGCAGGGGGCCCTGGTGCTGGGGCCCCACCAGCCCCCCCCTTGGCTTGTGGGCCCTGGTGGGGCCAACCCCAATCCCGTGGGGGGGGTGTTGGGTTGGCTGGGGATGACCCTGTTGCTGCTGGCCCTGGCCAGGACGCTCAGGCGGCAAAGGGTGCAGGGGATCACTGATAATGCACGGATGTGTCCGTGAGCAGCCATGAACCCTGTGCGTGTAGGGGTGATTGGCATCGGCAATATGGGTTGGCATCACGCCAGGGTGCTGAGCCTCCTGCGCGATGCCGAGCTGGTGGGCGTGGCCGATCCGGATGAGGAGCGGGGCCGCTTGGCGACAGAGCAGTTCGGCTGTCGCTGGTTTGCCGACTATCAAGCCCTCCTGGGCGAGGTGGAGGCGGTGTGTGTGGCGGTGCCAACCCTGCTGCATCACCGGGTGGGCATGGCCTGCCTGCAAGCGGGTGTGGACGTGTTGATTGAAAAGCCGATTGCGGCCACCCAGGAGGAGGCCAATGATCTGATTCAAGCTGCGGAGACGGCGGGTCGGCTCCTGCAGGTCGGCCACATCGAGCGCTTCAACCCGGCTTTTCGCGAGCTGCTCAAGGTGGTGGCAGGCGAAGAGGTGGTGGTGCTGGAGGCCCGGCGCCACAGCCCCAATCCCGATCGTGCCAATGATGTGTCGGTGGTGTTGGATCTGATGATTCACGACATCGATCTGGTGCTGGAGCTGGCAGCTTCTCCTGTGGTGCGCCTGGCCGCGGCTGGCGGCCGCAGCGGCGAGGGGCCGATCGATTACGTGAATGCCACTCTGGGCTTTGCCAATGGCGTGGTGGCCAGCCTGACGGCCAGCAAGATGGCCCACCGCAAGGTGCGCAGGCTCTACACCCACTGCCGCAGCAGCTTGATGGAAACCGACTTCCTCAACCACAATCTGCGCATCCATCGGCGCCCCCACACCTCCGTGAGCGCTGACCATGGCGAGTTGGTGTATCGCAATGATGGCTTCATTGAAGAGGTGAGCACCACCTCCATCGAGCCGCTCTATGCGGAGCTGGAGCACTTCTTGCAGTGCGTGCGCGGGGTGGAAACACCTGCAGTGGATGGCCTGCAGGCCTCCAGGGCCCTGCAGCTGGCCGATCTCATCGAGCAGTGCGTGGAGAGGCCCAACCTCTGCATGACGCTCGACGCGCCGATCTAAGGGGGCCTTCGAATATCGCTGGCGCGTTTGGGGGCCTGACCCTAAGCCGCCTGCACCTGGGACAAAGGCGCTGGGGGCCGCCCGGCCCGACTCAGCTGCTGCAGGGCGATCAGCTGCCAGCGGCGGCATTGGGCTGGCGAGGAGTGGTAGAAGGCATCCCAGGCCTCGGCCTTGTGGCGGCCATACTCGGCTTCACCCACCAGGGGATGGCACTGCTGCCAGCCCACACGCACGGCGTGGCCGATCACCACGTCGAGGGCCAGATCGTCTTCAAAGCGCACCTGGGGATTGGCGGCCACGAAGGCGATCAGGGTGAGCAACGCTTCGGTGCAGAGCTGGCGGTATTCCGGTGCTTCGATCTTGCTGAGCAACTGCTCCACCAGGGCAGCGAAATTGCGCTCCCCCGGGGTGAGGTCGTTGAGCAGGGGAGCGCTTTCGAGACGGTTGCGCCGCTCCAGCTTGTCGCCGATCACGATGCCGTGGCAGTGATGGAGCAAATCCCAGATGCCTGGGTAAAAGTCGCGGGGAACGCGCTGCAGGGCGCCAAGGCGCAGCCGGTGTTGCAGCCAGCAACCACCCCGGGGCAGCTCCTCCAAGGGATCGGGCACCTCCCAACGCACCCGCCCGCCTTGCAGGTGCAGCTCCTCCTTGCGTTGCAGGGCGGTTTTGGCGTGCTCCACATCGGCCAACACCGCCCGCAGCCGCCGTCGAATAGCGTGGGGCGGCAGGGTGCAGAGCTCCTCAAAGGCGTCGCTGGGGCAAAGATTGGCCTCGGCGGCGAGCTCGCTGGTGAGCAGCAGGAGCAACTGCCCAAGCTGAACGGTGAGGCTACCGCTGAGCAGGCTCGGCTCCAGCCGGGCCAGGCTGTCGATCGCCAGCAGCAGCTCCTGCTGCACCATCCACTCGCGGGCGTCCTCGCCACTGAAGCGGCGGATCATGGCTGCGATCATCTTGCTGCCTTGGGGCTGGCTGATCAGCGACTGGCCGGTGTAATTGCGGCCCACCACCACTTGCTTCTGGCGCACGAGCAGATCGGTGAGGGCGTCCTCCAGCTGGGGATGCACCAGGCCCATCACCCCGGCGGTGCGGCGCACCACATTCCAGTCGCCCTCCTGCAACCCTCTGCGGTACACCTCCTCCAAAAGGGCCATCAGTCGCAGGGACCCGCCGCCCAGCGGCCCTCTCAGCTCGGCACCGGGGCCGAGACGACGGCCGAGAAGCTCCAATACCTCCGCCTGCTCCTGCAGGGAGGTGCTCGTCCAGAGCCGCTCGATCAGGGCGGCCACCGAGGTGTCCTCCAGCTCCTGCTCTTGGCGGGCCGTGAGGGGCCGATGGCTGTGGCCCGTCGGCAGGAGCGTTTGGCGGGGCTGCAACAGCGGACACGCCGCCTCCGCCTGGCGGGGCAACTCCACCCAGCTGGCTTCGGCGGCCAGATCCGCCAACGTCCCCAGCAGCACCGGCACCCCCTCCACCTCCCCCGCCAGCAAGCTTCGGCCTAGCTCGAAGAAGGCCTGGGGATCCCTGCGGAAAGCCACGCTGGCGATGGGAATCAGCAGCACGGGGAGGCCCCCGCCCCGCCAATGGCGTCGCAGCAAGCGAAGTTCGCTGGCCACCGTGTCCACCAGCTGGAGGGGATCATCAGCGAGATAAAAGGTGTCTTCCTCCAGCACAGCGGGCTGGAAGGCCAACGCTTCCCCGTTGTGGCGATAGAGCCTGGCGGTGGCCATGGTTTCCATGCGCACCGGAGGATGGCCGGTGAGCCCCAACCTGGCGTTGGCGCCAACCGTGGCCATGCGCTGCGCCAACTCCCAGAAGCTGGCCACCCGCAGCGTGCCCTGGCTGGGATCGTGAACGGGCAGCCCGACGGCGGCCAGTTGACGGGCGATGCTGTCCTCTTGGGGCACGAGGGCCACCATCACCCGCTCGGCTCCGAGGAGCTGCCGATGGCGCCGGCCGATTGGATCCAGGTCGTCAGGGGTGATCAGGCCATGCAGCAGCAGATCACCCAGCCAGGTGAGGCTTTGGGTCCAAAGCAACGGCACGTTGTCATTGGGCTGGCGCGGTTGGCTGCCGGGGTTGCGCCGCTCGGCGGCAATGGCTGCCTGGCTCACCACATAAAGCTCTGGCAACAAAGGAACCCCCTCCACCTCCACACTCAGCTCCGCCAGCCGCTGCCGCCACTGTCTGGCTTCTTCCCAACGCTCCTCGCAACAGGCCGTGAGCAGCTCATAGGCCAAAAAGAGCGGCCACTCACACTCGATGTGCTCAAACTCCGCCAGCTCCTCAGGCTCGTAGTGCAGTCGGCTCACGTCTTCGATCACTGTCTGATGGCCATCCCGCCGGAAGCGCTTGTAGCCGTAGGCGCCCCCCAGGTCTTGTCGAATCTTGGTGCGGGTGCGGGCCACCAGCTCCCCATCCTCCAGCGCCCAGGCGGGGTAGCCGATCACCGAAAGGCAGGCACTGTCAGCCTCCTTGCTCGCTGATTCCCTGGGCAGCAGGCTGTGCAAGGCCCGCCGGAGACGCACGATCGCATCTTGGGGAATCGTGAGGCAGTAGGACCCATCCCCATGGGGGCCTAACAGGTCGATGCCCTCCAGGGATTCCAGGGCTGCCTTCACCATGCCGATGGAGCTGGCATTGCGCTCCGGCAGGCCGTGGTTGCTCTTGTCGCCCCGCTCCCAGATGCCGTAATCGGCCACCCGGTAGGCCCGAGCCACGTAATACACCAGGTTTTGCACGAAATCCTGCTCGTGGGCGGTCTGCACCACCACCAAGCCGGAGCGGGTAAGCTGGGCCAGCTGGAGGAGAAACACGGCCGTGGCGTCGAGCTGCAGGTGGCCCCAGCCGTCATCGGGCACCACCGTTGCCCCTGATCCCGTATCGAACTTGGCATGGATGGCATCGAGCGGGCGGAGGCTGCGCTTGAAGCGCTCCACCTTCGGTGCCTGACGCATCATCGAGGCCAGCAGGCCTCGCATCAACTGCAGCACGCGTTGCTCCAGCTCGAAGGACCGGCGGCAGGGCCCGCTCTGGCGCCGATGGGCCATGGCCAGGCCCCACACGCATTGGATCGAATAGACACAGTCGCGCACCCAGGCATCGCCGTAGTTGCCATGCACCGTGTTGGCTGTGCTGGCTGGCAGCAGACCGGTGAGGGGATGTTGGCGGGATAGCACCACCGCTTCAATCTCCCGATCCAGGCGATGGAGCAGCGCGATGGCGTCCGCGGATGCCTCGCTGGCTGTCTCCTTCAGGGTGTGGCCCAGCCCCTCCTGGCTCACCATGGTGGAATCGCTGGTGCGCATCCCCACTGGCTGGCTGATCCATCCGCACCCATAGATTCTCCTCCGCGACGCCCCATCCCATGGCAACAAACGTCACCACGCCTTGCCAGGCGGAAGTGCTAGGCGTACCGGTGAGCGTTTGTGAAGACGTTCTCGAAGCGGCGATTGCCCTCTATGCGCAGAAGGGCGGCGCCCAGATTGTCACGCTCAACGCTGAGATGACGATGGCAGCCCTGGCCGACCCCGCCTTGGCGGGGGCCATTCGCGGGGCCGATCTGGTGATTCCCGATGGAGCTGGTGTGGTGTGGGCTCTCGGGCGGCAGGGGATCCGGGTGCGTCGAACGCCGGGGATTGAGCTGGCCCGGCAGCTTTTGGAGCACGCTGCGGTGGAGGGCTGGCGGGTGGCTCTGGTGGGTTCGAGCCCCAAGGTGTTGGAGCAGCTGTGCCCAAGGCTGGCCAAAGACATTCCCGGCCTCCAGCTCGTGATGGCGATCCATGGGTACAGCGATCCGCGGGCCTGGCCGGCACTGGAGGAGAGCCTGCTGTCCATGAAGCCAGATCTCACCCTGGTTGCCCTGGGGGTTCCGCGCCAGGAACTTTGGATCCAATCCCTGCCGCATCCGTTGCCGGGGCTTTGGATGGGGGTTGGTGGCAGTTTTGATGTGTGGGCTGGAACCAAAAAGAGAGCGCCCAGGTGGATGGGGCGAATCCACCTGGAATGGCTCTATCGCTTGTTCCAGGAACCCTCGCGCTGGCGGCGCATGTTGGCGTTGCCAGCGTTTATGAGGGCCGTGCTCAGCGGAAGCCCACCGAGGCTTGCCACACGAAGGCCAGCAGCAGGAAGAAGAGAGGAATGATGGGCAGGATGTCCACCAGGGGGGCAAAGGCCTGATAAGCCTCTGGGAGCTGGGCAAAAACGTGCAGCGGGAGGACCATGCCGGAGGAATCCTTTGCAGTGGCTGGAACCTACCACGTGTGTGCCGCCGGAGAGTGGGGCTGCCAGGGAGCGAAATCCTCTGAAAAACACCCCTCCCGAATGGCCCGGGCCATGGCGCTCGTGAACCGAAGCAGGGTGGTCAGGTTGTGGAGGCTCAGCAAGGTGCGGCCCAGCATCTCCTCGCAGCGCAAGAGGTGGTGCAGGTAGGCCCGGCTGTGTTGGCGGCAGGCCAAGCAGGGGCAGCTTTTGTCTAGAGGGCTGTGGTCATGGCGGAAGCGGGCGTTGCGGAGGTTCCAGCGCTCGCCGCCCACCAAGGCTGAGCCATGGCGCCCCAGGCGGGTGGGCAGCACGCAGTCGAAGACGTCAAAACCATGGGCCACCGCCACCGCCATCTCCCGGAGGGTGCCAACGCCCATCAGGTAGCGGGGGCGATCCTCCGGCAACAGCGGCGCCACCAGGGCCACGATGCGATGCATGTCCTCCACCGGTTCTCCCACGCTCACGCCCCCCACGGCGATGCCTGGCAGGTTCATTGAGGCCACCACCCGGGCCGATTCCTCGCGCAGGTGGGCGTAGCAGCCGCCTTGCACGATGCCAAAGAGGGCCTGGGAGCCCCCTTGGTGATGGGCGATGCAACGCTCCAGCCAGAGATGAGTGCGCCGGCATGCCTCGGCCACCAGCGGCTCCGATGCCGGGTAAGGGGGGCATTGATCGAAAGCCATGGCTATGTCGGCCCCCAGATCCCTTTGGATGGCCATGCAGCGCTCCGGGGTGAGGAGGATGGGAGCGCCGTCCCGCGGCGAGCGGAAGGCCACCCCCGCGTCATCGATGCGGTTGATGGCTGCCAGGCTGAACACCTGGAACCCGCCGGAATCGGTCAACAGCGGCCCTGGCCAGCCCATGAAGCGATGCAGCCCACCGGCCTCCGCCACCACGGCCTCTCCGGGCTGAAGGTGCAGGTGGAACGTATTGGCCAGCACCATCTGCGCCCCCGTCTCCGCCAGTTGGGGGGTGCTGATCCCTTTGACGGTGGCGGCGGTGCCCACCGGCATGAAACGGGGCGTTTGCACGGCTCCGTGGGGTGTCTGCCAGTGGCCGCATCGGGCTTGGGTACGGGAGCACCGTGCCGTAACGGAAAAGGCGAAAGCCTGAGCAGACAACGATCCTGGCCAAAAACTTTGACCCTAGGTGCAGCCCCACCCTTCACGGGCAAGCGCATGGCATGTTGGGCTTCATCCGCTCCCTTTTCACTACGCCACCCTTCCCCCCTCCCTGGCTTCAGGATCTGGCCGGGGCTTGGATCTTTTATTCCGTGCTGCCTGCCTGGCCGGGCATCCGGCCCCGGTTTGAGCGCATTGCTCGTTTTGCTCCCTGGGTTGGCCTGGTGATCGGTGCCCTGCAGGCGTTGCTTTGGTGGGCTCTACAGGGGCATGGCCCTCAGCTGGCCCAGGTGTGCCTGGTGTTGGCCGTTGGTTTGCTGCTCACCGGTGGGTTGCACATGGATGGGGCGATGGACACGGCTGATGGATTGGCTGCCGGCGAGCGGCTGCTCGAGGCCATGCAGGACAGCCGTGTGGGGGCGAGCGGTGCCCAGGCCATGGTGGTGTTGCTCCTACTGAAAGGGGGCGCTTTGGCCAGCCTGGACACGGCTGCGCCCCTGGCCCTGGTGTGGGCAGCCCTTTGGGGTCGGATGGCGCCCCTGTTGGCGGTGGCCTGGTTCCCCTACCTCCATCCCCGCGGATCGGCGGGTTTTCATCGCCAACATTGGGCCGGATTGCTCAGAGAAGCTCGGCCCGGCCTGTTAGCCGTGGGGGGATTGCTCTTGCTCTGCTGGGTCCGGGGCTGGCCGCCCATCGGACTGGCGGGTGCTCTGCCAGCGCTCCTGGTGCCCCGCTGGTTGGGGCGGCGGCTGGGCGGGCACAGCGGCGATAGCTATGGGGCCTGTGTGGAGTGGACAGAGATGTTGGCGTTGTTGCTCAACGGCTTGACGCAGGCGGTGACTCTGGGCTGGCAGGCAGGCTGAGGCGGAAGGCATTCCCCCGGCTGGGGAGCTCTGGATCCACCAGGGCCGGGGGAATCACCAATTCCAGGTTTCCGCCCAGATGGCGGGCCAGATCCCTCGCCAGAGCCAGCCCCAGCCCCGTGCCTGGCTTGCCCTGGCTTTGCCGCCCGCGCACGCCGCGTTGAAAAATCCGTTCTTGCTCCTCCTCGGCGATGGGCATCCCCCCATCCCAGACGGTGAGGCAGGGACCAGCGGCCGTTGCGCTGCTGTGCAGGCCCACTGGGCTGCCTGGAGCGCTGTACTGAAAGGCATTCTCCAGCAGGTTCGCCAGGATTTCCGCTACCGCGCTGGCATCGCCTTGCCAGGGGGGGAGAGCCGTTGGGCCCACCCACTGGCGCCCCTGCAGGGCGGCGGTGGCGGTGGCCCGTTGCAGGAGGGGGGCGACAAGACCAGGAAGGGGGGCACCTTCCGGCCCCGAGAGCAGCGGCGGCAGGAGGAGAGGGTCGGGGTGGCCGTCTGGCGGCAACAGGCCATCGGGCTGAGCCAGGGCACTGATGGCCTCCACATATTTATTGAGTTGCCTCTCCTCGGCGAGCAAACCCTCGACAAGGCTGCGGCTGTCGCTGTCGTCTTTCAGACGGCGCAGCAGCAAATGGCCAAAGGTGCGCAGGGCTGTCAGGGGGTTGCGGAGCTGATGCACCAGCAACCGGAGTTGTTCTTCCTGAGCCTCCACCCGACGCTGCAGGCGTTGTCGCTCCAGATCGAGACGGAGCGCTTCGGTGAGGCACACCGCCACACCCTGAAGGCGCTGCTGCAGCACGGGAGACCAGGCTGCCCCACGGGTTTCCACCTGGAGCGCTCCGAGGAGGGCAGCCCCGTCCCGCAGGGGGAGCCAGCGCCGTTCCTCAGCTGGCACCCGCAGTTGGCTATCGGTTCCCACAGCAGCGAGCCGACGGGCATCTTCTGGCCATTGGCCGAGGGGGAGCAGGGTTGGGGTGTTGCCCTCGCCGGGATGGGTGACGTAAACGACCAGGGCTTCCACGTCAGGGCAATCCACAAACTGCCCCAGTTGACTATGCAGCAGGCTGAGAAATCTTTCAGAGACGGGAGTCACAGAGGCAGCGGCCCAAGGGAGGGGCGAACTTCAAAAAACTTGACCTTTGAGGCTTTGAAAAGCGAAAAAAAGCTTTAGAGTTGATGTATCGACCACTACTTCCCAGTCCTCAGCCGGGAGGAGTTGTCCAGTCATCACGCTTGAGGTTGCAATGCCCTTGCAATCCAGGCTACAGCAGAGACAGGTGCATGCCTCTGCTGTCCGAGTGGGCCACCGCCCCAGGTGAATGGCTGCGATCCTCCCCGATCGCTTCTTGGACGACAGAACGTAGGGCCGTGGGCCGCCGTGGCGGCCCGGCAAGACAGCGGACGAGCCTGTGTTCGTCCGGCTGTTTGTCAGCCCTCCTCCTTACCCCCTCTCTCTCCACTCCACCCCAGGAGTGTTCCTTCATGTCCAAGAAGCGCAAGCGGATCAGCCGCCGTCGTCTCGCCGGTCAACGTGTGTTGGCCCATGTGCCCACCTTCAATCTGGAGACGGGCTCCCACAAGCCCGTCACTGCGGCTCGCCGTTTCATCGCTGAGTCGGAGCTGCAGGCACCAGCGATTCTCAATGTGCGGCGGAATGAGCACACCACTGACCGCTTCTTCTGGGGTGAAAAGGGTCTCTTCAGTGCCCAGTACGCCGAAGAAAATCATTTCCTCTTCCCGTCGTTGCGTCTCATCGTGGACCGCATCGGCGAAGACGTGCTCTTCGAGGGCATTGAAGCTCTCGCCGCCGATGATTGGGAGGAAGTGGAAGAGTACGAATACGCCTTTGTTTGATTGCGGCCTCGGGGCTAACCCTGCCAGGCGCGGAGTAAAAAGTCCCCCATGGCAGGGAACAGCCCGGGCTCGATGCCGTGGCCCCCTGAAAAGACCAGCCGCTGCACGGATCCGCCACTCGCTTTGAGGCGCTGCTCAAGCTCTTCACTGGCTGCGAATGGCACCACTGGGTCTTGGGTTCCGTGGGTCAGGAGGATCGGCATCAGGGGCCGCAGGGGCTCCCAACCCGGATGGGGATAGCCACTGCAGCTGATCAGGCCGGCCAGGGGCAACTCGCCTCCAATGGCTACATCCACAGCCATGGCTGCCCCCTGGGAGAAGCCCAGCAGGGCTGTGCGCTCCATTGGCACGCTGCCAGCCAGGGCCTGCAGGCGCCCGAGAAGGTTGGCTCTTGCCGCGGGCAGCTGGGGCCACTCCGGCATGGCCAGGTCATACCACTGTCGGCCGATTCCGCCCGGGTGCGGCAAAGGTGCGCGCAGGGCGACCACACTCACTTCTGCCGCCTCTGGCCCCAGCAGAGCGCTGCCCAGATCGAGCAGATCATCGGCATCGGCTCCCCAGCCATGGAGGAGAACCAGCCGACGATCCGCCTGCTCGGGCCCAAGCATCAGGGCTGTCCCCGCAGCCATGTCGTCACTGGAGCCTGGGGGGGTGGGGATCATGGAGGGAAAGCTGTGCGAGGGATGGGCAGGGACGACTTGTCGAACCGTTGATGGCCTCGAAGGCCACTGAACAAGGGCTGCCAATGTGTCGAGCAAGCGTCCATGCATGGGTTCACCATTCTGGCCCTCGTGCCGATTTCAGCTTCGGTTTGCCGCAGGGATGAGCCAGTGCTGCGCTGCTGTTTAGGTTGGCGCTACAGATTTCCCTCGCTTCATGGCTCCCACCGCTCTCCTCAGTGTGTCGGACAAAGCGGGATTGGTGCCATTGGCCCAGGGGTTGCTTGCCCAGGGCTATCTCCTGATCTCCAGCGGTGGCACGGCCGCTGCACTGGCCGCCGCCCATCTGCCGGTCACCAGGGTGGCTGAGATCACCGGCGCCCCAGAACTCCTCGGGGGCCGGGTGAAGACCCTGCATCCCCGCATTCATGGCGGCATCCTTGCCAAACGGGACGACCCAGCCCACCAACAGGATCTGGAAGCCCAGGGCATTCAACCCATCGATGTGGTGGTTGTGAATCTCTATCCCTTTGTGCGCACCGTGTCCCAACCTGGCGTCGGCTGGGAGGATGCGGTTGAGCAGATCGACATTGGCGGGCCTGCCATGGTGCGGGCAGCGGCGAAAAATCATGCTCATGTGGCCGTTCTCACCGACCCTGATCAGTACCCAGCCTTCCTGGAGGCCCTCAAAGCTGGACAGGTGGACGGGGCCCTGAGGCGGCAGCTAGCCCTCGAAGCCTTCCGCCACACAGCGGCCTACGACACGGCGATCAGTGGTTGGTGGGCGGAGAGGTTGTCCGAAGAGGGGGGTGGCGCTGTGGTGGATCAACCAGGCAACCAGTCCCCGTTGTCGCTTCACCTTCCAGTTGTACAGGGGTTGCGCTACGGGGAAAATCCCCACCAGCGCGCCACTTGGTATGGCTCGACATCCGAGGGCTGGGGCGCAGCGCGCCAGCTCCAGGGCAAGGAGCTCAGCTTCAACAACCTGATGGATCTCGAGGCGGCTCTGGCTACCGTTCGGGAGTTTGGCTATGGCGAGCCGGGCGGCAGCCAGCCAAGCTCGACCGCCGCCGCGGTTGTCGTCAAACACTCCAACCCCTGCGGGGTGGCCGCAGGAGCCAGCGCCGCGGAGGCGATTGAACACGCGCTTGAGGCTGACAAGCTTTCAGCCTTTGGCGGCATCGTGGCCGTCAATCGACCTGTGGATGCCAGCTGTGCGCAGCTCCTCACGAGTCTCTTCCTGGAGTGCGTGGTGGCACCCGCCTTCAGCGAGGAGGCAAGCCATCTCCTCTCGGCCAAAGCCAACCTGCGGGTGCTTCAGTTGTCGGGCGAGGCGGTGGATGAGGCTTCCCGCTTGCAGATCCGCTCCCTCCTGGGCGGTGTGCTGGCGCAGGAGCCCGATGATCAGCCCATCGCCCCAGAGACCTGGCAGGTGGTGAGCCAGCGCAGGCCAACCGAGCAGGAGAGGCTGGATCTGGCCTTTGCCTGGCGTGTGGTGCGCCATGTGCGTTCCAACGCCATCGTGGTGGCCTCTGAGGGGAGAACCCTGGGCATCGGTGGAGGGCAGACCAATCGGGTTGGTGCTGCCGAGATCGCCCTGCAGGCAGCGGGCGGAAAGGCGCAGGGAGCGGTCTTGGCCAGCGATGGCTTTTTCCCTTTTGACGACACCGTTCGGCTGGCCGCCGAGCATGGCATCTGCGCCGTGATCCAGCCCGGCGGAAGCCTGCGAGATGGCGACAGCATCGCCGCCTGCGACGCCCTCGGCATGGCCATGCTCACCACAGGCTGCCGCCATTTTCTGCACTGATCCCGGCGGTCATGGCCAGATGTAGCTTCGCCTTCATCTGAGCAGCTTTGCCATGAGCGATCTGATTCCACCCTCGCTGGCCCACAACCTCAATTTTTTGCACCCCGTGCTGATGTGGGTGCTTTTCGGGCTGGCTGCTTATTCCATGGTGTTGGGTCTCAAAGCCAAGAAGACCCGCACGGCTGATGCGGAGGAGCGCAAGCAGCTGGTCAAGGGGCAATTTGCCCGTCGCCACTACCTTCTGGGGAGTCTGTTGCTCGCTTTGATGGTGCTTGGCACCGTGGGGGGAATGGCCGTGACCTACCTCAACAACGGAAAGCTCTTTGTTGGTCCCCACCTGTTGGTGGGTCTGGCCATGACCTCCCTGATTGCGATGGCCGCCGCGCTCTCGCCCTTGATGCAGCAAGGCAACCTGGTGGCTCGCAAGGTGCATGTGGGCCTGAACATGGCCATGATGACTCTCTTCCTCTGGCAGGCTGTGACCGGCATGCAGATTGTGAACAAGATCCTCACCAGCTCCTAGGCCAAGCTCGCCGGAGGAGTTCTTTGTCACAGCGGACCCGGTTCAGGCCGGGTTCCTTAAAACTGGGCGCGACGCCTCGGAGGGCAAGGAATGCCATGGCGGGCGTGAAAATCTTCTTGAACTTTCCAGGTGAGGCGGCGTGAGATCTGCCGCACAATCTGCCGAAGCAGATGGTCTCCACTGCTTTGCAAGAGTCCATCTGGAAGGAGGGCCAACATCGAGGGCAAGCGGATCCAGACGTCTAGATCGAGCTGCCAGCGCACCAGGGTGTGGGCCATGAGCCGGTCCACATCTTCGTGCGACAGCTCGTGGGACCGTTCCGGCCCAGCTTCATCCAGCCTGAGTGAGGCGTTGAAGTCCACGTCGTAAACCCCGACGAGTGCAGGGTCGATCGAGGTCTGAGGCACCGTGATGATCGAGTAAACCCCGTTATCTCCCGGTAGCAGTTCCAGCCCGATTGTGGGCTCAACTTCGAAACCAAAGTTGCCAAAACGCCCCAGGCTGAGGACATAACCCCTCTCCCCCAGGGGAGTGACGTCCATCGGTCTGGCGCAGCTCTCAAACCACAGCTGGTGCTCATCCAGGTAGCCCCCCACCACAGCAGCAGGGGCCCGCATCTCCATCAGATCGGAAAAGGCGCTGGCGTAGCGGAACACCTGTTTATCGCTGCCGAAGGTGGATCTGAGACCCTCCGAAAAGGCTGCAGGGTTCGGCACCTTGGGGCGGTCGGGCTCGGCAGGGCTGTCGATCGTTGGAGTGGACACCAGAAAGGGCGAGGGCAACGGGGCTCCTTGAAGGGTGTGGGCTTGATGGCCGCAGGTGGGACCAGAGAATCTGGGGTTGGGACCTTAGGACTTCTCGCGAACCTTTCGGAAATGTAAAGCCAGGTCGGTGGACTGGATCCCCCTGCCCAGAGCTCAAACTTTGCTGAGTTGGATCAAACGTTGAATGACATCCTCCACAACCCGGTCTGGGGTGGAGGCACCGGAGGTGATGCCGACGCGGATGGGGCCCTCTGGCAGGAAAGGCTCTTCCATCGTCAGATCGCCCCCCAAGGGCTTGTGGAGGATCTGATTGCCTGGGCCGATTCGCTCGGGCGTGTCGATGTGGAAGGAGCGAATGCCACGACTGATGGCAATTTCTTGGAGGTGTGTGGTGTTGGATGAGTTGTAACCACCGATCACCACAATCAGATCGAGGGGTTCATCCACCAGGGAAAACATGGCGTCTTGCCGTTCCTGGGTGGCGTCACAGATGGTGTTAAAGGCAACAAAATGGTCATTGAGGCTGGTCGGTCCATATCTCTGCAGCATGGTGCGCTCAAACAGCCTGCCAATTTCTTCGGTTTCCCTTTTGAGCATCGTGGTTTGATTGGCGACGCCCACCCGCTTGAGATCGCGGTCGGGATTGAAATCAGGCGAGCAGGCCTTGGCGAAACGTGCCATGAAGGCCTGCCGTTGCTCAGGGGAGGGAGATCCTCCAGCGGCGCTAGCCAGGATGTAGTCGCAAACCACCTGGGCCTCCGCCAGATCTAAAACCACCAGATAGGTTCCGGCAAAAGAGCTGGTGGCAAGGGTTTCTTCATGCTTCACCTTGCCATGAATGATCGATGTGATGGCATGCTTTTTGTGCTTTTCCACCGTGGTCCACACTTTGGACACCCAGGGACATGTGGTGTCGACGATGTGACATCCCCTCTCATTGAGGAGCTGCATTTCTTGTACGGTGGCTCCAAAAGCGGGAAGAATCACCACGTCTCCAGAGGCCACATCCGAAAAATCTTTCACCCCCTCCTCGACGGGGATGAAGCAGACATTCATCTCGCGCAAATGTAAATTGACGGATGGATTGTGAATGATTTCATTGGTGATCCAGATGCGTTCCTGTGGGTAAAAACGCCTGGTTTCGTAGGCCATGGCCACCGCGCGCTCCACCCCCCAGCAAAAGCCAAAGGCCTCGGCCAGCCTGACCGTCAACCGACCTTCCCTCAGCACATAGCCATTCTCGCGCAGGCTGGCGATCAGATCACTCTGGTAGGCCGTTTGCAAATTGCCGGCCACCTCTTCGCCCAAGCCGAATCCGCGGCGGTTGTAGCGCTCCGAATGATGGAGGGCACGCTTGAAAGCGTGGGTATCCATAGGAGTCACGGCAAACCAGCCAAACTCTATGGGATGTGCCCTGGCTGGTGGGGCAGCACGGGAGCCACGCCCTCCCAGAGCACGGCATCGCACTCAAAGCGATAGCGGCAGGGCACCACCTCCACCCTTGCGGCCAAAGCCTCCCGAAACAGGAGGCCGTAGCGGCCATCTGCGCTGTCGCCAGGGGCGAAGCGGTGCACGTCTGCGCGGCTGAGGCAGGGCACCAGCACAGCCCGTGCCTTTGGCACCACCCCCATGAGCTCGATCAGGTGCTTCTGCCCCCGCTCGCTCACCGTGTCGGGGAACAGGCCCACGTCCTCCTGGCACCAGGTGGTGTTCTTCACTTCCAGATAAATCAGCCGTTGATCGGCTCCTTCGCGGCCGGGCTGCAGCAACAGATCAATGCGGCTCCGGTTGCCCTGTCCATAGGGCACCTCAGCCCGCACAGCACCGATAGGACCGAGCCATGGCTCCAGATAGCCCTTCTCGATGGTCAAACGCACCAGGCGGTTCGGCAGGGCGGTGTTCACCCCCACCCACACCGGCTGTCCATCCACCCCTGGCACTTCCGCTTGTTCCCAGGTCCAGTCGAGTTTGCGCGTAGGAGCCGGGGCATGTCGCAGACGCACGCGGCCGCCAGGGAGCAACACACCGGTCATCGGGCCGGTGTTGGGGCAATGGACGGTGACCAGCTCCCCTCCCGCCAGCTCCACGTCCGCCAGGAACCGCTTGTAACGCCTGCGCAGCACCCCCTCCACCAGCGGTTCCTCCAGCTGCAACACAGGCCGCCTCTCGCACGCGCCGCCGGAGGTGGGTTGGGCAGGAGGGGAGGGCATGGGCGAGGGTGGCTGGGGGTCGTGGAGGCGGGCCGCCATACTGCCGTGCGATGTGTGGGGCTTTGTGCCCGGCTGGATTGGCTCCATCCCTGAAACGGATCGCCCTGATCGTGGCCCTCGCCACGGCCCTCAGCAAAGTGGCAGGACTGCTGCGGCAGCAGGTGATCGCAGCCGCCTTTGGAGTGGGTGCGGCCTATGACGCCTACAACTATGCCTATGTGCTTCCGGGCTTTTTGCTGATCCTTTTGGGGGGCATCAATGGTCCCTTCCACAGCGCCATGGTGAGTGTGTTGGCTCGCCGTCCCAGGCAGGAGGGAGCCCACGTGTTGGCAGCCATCAACACCCTTGTGGGGGCGGCCTTGCTGGTGGTGATGGTGCTGCTGATTGTGGCGGCTGATCCGCTGATCACTTTGGTGGCTCCTGGCCTGGAGGCCCAGCGGCACGACATCGCCGTGCTTCAGCTGCGCTGGATGGCCCCCATGGCGCTCTTCGCAGGTCTGATCGGTTTGGGCTTCGGCGCCCTCAATGCCGCCGATGAGTTTTGGCTCCCGGCCGTCAGTCCTTTGCTGTCCAGCTTGGCGGTGATCGTGGGCATCGGTGTTCTCTGGTGGCAACTTGGCGCGGCGATCACCCTGCCTTCAGCCGCCGTTCTCGGGGGCGTTGTGCTGGCAGGCACCACTACCCTGGGGGCCCTGCTCCAGTGGCTCATCCAGTTGCCTGCCCTGGCCAAGCAGGGCTTGCACCAGGTCAAGCTCGTTTGGGATTGGAACCATCCGGGCGTGCGGGAGGTGCTTCAGGTGATGGGGCCAGCGACGCTCTCCTCGGGGATGTTGCAGATCAATGTGTTTGTGGATCTGTTTTTTGCCTCTGGCATCCTTGGTGCCGCCGCCGGCCTGGGCTACGCCAATCTGCTGGTGCAGACTCCCCTGGGGCTGCTCTCCAACGCCCTCTTGGTGCCCCTGCTGCCGGTCTTCGCCCGACTCACGGCTCCGGAAGACCGCCCCCAGCTCATCGGGCGCATTCGCCAGGGCTTGATGCTCTCCAACGCCAGCATGTTGCCCCTGGGAGCGTTGATGGTGGGCCTGGCTGGACCCATCGTGGCTCTGGTGTACGAGAGGGGGGCGTTTGATCACCGCGCGGCCACTCTGGTGACCTCACTGCTTGTGGCCTATGGGGTGGGCATGCCGGCCTATCTGGCGCGGGATGTGCTGGTGCGGGTGTTTTACGCCCTTGGGGACGCCAACACACCCTTCCGTTGGTCGGTTGGGGGCATCGGCCTGAACGCCGTTTTTGATTGGTTGCTCGTGGGGGGACCCACGCCGGGGGTGGGTTTGATGATGCCCCGCTTCTACTTTGGGGCTCCTGGTCTGGTGCTCGCCACAGTATTGGTGAACATCATCACCTGCCTGGGCTTGCTGTTGGTGCTTCAGCGGCGCCTGAATGGGCTCCCCTTGAAAACCTGGGGGAAGGACACGCTCTTGTTGCTGGTGGCCGCTGTGCTAGCCGGAGGCGCCGCCTGGGCCTTGGCCTCCTATGTGCATTGGCCCAAAGGGCTCGTTGGTTTGCTCTTGCAGAACGGGTTCAGTGCGGCGTTGGCGGCAGGCCTCTACGGGGTCTTGGGTTCCAGTTTTGGGGTGGCGGAGGTGCGGGAGATGATCCGCGGGCTGCAGCGCCGCCGCTCCTAGGGGAGCCTCACGTCGCGCTCTTCTCTCACCTGAAGCGGGATTTCCAGCCGGGAGCGGCCAATGACTTGTGGGCCGTCAACCGAGAGGATGCGCGCCTCGATGCCGAAGTCTTTGAAGGCGGCTTCCAGCTCATTGATCAGGGCTTTCTCAACCTGCGCCTCCGCATCCACCACTTTGCCGATCAGACGGCTGCCAAGGCGGCCGATGCGCTTGCTCACCACCTCTCTGGCGTTGGTGACCTCGATGATCAGCACGACGGATCCCCAGGTGGGGTCACCCTATCCGGGCGCGCCTCAGCAGTAGGGCTCCAGGAGTTCTTCCAGGTCGCGCAGCTGGCTGGCAGGGATCAAGCGGGCCAGGGGGAGACGGGTGGCGCCGCCGCCGATCGGCACCTGCACCGCTTCCAGGGCCTGGCGAGCGCAGACCGCGGCACCCTGATCCAGGCGTCCGGCGCACTCTTGGGCCAAGGTGGCAGCCAGGCCGGCATCCCCCAAGTAGAGATGCCACTGGGCTACTTCTAGATAGAGCCTGTCGGCCAGTGCCTGGGTGAGCTCTTCGAGATCCTGGGCGGAGAGGGTCATGGGGAAGGGGGCGGGTTGGGCTTCGGCCGAAGGCGCACCACCACGCTGCCATGGAGCAGCAACAGGCCGGCCCAGCCCAGGGTCAACCAATCCAAATGGGCCCAGGGATGACGAAGCTGCTGCACGAACCAGAGACCGCTGTTGATCGAAGCGAACAGGGCGGCGTGCAGGGTCAAATTCACCACGCGCTCGAAGTGGCGGTAGGTGGGGTCCTCGGGATTGGCGGGGCCGTACCAGCGAATCGGCATGGGAGGGACGGGGGTGATGGTTGACGGATGGGCACCCCTTCTGCACAGAATGAAGGGGTTGGCGCTTGTAGCTCAGCGGATTAGAGCATCTGACTACGGATCAGAGGGTCGGGAGTTCGAATCTCTCCAGGCGCGTTGAGAAAGCCGCTCCATGAGCGGCTTTTTATTGGCCATGATCTTCACGATACGGACGTTCCGCCGCGCTGGTGCCTACGATCGTTTCACGTGCTGCGCTTCCATGCCCCCCTCGATCGATGCGCCCCTGGCCAGTGGGGATCCTGCCATTGCCGCGCTGATCGGCAGGGAGCTGAACCGACAGCAAACGCATCTCGAGCTGATCGCCAGCGAAAACTTTGCTTCCCGGGCCGTGATGGAGGCGCAGGGTTCAGTGTTGACCAACAAATATGCCGAGGGTCTGCCCCACAAGCGTTACTACGGGGGCTGTGAATTTGTCGACAGCATTGAGGAGCTGGCGATCGAGCGGGCGAAACAGCTCTACAAAGCCGCCTGGGCCAATGTGCAGCCCCACAGCGGCGCCCAAGCCAACTTTGCGGTGTTCCTGGCTCTTCTTCAGCCAGGCGACACGATTTTGGGCATGGATCTCTCCCATGGGGGACACCTCACCCATGGCTCCCCGGTGAATGTCTCAGGGAAATGGTTCAAAGCTGTGCACTACGGGGTCGATGCCGCCAGCCAACGGTTGGATCTTGAGCGGGTGCGGGAATTGGCGCTGCAGCATCGGCCCAAGCTGATCATCTGCGGCTATTCCGCCTATCCCCGCCTCATCGATTTTGCGGGGTTCCGCGCCATTGCTGATGAGGTGGGCGCCTATCTCCTGGCCGATATGGCCCACATTGCCGGTTTGGTGGCTGCTGGTGAACACCCCAATCCTGTTCCCCATTGCCATGTCGTCACCACGACCACCCACAAGACCTTGCGGGGCCCTCGCGGTGGCTTGATTCTCTGCAATGACGCTGAGTTCGGCAAGCAGTTCGACAAGGCGGTGTTCCCAGGCGTGCAGGGTGGGCCGCTTGAGCATGTGGTGGCTGCCAAGGCAGTGGCCTTCGGCGAGGCCCTGCAACCCGCGTTTCAGACCTACTGCAAGCAGGTGGTGGCGAATGCCAAAACATTGGCGGCCCGCCTGCAGGAGAGGGGCATTGCGGTGGTGAGTGGTGGCACCGACAACCACATCGTGCTGTTGGATCTCCGTTCCATCGGGCTCACGGGCAAGGTGGCCGATGCCTTGCTCAGTGAGGTGAACATCACCGCAAACAAGAACACCGTCCCCTTCGATCCCGAATCACCCTTTGTCACCAGTGGCCTGAGGCTGGGCACGGCCGCCCTCACCACCCGCGGCTTTGATGGGGCTGCGTTCGAGGAGGTGGCCGAGGTAATTGCCAACCGACTGCTCGAGCGAGACGACAGCTCGGTGGAATTGCAGTGCCGGGAGAGGGTTCAGACCCTCTGTGAGCGTTTTCCCCTCTATGGCGGCCAGCGTGCGCTTCAGCCGGTTTAGTCAGCGTTCCATGCTGGTGGGGAGAACCATGCTCCTCCAGGCTCACCCCCTGCCGCCGTTGTGAACCTCGCTTCCACTCCGAATGCGGCGGCTCTCCTCACCTTCACCGTCGCCAGCGTGGCCACTGCGTTGGTTGTGCCTGTGATCCGTCGCCTGGGCCTGCGCTGGGGCCTGGTGGATCCTCCCGATGCCCGCAAGCAACACACCCTACCGATGGTGCGCCTCGGTGGGGTTGGCATTGTCGTGGGGTTCAGTCTGGGGTTGATGGTCACCTGGGTGTGGGGGGGGTTTGCCCAGCTCCCTCCCGATAAGGATCAATTGATCTGGACCTCCCTGGCAGGAGCCCTTTGCTATTTCGTGATCGGCCTCGCTGATGATCTCTTCGCCCAGCCCCCCCTGCCCCGCCTCATTGGTCAGGTGGTGGTGGCCATGGCTGTCTGGAGCCAGGGCGTGCGCATTGGCAACATCGACCTCCCCTTCAACCTGCCCATGGTCGGGGGAGGCCTGGAACCCGTTCTGAGGCTCCCACCTGCTTTGAGCCTGGTGGCCACTGTGGTCTGGCTGGCAGGGATCACCAACGCCATCAACTGGTTGGACGGATTGGATGGGCTGGCCGCTGGAGTCAGCGGGATCGCAGCCGTGGCGCTGCTTTCCGTGAGCTTCAGCCTTCAACAACCCGCCGCTGGGCTGCTGGCCGCGGCCCTTGCTGGCGCTTGCCTCGGTTTTTTACGCCACAACTTCAATCCGGCTCGGATCTTCATGGGGGATGGGGGTTCCTACTTCCTGGGTTTTGCCTTGGCGTCCATCAGCATCGTTGGTCCTGCCAAAGGGCTCACCAGCGTCAGCCTGTTGCTGCCCATGCTCATCCTCTCGTTGCCCCTGGCCGACATGTCGGCTGTGATCATGGGCCGGCTCAAGGAAGGGCGCTCACCCTTCTACCCCGATCGTCGCCATCTCCACCACCGGCTCCTCCGCTCCGGCCTGAGCCATCGCCGCACGGTGTTGATGATCTATGCCTTCACCCAGTGGTTGGCCGCCCTGGCTCTGGTGATGGCCAATGCGGAGATGCGCTTCCTCTGGCTCGCTCTGGCGACCGCTGTGCTCGTGGCGGCCGTGGTGCTCACCCGTCGCAGCCTGCAGCAAGAGCGTGATCAGGGTCCCAACCCTTCTGAGGGGGCCGGGTGAGCGCCGAAATTCTCTGCATTGGCACCGAGTTGCTTCTGGGGGACATCCTCAACGGCAATGCCCGTTGGCTGGCCCAAGAGCTGGCAAGCCTCGGGGTGCCCCATCACCGACAGGAGGTGGTTGGCGACAATCGAGAGCGGCTCATCCTCGCCCTGCAGGCAGCGGCCAAGCGCTGCAGGGTGTTGATCACAACGGGTGGCTTGGGTCCCACGATGGATGACCTGACCACCGAGGCCATCGCCGCCGCCTTCCACGCCCCTCTGGTGGAGCACCCCCAGGTGTGGGAGGACATTCAGAACAAGCTTGGCGCTCGAGGAAAACCTGTCCCGGCCAGCAATCGACGTCAGGCACTGCTTCCAGAGGGGGCCACCGTGCTCCCCAATCCCACGGGCACCGCGCCAGGGATGATCTGGAGCCCCATCCCTGGCTTCACGATTTTGACCTTTCCCGGCGTGCCCCGGGAAATGCAGGCCATGTGGCGGGCCACTGCCGTGCCTTGGCTGCGGCAGGCCGGTCTTGCCGAGGGCGTGTTTTTCAGTCGGCGTTTGCATGTTTGGGGGATCGGCGAATCCCTTTTGGCCGAGCAGGTGGACGATCTGCTGTCCCTGGCCAATCCCACGGTGGCTCCCTATGCGGGTGGAGGACAGGTGACCTTGCGGCTCACGGCGCGGGCCCCCGATCCCGTCGCTGCCAAGGCGCTGCTGGAGCCTGTGGAGCGGGAGATCCTGGGGCGGATCGGTGCCGCCTGTTACGGGGCGGATGACGACTGCCTGGCCTCTGTGGTGTTGAACCAGCTAGCGGAGCGGCAGCAGACCTTGGCTGTGGCGGAATCCTGCACAGGCGGGGGCTTGGGGGGAGCACTCGCTGCGGTGCCAGGGGCCTCCCAGAGTTGGCTGGGGGGAGTGATCGCCTACGCCAATGCGGCCAAGCGCGAGCTGCTCGGAGTTCCGTCTGACCTGCTGGAGCGCTGGGGTGCAGTGAGTGATCCGGTGGCGTTGGCGATGGCGGAGGGGGTTCGTGAACGTTTGGCCAGCGATTGGGCTGTGGCCATTACCGGGGTTGCTGGCCCCGGAGGGGGCTCACCTGAGAAACCGGTGGGCCTGGTTCATGTGGCAGTGGTGGGGCCGGAGCCTTTTGGCGGTTGGAGCGAGGGCTTGCGGTTTGGCCCCAGCCGGGGCAGGCAGGCGATTCAAGCCTTGAGCGTGGGGGAGGCTCTGAACCGTTTGCGGCTCAGCCTGATGGATCCCCGTGTCAAGCGATCCAAGGGATGATTGGCAGGGCTACTACGGATGGCCCGTTTGATCACGAATGCTGAGGGGCGGAGTTTTCCCCCAATTGATCAAGTTATCCACAGAAATTGATGGGGTTTTCCACAGTTTGGCGCCGCTGGGTCGTCGGGAGTGCCGACGGACTCCCGTTCCGGGGGGGGATGCCTGTGGGATGTGCCTTTCCCCTTGACGGATGAATCACTCCGGATCGCGAGCACCCCACCGCTGGCCAAGAGGGCGACCAGCCCCGTGAAAACTGAAGTCTTAAAAAGAGACGCATGAGACCGCTCCAGTGGGGCTTCTGTTGACGGTCGGTGGGTCTGCGTGGCGTGATGGAGAAGCGTTTGAACATGGGTGTGCATGAGCGAAGCGTCGAGTCCCGTCCCGATCCATGCCCCCCGCACCGTGAGCATCGAAAACCAGATGCCGGAAGACCTCTTCGATGCCATGCGCGAGTTCATTCGTGTCCACCCGCAGTGGGATCAATACAGGTTGATGCAGGCTGCGCTGGCCGGGTTTCTTTTTCAGCACGGAGCCAAGGACAGGTCGGTGGCACGCCACTACCTCGATGGCTTGTTCCAGCGGGACACTCCCGATCCCAGACCGCGCGCCTGTGATCCTTCCTCTGCTGGCGGGCCTCAGCGGTAGACCGACCGGCCATCGCCGGGCAGCAGGCCCACCAGGGCGGGGTTGATACTGCGGCCGAGGCTCACCTCGATGTCCTCCAGATTGGCGAGCTCCCCCTGGGCCCAGATCTCCACGGACAACACCCGCCCCTCCGGCCCCTCGTAATCGCCGTAGTGGCACCAGCCCACCCGGCGATTCAGGGTGCGGGCACTGGAGGTGAGAGAGGCCCTTCCCCGACTGCGCAGGTCGTAGGTGATCCCCTCCCAGCTCAGTGTTTGGGGTCGGGGATGGCCTGCGTCCAGGATCTGGCGAACCAGCTCGGGCGGGGCGGGATCCAGCCAACTCACCTCGAGCCAGTCGTCCTCCTCCACGCACAGCCAGCGGGCGTCAGCACCGTCCTGCAGGAGGTATTCAAGCCATTGGGCGCCGTTTTCCTCGTAGCGAAGCTGATCCTCCACCACCCAGTCACGGCCGTCCAGTTGCACGATGTCCCCCACCCGCAGGTCGAACAGGGTGCGTTCCAGCAATGGGGGGGGCGTGGCTCGGCGGCGACGGAGCCGCTGCGCCAGCAGCACCGCGGCGGCGGCGGCGAGCAGCAGCACCAGCAAGATCCAAGCGTTCATTGCGCGATGGCTAGAAAGGCCATTCCACCGTTCAGGTTGGCACCGTCTCTGTCGGTCCGCCCCATCGGAGGCTTCCCTCAGGATCCGCTCCAGATCCCCTGGCGTTGGTAGTCGCTGATCACGGGACGGGTCAGCCGGTTGGGCAGGACGGGCTCATCGGGAGGGGGGCGCAGGTCGCGGGGGAGCTGGAACAGGTGATCCAGCCGGGGGCGATCGATCCAGCGCCCCTCGAAAGGCAAGGGCCGGGCCGCCAGCCGCTGGCCTGGCCGGCTGGCCAGCACGAATCCCCATGGGCCAAAGCTGGGCACATCCACGCTGTAGGGCCGCGCTGCCAGTCCCAGCTCCCTCAGCGTGGCGACGATCGAAGCCATCACCTTTGGCGCGAAGAAGGGGCTCGAGGCTTGAGTGACCATCACCCCCCCCGGCGCCAGACGGGCCCTCAGCCGGTTGTAGAAGGTGACGCTGTACAGCCGGGCGATGGGGGCGCTGGCGGGATCGGGGAAATCGGCGATCACCACGTCGTAGCGCTCCGGCAGTTGGCGCACCACCGCGAAGGCATCGCCCACATGCACGTGCACCCGGGCGTCGTCGAGGCTGCCCCCGTTCAACCGCCGCAAAAAGGGTTGATGGCGGGCCAGTCGCACCATGCCGTCGTCCAGCTCCACCAGATCGATCCGTTCCACTCCGGGCCAACGCAGCAATTCCCTTGCCGCCAGGCCGTCACCCGCGCCGAGCAGAAGCACCCGACGCGGGGTTGGATGCAAGGCCATGGCCGGGTGCACCAGAGCCTCGTGGTAGCGGTATTCATCCAGGCTGGAGAACTGCAGCTGGCCGTCGAGGTAGAGCCGCAAGTCGTTGCGGCGTCGGGTCAGCACGATGCGCTGGTGGCGGGTTTGCAAGCGCCCCACCACAGGATCGTCGTAGAGGCCATCCTCGATGCGGTTGCCCAAAGGCACCACCGCCAACCCCAGAGCTGCCACCATCGGCACTGCCAGACTCACCGGCCATCGCCAGGGCCGACAGGCTGGAAACAGCCAGCAGAGCAGGGCGCCGCTCACCAGGGGCACCACGGCGAGGGCCGCGGCCGTGGGTAGCAGCCCGAGCCAGGGGAGCAGCACGAGCGGGAACAGCAGCGATCCCACCAGGGACCCCAGGTAATCGAGCGCCAG
Organism: Cyanobium sp.; assembly: GCA_046081785.1. Taxonomy (GTDB): domain Bacteria; phylum Cyanobacteriota; class Cyanobacteriia; order PCC-6307; family Cyanobiaceae; genus Cyanobium. The sequence continues at coordinate 36,642 of JBJTWN010000057.1, forward strand.
GACCCGCGCCAGGGCCGTGCGCAGTTGCCCCTGGCTCTCCAGCAAGCGCGTCAGCAGGGGTAGCTCCATCCCGCCGAGCATTCCCACCAGCAGGGTCAACACCACCAGCCCCAGCCACAGCGGACCCTCGACGCGGAACAGGGCGAACAGGGCGAGAGGGCCAACGAGGCAGAGCGGACTGAGGCAGAGCTCCACCCCAAGGAAAGCCCGCAGCAATTGGGATTGGGGGTGGGGGCCCGGAGCGATGAACTGGCTTGCCCAGGCCCCCAAACCCATGGCGGCGAGGAACGTGCCAAGCACAACGCCCGTGGCCAAGGTCATGTCGCCCAGCAAGTAGGTGGCCTGGGTGGCCAGCAGCAGCTCCAGCACCAGGCCAGTTGTGGAGGAGAGGGCCGCCGTGGCCAGGAGCAGCCGCACCTGGCCACGGCTCAGGGGCGGCTGGGTCATTTGGCGGCGCCCGGGCCGCGGCCTGGAAAGCGTGACCAGTCGGCCCGTTGTCCAGGACTCCTCCAGCGGCCGGAGCGGCTGTCGCCGCGAAAGGTGACCCCGGGGCCAGCCACGGGCGTGCCGTCCTGGCCGAGTCGATAGACGCCCGGGCGCGTCGCGGCGCAGAGCGAGCCGCTCAGCACCGCCGCCACAGCGAGGCCCGCGATCGCCAAGCTCTCGGGGGCCGGTCCGCAGCCGCGCCGCGCCTCCATCAGCCGGGGGGACAGCTCACTCACCCTCTGGTCGTCGCGCACCACCACGCCGTCCTCCACCACCAGGTCCAGCCACTCCAGCTCCGCCCCCCCGTTCGCCAGCGTCCCTGGCGCTTCGACGCGCAGCCGCAGGGAGTCTCGCTCCCCGATTCGGAACAGCAGCCATTGCAGGGTCTCCCCCCATGGTTCGCCATCCCGGCTCTGGCGTTGGATCAAGGGCGCCTTCAGAGTGGTGTCGAACAGGGCACGGCCCACGCGATCGTCGATGCGCAACCGCAGGGGGACAGGGTTGCGCTGGCCCATGGGGCCCTTGATCTCGCCGGTGGCATACCGAGTGCGCACCCGCAAGCGCAACAGGCCCGCCCCGCCGAGCACCATCCGCCGGTCGATGGCCTCCTCCCTCACCCACAACTGCCACCTTTTCCGGCAATCTCCATACACAGAAGCCCAGAGGAGAGCCGCCATCAGCCCCCCCGCGACCGCGGTGGCCAGGATCAGGGGGCCATCCAGGCTGTGATTGCGGACGCGCAACCTCATCCACAGCGGCGTGTTGAGGGGCTGCCCCGCGGCGTCAAGACCCTCCTCCAGTGCAACACGCAGCCGGAATGCTCCGCCGCGCTCGGGCCTCAGAGGCAACGACACGCCGACATCGGCCTCCTCCTCGGTGCCGGAAACCCCATCCTCCATCCAGGTTTCGCTTGTCCGCCAGGCGTCCTTGCTGAGCGAAAGCACGGCGCGTCCCTCTGGGTTAAGCAAGTCGAAGACGACGACGGCGGAGCTTTTCGGTGGCAGTTCCGTTGTCAGATCCAGGCGAGGGCTGCCCTGCCAGCCGGACTCAAGCCGGAACGGCGCACTGACGACGGGTGTCTCGTCCAGCAGCATCAGCGATTGGCGCTGGGGGGGCTCCAGCGCTGAAAGCGCCAGCAACACCAGGGGCGCGACGGGCAGCACAAGGGAGATCCCTGGCCAGCGGACCACCTCGGCGCCGCCGGCTCGGCTCTGAAGCGGAACGGGACCCTGCCGGGAATCCGGACCCAACCTGGGATCCAGGGCCATGGCGGCATTGTGCCGGAAGAATTTCCACCTTAGGTTGTTTATTGTTTGGCAAGCAGCAATCCCTGTGGGGAAAATCCTGTTCCAGCTCCTGCAAACCCTAGGCTGGACGATTGTGGGAGTGCTACTCGTTTACGCGGGCACGCTCTTCTTCGACCGACTCTCGCCCATCGACTACCGGGCTGAAATCCGCAACGGCAATGTCGCCGCTGGATTGGTGCTTGCGGCGGTGGTTCTTGGGGTTTCCGCCATCGTCGCCGTGATCCTCAGCACCTGAAACCGCCACCCTTTAGGGTTGGGGGTCGTCCCCTCGGGGTCTCCCGTGAGCGCCGGCACTCTTTACGACAAGGTTTGGAGTCTCCATCGGGTGGCAGATTTGCCCGGAGGCACGGCCCAGCTCTTCATCGGCCTCCATCTCATCCATGAGGTCACCAGCCCTCAAGCTTTTGCCGCCCTAAAGGATTTGGGCTTGGGGGTGCGCCATCCGGAGCTCACGGTGGCCACCGTCGATCACATCGTCCCCACCACCTCCCAGGCTCGACCCTTCGCTGATCCCTTGGCGGAGGAGATGTTGGTCACTCTGGAGGCCAATTGCGCCGCCCATGGCATCCCGCTCCACGGCATCGGCAGTGGTCATCAGGGCATCGTGCATGTGATCGCCCCCGAGTTGGGCCTGACCCAACCGGGCATGACCGTGGCCTGCGGGGATTCCCACACCTCCACGCACGGTGCTTTTGGCGCCATCGCCTTCGGGATCGGCACGAGTCAGGTGCGAGATGTGCTCGCCAGCCAGAGCCTGGCGATGGACAAACTCAAGGTGCGACGCGTCTGGGTGGACGGCGCTCTCCAGCCCGGCGTCTACGCCAAGGATTTGATCCTGCATGTCCTCCGAGAGCTGGGAGTGAAGGGCGGTGTGGGCCATGCCTACGAGTTCGCCGGACCGGCCATCGCGGCGCTCTCCATGGAGGAACGCATGACCATCTGCAACATGGCCATCGAGGGCGGTGCTCGGGTGGGCTACTGCAATCCAGACGACACCACATTTGCCTATCTGCGGGGGCGCCCCTGCGCGCCCAGCGGGGAGGCTTGGGAGCGGGCAGTGGCCTGGTGGCGCACCCTCGCCAGCGATCCGGACGCCGTCTTCGACGACGAGGCGCGTTTTGAAGCCTCCGCCATTGCCCCCACCGTGACTTGGGGCATCACACCCGGCCAGGGCATTGGCGTGGATGAGCCCGTGCCCTCGCCAGAGCAGCTGGCCCCGCAGGAGCGGCCCCTGGCCGAGGAGGCCTACCGCTACATGGATCTCAGCCCCGGTCAGCCGATCGCCGGTCTGCCTGTGGATGTGTGCTTCATCGGCAGTTGCACCAATGGTCGGCTCAGCGATCTGCGCGCCGCTGCGGCGGTGGCCCGGGGCCGTCGGGTCGCACCGGGCCTCAAGGCGTTTGTCGTGCCTGGCTCGGAGCAGGTGGCGGCGGCCGCTGAGGCGGAAGGGCTGGATGCGGTGTTTCGCGCCGCCGGCTTCGAATGGCGCGAGCCGGGATGCTCCATGTGCCTGGCCATGAATCCCGACCGGCTTGAGGGCCGACAAATCAGCGCCAGCTCCTCCAACCGCAACTTCAAGGGGCGCCAAGGGTCGGCCACCGGCCGCACTCTGCTGATGAGCCCGGCCATGGTGGCAGCGGCTGCGGTGAGCGGCCACGTGGCCGATGTGCGCCACCTGCTGGCTGAGCCGGCGCCTTCCCTTTGAAGGCTCCTCGCTGATGGGCTTCACCACCTTCTGATCCTGCGATTCCTCCCTGCCAGTCCATGTCCGTTCCCTCCTTTGGCTCCCAGCCCTTTCCAAGCGGTCCCGTTCAGGGGCATCGCGGCCGGGCTGTGGCGCTTGTTGGCTCCGACATCGACACCGATCGCATCATCCCTGCCCGCTTCCTCAAGTGCGTCACCTTTGAAGGGCTGGCCTCTGGTGCCTTTGCCGATGACCGTGCGGAGCGCCGCGCCCTCTCCCCTCAATCCCACCCCGATGGTCTCCATCCCTTTGATCGGCCTGAGCATCAAGGGGCCTCTGTGTTGGTGGTGAATCGCAACTTCGGCTGCGGCTCCAGTCGCGAACATGCCCCCCAGGCGCTGATGCGTTGGGGGATCCGAGCGTTGATCGGGGAGAGTTTTGCGGAGATCTTTTTTGGCAATTGCCTGGCCCTCGGGCTCCCCTGCCTCACCGCTGCCAGCGATGTGGTGGCGGCGATCCAGCAGGCGGTGGCTGCCGACCCAGGCACGGTGTTGGACCTGGATCTGGAGGCGTTGGAGGTGGTGCTGGAGAGCGAGGCGGCTGGGGAGAACCGGTGGCCAGTGTTTCTTGATGCGGGACCGCACCGCATGTTGCTCAGTGGCCACTGGGATGCCACGGGGCAGCTGCTTGCCCATGGCGAGGAGCTTGCTGCCACCGCCGCTCGCTTGCCTTATCTTCAAGCCTTCCTGCCGTAGCTGAGTGATCGGTTTCGGCAGGGGATCCTCACCCGCTCGCCCTAAAAGGGGCGGAGCAGCTGCTGTTGACTGGGGCTGGTGGGCACAAAGGGCACGCCCGTGCCGTTGAAGTTGAAGTCGTTGAGCCGCACCCGCACGCCGCCCAGGCCGTCGTAGGGGCTGTAATACACCCCAACCTCATAGGAGCGCCTCTGCCAACGCATCTCGAGGTAGGAGCCCGTGATCTCGCCATAGTTCGAGGAGCGAGGATCCACGTTGAGCCCCAAACCCCCGCTGAACACGAGGGGGCCAACGACCTGTTGGGTGAGGCCAATCCCCAGGGTGGCCAGATCGACAGCTCGATCAAAGCTGAAGGGGCTCTGGCCCTGGCGCAGCGTGCCCCCCCCGGTGACGGTGAGCTGGGTGTAGTCGAGGAAGGGTTTCACGAAGTGCCCCAGCGTGAGTGTGGGTCCCCCCGTCAGAGTGAGCGTGTTTTGGTTGGTGCCATCGCCGTAGTAAGCCGCAATTCCCTGGAGGTTGGCATTGAGGGTCAAACCGGGCACGATGGGCTTGGCGCTGTTGGCCAGGCCCGCCAGGGGGGTGGATGGAGCAGGTTGGCCTGTCCACAGGGGGAGAGAGGCGTTGAGGGAGCCGATGGCATTGGCCCGCCAAAGCGTGGTGAGGTTGTTGGTTTGGGAGGCATCGCTTTGGTAGTTGCCAAGCCCGGCGCGCCAGATGTAGGTGCTGCTCAACCGTCCCCAATTCGGCAGGGTGCCCTTCTTTTCGAGGAAGCCTCCGAAAGCGGAATACACATCCTGTTCGCCAAGGGTGCCATTCCAGGTGCGAAAGCGATAGGCGCCAAACAGTCGCAGCTCGCTGGCGCCCAGCCATGGCAGCTGGAGGTCGCGCGACAGCTCTCCGAAGCTGCGGGTGCCGTTGGCAATGTTGTCTGGGTTGAAGGTGGAGAGATCCAGGCGGGCATTGGCGTCAAAGCCCAGGAAGGGGGCCTGCAGGCGGGCCAAGAAGCCGAAATCATCCGCCGCCGTTGCCGGTTGCTCCACGGCGTCGTCCCCAGCGGATTGCCAGGGATAGGGGTAGCTGTTCGTTGTGCCATCGATGGCGCGCTCCACCAGGATTTGGGGCTGCAGCGTCAACTGCCCCCGCTCCCCGAGGCGGATGCGGGCGTTGTAGCCGAGGAAGACGCCATCCCGGTCTTCGCGATCGACGCCGAACACCCAAGGGTTCTCAATCTCCTCCTCTCTTTTCTTGATCACCGTTTGGCGACGGGCCGGGATGCGCAACCGGTCTTCCAACACCACAGCATTGCGCCCCGCTTTGATCACTGTGTCGCCATTGGGCTCCAGGGTGCCCACCACATTCTCGGAATCCATCCATGACTGGGCAGGCGTGAAGGGATCGTTGCTGAAGGCCACCCGCTCGGCAGCGAACGTGTTGGGCGTGAGGCTGAGCCGGCTGGTTTGCAGGCGCCAACGGCTGATGGTGCCCTGCAGCAGGCGGCGGTTGTCCTTGGTGGTGAGGGGATTGAGCTGGGCCGGGCGCACCTCGCCGTAATTGGTTTCGGTGGAGGTGATGGTGAATTGGTTGGGGAATCCATAGCGGCGCTCTGCCGTCAGGCTTTGCTGAAAACTCACATCTCGCACCCGTTGATCCACCGTGGCGATGGCCGCCTGGCGCGCGCGCTCGGCTTGGCTGGCACGGGTCCACACCGAACCTCCCTGCGGGGGCTTGGCTTTCGCAGGTGCGGCTGGAGGAGGCAGGGGTTGGCCTGGCCGTGGTTCGGGCCCCATGGTCACCGCTTCGAGCTGGGAGGCCAGGTCGTCCAGAGGCCGGCTCTCCGGTGGTGGGGCTCCTGCACACCCTTGCGGGGGGGGCATCTGCGGCGGTGGCCGCCGCTCTGGGGCGGTGCCAAATCGATGCCGCACCCCGATCAGGTAGGCGTTGCTGCCCTCCTTCACGCCGCTGTAGGTGCCGTAGGCCCCTGAGCGGTGGTGGATGCGGCCCACCACCGACCATTCCGGCGTGACCAGCCCCTCCACTTCGAAGGCGAGGTAATTGAGAAAGGTGGAGTATTTTTCCCGCTCCGTTTTCTCCCAGTTGCTGGGCTCGCTCAGCAGGCTCACCCCCTCCTCGAAAAACACATTCAGCCAGGGCCGCAGCCAGAAGCGAGCTCCGATGCCCAGGGTGCCCTCTGCAAAGGCCTGAGCAGGCGTGTTGGCGAAGGGGACATTTTGGTTGTAGGGCCCCCCCCCCTGGCGGGCCGCACGGTGGCCAAACAGGTTTGCATCGAGTTCAAGCGAGAGGGGCCCTGCGTCGAGCAGGCGTCGTTGCACGCCCACACCCATCAGATACTCCGGCCGAAACTCGCCCTGAAAGCTGAAGGTGTCGCCGAAATTCGCAGTGGTCATCTTGCCGGCCCAACCGGTCACCGCCCATGGATAGGGCTGCCACTCAGGGATGGGCGGCAGCGACGGCGGGCAGCTGATGGGCTCGGGTGGAGGCAGCGGAGCGGAGGGGGGCATCTCCAGGTTGAGATCCTGGGCGCTGCCGTCGAGATCGAGCACGCCATAGACGTCCTCCATTTCGCCGAAGCCCTCCAGCAGGCTGTAGCGCAGGCGGCTGGCCTGGAAAAACTGTTGGCCGCGCTGAAAGCGCACACTACCTGCGGCAAAGAGGGTGCGGCTGTTGGGATCGACTTCGATCCGATCCGCTTGGAGACGACCGCCGGCCAGCTTGGCGGTGACGTTGCCAGTGCTGATGTAACGCTCGAGCTGGGCGTCGTATTCCTGCTGATTGCTGGTGAGCTCCAGCTCGATCGGCAGAGGGGTGGGTGGTCCAGACTCCGGCAGCTTGGGCAGAGGCGACCCTTCGGAGACTGCTGTGGCCTCTTGAGGTGCCTCAGCAGGGGACTCATTGGGTTTTTCTACCGAAGAGAGTCCGTCAGGTGACGGGGTGTTCTCTGCAGGAGGGGTGCCCGATGCGAGGGGAGGGGGTGACCCGGCCTGGGCCAAGGGGGGCAGCTCCACCCTTGCCGGAGGGAGGGCTGGGGGGGGGGAGGTGGTGGCCTGGCTCACCACCTCTTCAAGGGTGATGGCCTGGCCGAGCCGGCTTGTTTGTGTGGGTGGGTCGCCCACCACCTGGGTTGCAGCCGCAGCGTGCTGCTCAGACCAGAGCAACCCCCCGGCCAGCAAGAAGAGCACCCCAGATGGGATCTTCAAACGCTCCTTTGGCGCTGGGTCTGGGGACCGGAGATGGGGCACCACCTGCAGCCCGCCTTGGCAAAGTCGCATGATCTTGCCATGCGGCTCTTCCTGAAGCGCGGCCGATTAGCCGGTTCTCCACTCGGAAAGGCTGGTCACGTGGTGGAGCGAGCCTCACTCCTCCAAGTCTTTGCGGCTTGGGGTGCGGCTGGGATCGCTGGCCAGGAAGCCAAACACGAAAATTCCAATAAAAAAGAAGACAACCGAGTAAACCGAGATCTTGAGGGCGAGCATGGGCTCTCCGGCGTGTGACAGGGAGACAGGCGCGTCTGGAACGGGCGTTCCCCGAAGCGGCCGATTCATCTTATGGGGCCTTCCGTGACTTCCAGGCCGAGCGGGCCTGCTGAGAGGGTGTTCCTGTTGGGATTGAAATGTTTTCGTTCCCCCCGACCCCCTGCCCTTCGCGCTGCGCCGCCGATGCCAAGCCGCCCAGAGTCAGCTGTGGAGAGTGTCCTGGACCTGCGTTCTCTCTGGCAGCGCGTCTGCCCCGATGGCCGCCCCGCCCCGGCCCTCGACCATCCTTGGGCGGCCCGTCATCGGCCTGACTGGGCGGCGCGGGGCCACATCGTTTGGCCCAGAGGTGGGCAATGGTGTCAGCTCCAGCTCTCCTTGGCTTGCCCGGAGGCTTGGAGGCCCCTTGGCCCCCAGGTGGCACGCGCCCGACTGGCCCTGCGTTGGTGGGCAGAGGCGGCGGAGCTGTGGGTGCAGGGCGGGCGGGTGCACCAGGGCGACCTGTTTGACACCAGCTGCCGCTGGGCCCTGCCAGAGGAGTGGTGGAGGGAGGGACCCTGGCAGGTGGTCCTGCGGCTCCGCAGTCCCCTCCATGACGATGGAGCTTTGGTGCTCAGCCGGTTGGAGCTTGAGCCCCTCGACCCCGCCGATCCCCATGGAATCCTGGCCCCTACGGTGGCCCAGCTGAAGGCTCTGCGGCAGGACATGGGCTTGTCTGCCGAGGCCCTCTCGGCAGGGCAATGGCAGGTGTTGGGCCATGCCCATCTCGATCTGGCCTGGCTGTGGCCCGTTGCTGACACCTGGCAGGCGGCGGAACGGACGTTTCGCTCCGTTTTGGCCCTGATGGAGCAGCAGCCGCAACTCCACTTCGGCCACTCCACCCCTGCCCTCTATGCCTGGCTGGAGACCCACCGGCCCGCGCTGCATCACAAGATGCGTGAAGCGATGCGCCAGGGTCGCTGGGAACCGCTCAATGGTCCCTGGGTGGAGTGCGATTGCGTGCTCATTGGCACCCCATCGCTGTTGAGGCAATTTCAGGAGGGTCAGCGTTACAGCCAGGCCGCCTTCCCGGAGTGGAGCCATCCGGTGGCCTGGTTGCCCGACAGCTTTGGCTTCAGCGCTGGCCTGCCTCCCGTGGCGGCGGCTACAGGGGTGCGCTGGTTTTGCACCCACAAGTTGGCCTGGAATGGCAGCCATCCCTTTCCGCACCGTCTCTTTCGCTGGCGTGGGCGCTGTGGTCGGGAGGTGCTGGCCCTGATGAGCGCGCCCATCGGCACCGATGGCGACCCCCTGGCGATGGAACGCTATCGCCTGGCTTGGCAGCAGGCGAGCGGTGTGCCCCATGCCCTCTGGCTGCCGGGCGTGGGGGACCACGGTGGTGGTCCGACCTTGGAGATGCTCGAGCAGTTGGCGCTTTGGCAAGGGCGTGAGGGCGGTGCCCCCCAAGAGCACGGCACGCTGCGGGCCTACCTGGCCCGCCTCGAACCCCTGGCACCCACCCTGCCGGTGTGGCGTGATGAGCTCTATCTGGAGCTGCATCGCGGCTGTGCCACCAGCCGGCCCGATCAGAAACGGCACAACCGCTCCCTGGAGCGTCTGCTGCGGGAAGGGGAGACAGCTCTGGCCCTGGTTGCCGCCACCGGCGCCGACCTCGGGACGGGCCCCGGGCCGCTGGTGCCGCCTGATTGGCGCCCCCTCCTCTTCCAGCAATTCCACGACATTCTTCCGGGCACCTCCATTCCGGAGGTGTTTGAGCAGGCCGAGCCCGTTTGGCGTCGGGCCCGCCGTCTCAGCCGCCTCCAGCGAGATCAGGCCCTGCTTCAGCTCCTGGGCAGCGATGGGCCCAGCAGCCCACGCTGGACGGCCTATCAACTGCAATGCCTGCCGCCGCAGCCCCGCACCCTGCGCCTGCCCCAGGGCCCCTGGCACCTGCCAGCGGGAGAGCTCCTGCCATCCCAAAGGGCTTCCGGGGGCGGGGACTGGGTGCAACTGCCCGGCATGGATGGCGTGGCTGCCTTGGGCTTGAGCCGTGGCGCGTCCCGCACGCCTTCTTCCGCTCCGCCCATGCCGATCAGCCACCCGGTGAGCTGCCAGCGACTGGGGGGCGAGGGTGAGGAGCTGCGTTGGCGCCTGAGCAATGGCCTTTTGGCCGTGGATCTGGGTCGCCAGGGGGTGGAGCAGCTCTGGGACGGCCAGGGCCGCCCGCAGTTGGCCGGACCGCTGCGCTGGTGCCGCTATGGAGATCGCGGCGAGTTTTGGGATGCCTGGGATCTGGCCGCGACCTATCGCGACCATCCCCTGCCTTGGATTTGGGATGGAGATCTCCACTGGCTGGAGCAGGGGCCCCTCTGTGCCCAGATGGTCTGGCGTGGCCGCTGTGGGGAGAGCTCAGTGCGCCTGGATGGTCGCTTATTGGCGGGCTCCCCTTGGTTTGAGCTGGTGCTGCGTCTCGACTGGCGTCAGCGCCACGAGCTGTTGCGTTTATCCGTTCCCCTGGCCTCCCGCGCTTGTCGCTGGGCTGCAGACACGCCGGGGGGGGTGATCGAGCGCCCTGCCGAGCCACGCACGCCGCGGGAGCAGACCCGCTGGGAGGTGGCCGCCGTGAGCTGGATGGCTTCCGTGCAGACAGGCAGCGGCGATGGCCTCGCCCTCCTCCTGGATGGCCCCCAAGGGGTTTCGGCAGGGCCAGAGGAGTTGGGAGTCTCCCTGGTTCGCGGGCCCACATGGCCGGATCCAGGGGCAGACAATGGATGCCAGCGTCTCCGTTTGGCGCTGATGCCTGCAGGGGAGGGTTGGCGGCACGCGGCCGTGCCTCAGCAGGCTAGCCGCTTTCGCGAACCCCTCTGGCTCAGACCCTGGAGCGTGTCTGATCAATCACTGGAACGACCGGAGCTCCCCAGCCAGGAGCCGGATGTGCAGGTGGTTGGTCTGCAGCGGTTGGCGGAGGGCTCGGCGGAGGTGATCGTCACCCTTCAAAACCTCGGACCCTCCCGCCGCCGGTTGCGGCTCGGTCGATGTTGGAAGCTGGTGAGCCAGCTTGACGGTTTGCATCAAGCCGTGAGCTCGGTTCATCGTTCGAAGATAGAGGGAGACGAGGGTGGAGCCTTGGACCAGGGAGCGTTGTCACCCTGGAGCATCACCTTTTGGCGATTGCGGTTCAATCGTCGTGATCATCAAAGGGATCCGTGAGCCCCTTTGATGGCGGTCCAAACGCTTGGTAGATACCGAATCCAGTCAGGGCAAGCAACACCGCCAAGACGGCAAGGGCGACCGAGAGTGCCGGGGATGTGCTGTTGAGAGTGGGATCCATCTCCTTCGGGTGGTATGGGGCGGTGAGAGCCGCAGAGGGTATCAGGTGGGCCAAGGTGGTCCACTGACGACTTGGATGACTTACATCACAACTCTCGACAGCCCCTCGTGGAGGGGCCTGCAGCCCCCTTACACTAACCATCACGCTGTCCCGTCCGAGAGGATCGAGCCTCCATGGCCCAACGCACCCGTCTGGGAGACATCCTGCGCCCCCTGAATTCTGAGTACGGCAAGGTGGTTCCCGGCTGGGGCACCACCCCAGTGATGGGCATCTTCATGCTGCTCTTTCTTGTCTTTCTGTTGGTGATCCTGCAGCTCTACAACAAGTCGCTTCTGCTCGAGGGCATCAACGTCAACTGGAACAGCGCCGCCTGATCCGCATACCCCAAACGTTGCTTCCGGATGAACATCTTTGGCATCGGCCTACCAGAAATGGCTGTCATTGCAGCCATTGCTTTGCTTGTCTTTGGGCCGAAGCGTCTTCCGGAGATGGGCAAGACCCTTGGTCGCACGTTGAAGGGGTTTCAAAGTGCTTCGCAGGAGTTCGAAAAGGAGTTTCGTTCCGCCCTGCGCACCGATGAGGGTGACTCCCTGCCGCCCCCGACGGCCACCAGCCTTCCGGCGGGGGATGGGAGTGAGGGTGTGAGTGTCAACGAAGCGGGGGGCGTCAGCGCTCCTCCTCCTCCTGCGGTCTAACCAGGACCTGCTCCTGTGGATTTGCAGTTATTGGTGGGGCTTGGCAACCCTGGCCCCCGCTATTCCCTCACTCGCCACAACGTGGGTTTTCTTGTGCTGGAGCAGTTGGCGGCCGAGGCGGGTCAGTCCTTCCGGCAACAAAGCAAATTGCATGGCCTGGTGGCAGATGTGGGGTTGGGGTCTGAGCGCTTGCGCTTGCTGATGCCCCAAACCTTCATGAATGAAAGCGGTCGTTCCGTGCGTGCAGCTCTCGATTGGTTTGGCCTGCGGGCTGATCAGTTGCTTGTCATCGTGGACGACATGGATCTTCCCCTGGGGCGTCTGCGGTTGCGCTCTTCGGGCAGCGCTGGAGGGCACAACGGCTTGCGCAGCCTCATTCAGCACCTTGGCACCCAGGAGTTTGCCCGGTTGCGGGTTGGCATCGGGGCACCGGCTGGCGACCCCGCGGACCGCAAGACCCGAACTGTTGGGCATGTGCTCGGTCCCTTCTCGGCAAGCGAGCAACCGATCCTGGCGCAGGTGCTGAAGGAGGTGGTTGGTGGCGTGGCGCTCATTCGTCAGCAGGGGTTGGAGCGGGCAGGCAACCGCTTGAACAGTTTCCGTGCCGTCTCTGAGGCATCGTGATGGTCTTGGCCGCCAGTCTCTCTGTCCTCCCTTGAGCCGTCTGCCTTCCACCACAGCTCAGCTGCGCGTGTTGCATCAGAGCTTCCAGCCCTGTCGGCTTGAGGGGGAAGTGAGCGCGGGCAGCTTTCGCTGGACGTTTTGCTGGGCGTTTGATCGGGGTGAACTCACGATCGAACCCTCCCTCGGACGGGCTCTGATCCAAGACGCCCTGCTGCGTTTTCTGCTCCGGGCGGATTACCAGCTGGAAGCTGGCGGGGACTATGCCTTCATTGTGAGGGCCGCCTTGTGAGGGCATGGCCCAGCCAGCGCTCCACAAGCAGCTGGGCGACGACGTCATCCCAATCCCGTGGAGGCTGCCGCAAACCCTCCGGGAGGAGGCGCCGCCAGCCCCTGGCTGGCTCCAGCTCCCAGTAGCGCCGCCGTGCCTCCAGGGTTGAGCCCGCTTCGCACAGGGTGTGGAGCGGCAGCAGATCCGCCAGCCTGGCTCGCCACGCCTTGCTGCCTGTGCCATCCCCGATCACCACCGCGCTGATCAGCCCCTGCTGCTGCCATCGTTGCAGCCGTTCGAAACAAGCTTCCGGGGCGAGCACGCTCGCTTCAACGATGTTCTGGCAAGCCACATCCGTACGCACCAGGCCGCATTTGCTGCGCCCTGGATCAAGGCCGGCCAAGGCCCCGGGTTGGATGGGCTGGGAGCGGGGGGGCGTCATGGGATCCAACGCAATTCCACAGCGATCGGATCGGGGGTGTCGGCATTGGCCATGGCCACGGCCTCGAGGGTGGCCCGCCTCCCGTCAGGGCGCTGGCTGAGGTCGAGCCCAAGGCGGTTGAATGTCGCCCCATCCACTTGCAGGCCATCCACCAACGTGCCCTGACGTTGGGCTTGCGTATACGCAGCGGCCAGGAGCAGGTTGAGCCGGCTGCGCACCTCTTCAGGGGAGCGCACATCCCCATCGAGAACGGTGCGGGCCAACACCTCGCCGCGGCGGACCACGCCCCGGTTGGGCCTCAGATCTGGGAAGGCCAACACCCGTTGTTCGCCGCGCAGGATGTTGGCTGCTGAACGAATGACGATGACCCAAACACCTGGCTTGCGCAGGGCCTGATCGAGCCGCTCAATGTCGCTGCGGGGGACCAGCAGAATCTGGCGATCAGGCTTCTGCCCTGGCAGCAGCAGCCGGAAGGCAGCGGCATTGGCCTCCTGCAACAGGGCGTCGATGGATTGGCGAGGATTCTCCTGGCGGCCCAGACGGATGCGGCCCATGGCCAGGGGCTGCCCACTGGCGATCAGCACATCGCCGCGACGCAGGGCGATCACCTTCCCCTCCAGTTCCTTCAGTTCCTTGGCGCCCGCATCGATGCGGGCCCGCACGCCTGCAAGTTCTTTCTCTGTGCGTTGGATTTCGGCATCGCGACCCTTCACGTCCCGGGTCAGACGGTCTCTTTGGGCTTCCAGCTGGCGGCGCTGGTTTTGCAAGGGTTGGAGCTCCCGCCTGAGATCGCCAACGCGCTGTTGCGCACGGGCCAGGGCATGGGTGACTTTCTGCTCGCTGGCGATGGCGGCCTGGCGCCCTTGCAGTGCGCGGTTCCGCTCGATCCGACTGCGCTGCAGCTCGCGCTGATTGGTTTTGAGTTCCTCACGGTTTTGCTGCAGATCGCTCTTGGAGCGCTGAAGGTCGGCTTGGCTGCGGGCAAGCGCTTGACGACCATCTCGCAAACGCTCCTGAAGCTGGTCGAGCTCAAATAAGCCCACCCGCAAGCGCTCGCTCACCAAAAGCATCAAGCCCAGGGAGATGGCACTGATCAGGCTGCCTGTGAGCGCCGTGATCACCACTGCTGTCTTCCGGGGCCGCAGGTTGAAGAGACTGAGGCGGGCTTTGCCGACCTTGCTGCCGAGCCGATCTCCAAGAGTGGAGAGAATCCCTCCCAGCACGAGCAGGGCGAGGATCAACAGCCACCCGGACACGACACCTCCCGACTGAATGCAGTATCTCTGGCATGGGCCCCATCATCAGGCAGGGGAGCCGGATGATCAGCTGAACCGTTTAGCCAGGGCGATCGGATCAAAGACCGTGATCTTTTTTCGGTCAATTTGCACCATTCCGTCGTTGCGCAAATCACCCAGCAAGCGTGTGATGGTGACACGCGTCGAACCGATGGCCTCAGCGATTGCCTGGTGAGATAAACGTAAATCAATGGTGATTCCTTCGTTGCCGGGCACGCCAAAATCGCGGCAGAGCACTAATAAAAAGCTCACCAGCCGGGACGACATGTCGCGATGGGTGAGGGTCTCGATCATTGTCTCGGTCTGGAGGATGCGGGAGGATAGTCCTTGGAGCAATAGCAATCCGACGCTGGCATCCTGTTCAATGGCCCGCCGCACCGACGCAGCGGGTGCGGTGACAAGCTCGACGCGGGTGAAGGCGATGGCGTGATAAAAGCGGTCTGATCGCTGCCCAGTGAGAAGGGAAAGTACGCCAAACAGGCTATTTTCTCGCAACAATGCAACCGTGATTTCTTCGCCTGATTCATACACTCTTGATAGTCGCACAGCCCCCCGGCGAAGCAGATACACTCGCTCGGCGGGATCTCCTGGGAAAAAGATGGTTTTGCCCCGCTCCACACTTTCCGTGCTGCTCCCAGCCAAGGAAGGCATCACTTCCAAGAGGGTGGGGTGGTTCGCGGCCAGTCCTGGCCCGCTCGGGAGGGGACCCACTGATGTTCCGCGTGCAGGTGACGGAGTGTAACGACTAAATCCCTGAGGTCCGACCATCCATGAAGGTCCAGTGGGCGCAAGCTACGGATCGCACCCGGCCAGACTTGTAGCAAAGGGCACTTTTTCGCCGCTTGGGCGCCAAGCGCAAAGCTTGCCGCCCAAGCGCCAGGGTTGGAGCTAGATCCACTGGGGGGCTCAGGTCTGCCCGGTACCGCTACGGGTAGTGTGAGGCATCTGAACATGCCGCTACATTCTGGGGAGGGTGACGGGTTTTCCGCACCTGATCCATCTCTTCCTCCCAATCACTGCCCTTCCGTCCACACCTTTTTCTGCGCCTCCATGCCAACCCGCCTCGCCCACTCTGGCCCTCCCCAGCACAACGAGGTTCCGTCCGTCTCCTTGCGCCTGCTGCAGCCTTCGCGGTTTCATCTGGCTCCTCAACCCGAGGGCCTGCTCCAGATTCACACTGCTCCCCACCGAGGCAGCTTCTCTGGGGTGCTGAGCCAAGCCTTGCGAGCGGCGGGTTTGGGCAGCCGTGTGTTGGTTTGCCAGTTGTTGAAGGGCGGTGTGGATCAGGGGGTGCAGGGGAGCCAGATGCTCTGCGGCCGATTGCAATGGCTGAGGCCCGCCACTCCTCTTTGTTTGGAGACCTCTGCTGAGCAGCTCGCTGCCGATCCAGGCCAAGCCAACGGGATCCGTGAGGCGGTTCGCGAGGTGTGGATGTACAGCCGCGACCAGCTGCTGGAGGAGCGTGTGGATCAGCTGGTGCTCGATGAGCTTGGCCTGGCGATTGAACTGGGCTATCTGCCCTTGGATGAGGTGATGGCCACGCTGCGCCAACGGCCCCCCCATCTGGATGTGATCGTTACCGGCCAGGCCATTCCAGCGGCGTTGATGGCCATGGCTGATCAGGTCACTGAGTTGCGACGGGTGCTGTAGCACCCGCGCTTCCATCGGTGCTGCATCACTCCGGGATGGGTGCGATCCACACCTAGTCTCAGCAGCCAAGGCCGAAAGCAGCCCCCATCCGATGCTTAAAAACGACCGCTGGATCAAAGAGCAGGCCGCTCAGGGGATGATTGAGCCCTTTCAGCCCAGCTTGGTCCGCCATCTCGATCCAGAGGCCCGCAGCGGTGCTGTGCTCAGTTTTGGCTGTTCGTCCTATGGCTACGACCTGCGTCTTTCCCCGCAGGAGTTTTTGATTTTCCGCCATGTGCCCGGCACGGTGATGAACCCGAAGCGGTTCAACCCCGCCAACCTCGAATCTGCGCCGATCCATCGCGATGAGGATGGGGAGTATTTCATCCTCCCCGCCCACTCCTATGGATTGGGTGTCGCTCTGGAGAAGTTGCGGGTTCCTCCCACAATCACTGTGATCTGTCTCGGCAAGAGCACCTATGCCCGTTTGGGGATCATCGTAAACACCACGCCTGCCGAGGCCAGTTGGGAAGGCCATCTCACCTTGGAATTCAGCAACTCTTCCGGAGCGGATTGCCGCATCTATGCAGGAGAGGGGATTTGCCAGCTCCTGTTTTTTGAGGGAGATCCCTGCGACACCACCTACCAGGATCGGGCCGGCAAGTATCAGAACCAACCCGAACGGGTGACCCTGGCGAAGGTCTGACCCGCGCAGGCAACATGGGAGCGTCAGGGCGCAAGACGGGCTTTGTGCAGGCGGCTTTTCTCGTACCAGGCAGCAATCTCCGGCGCCCAGGCCTGCAGGTGGGGCCACATCAGCTCGCAGAGCGCACGGATTTCCTCCTGAGCATCGAGCTTGGCGCGAAGATCCAGGAAGTGGAGGAAAGCCCGCAAGCTGAAGCTCACCACGAAGTGCTGGCGGTAGTCGAAGGGCAGGATCCCGCGGGCATGCTCCTCGGCAAAACCGGCGGCGAGCAGGTCGTGGTAGCGATCGGCGGCGGCGCGGCAGAGATCGACATCGATGGCGCGTTGCTCGATCGAATAGTGATACTTCTTCCCCTGGCGGTCGCTGTAGGCGCCCACTGGTCGCAGATAGAACACTTCTTCCAGCTCCAATTCACCGCGGGCGGCGCGGCAGATGCGCTCGCCGGTGTAGCGCATTGAGTTATGGACCACGAGCCCGTTGGCCACAAAGTTATGCCAGGGCTCTTCCACTTCCAGATCGTAGGTGATCTGCTCGCCGAGGTATTCCACATTCGTCACCGTGAGGGGATGGGCCCTCAGCTTCCTTTCCTGGGCGCCGGCCGTCAGGTGTTGGCTCAGCCAGTCCCGCTGCCGCCAGGGCGCTACAGGATTGTGGTTCCAGGGCTTCTGACCTGGCTTGAAGCGGCTGTCGCTGTTCAGCAGGGGGAGCTGATGGCGCCGCGTCCAGACCCGGATCGTGGTGGCGGAGCAGCCCGCCCGATCGGCCATCTCGCCCACGGAAGCGCCGCTCTCGATCTGCTCCCGCAGCCAGTGTTGGTCGCGGTAGGCGCCGCTGCCGGCCGCCACCATGCCGTTGGCCATCACCCTGGCGGTGCGGCGGAAACGGCGCACGCTGCCGTCGCGGCGGGTGCGCAGCCCCACCGCTTCCCCCATGGTCTGCCAGCCGTCCGGGGTGAACAGACGATGGTTGGC
The DNA here is from genome assembly GCA_046081785.1 of Cyanobium sp. Taxonomy (GTDB): domain Bacteria; phylum Cyanobacteriota; class Cyanobacteriia; order PCC-6307; family Cyanobiaceae; genus Cyanobium. Next base: position 54,302 of record JBJTWN010000057.1, read on the forward strand.
CGTGCAGTCGAGGGTGCGGCCGTCCTCCATCGTGAGCCTGTACACAGGCTGCAGCCCGCTGCAGATCACGTCGCGGATGTGGCTCGTCTCGAAGACACCGGTGTCTTCGTTCAGCACCCGCAGCTTCATCTTCTGAAGGCGCCTGCGGCAGTCGCGGCGGTAGCTGCCAGGTTTTTCTCCCTGGCGGTCGCACTGGTGGCGCGCACGATGGGCCCTCTCACCGTTCGTCCAGAGGTCGTGCAGTTCGGCGATCCGGATCCTGCGAAGAGCCCCTGAAGCCTGCAGGAAGGTGATTTCGGTATTTGCCGCCAGGCACTGCACATCGAAGCTCACGCCCACCCGATGGGTGCGGGCCTGTTGCATCACCGAATGGGGAAACCAGCCCACGTTGAGAACAATCTGGCCGTGCTCCAGCGGCCCGTAGTGGCCACGCTCGCCCGCCAGGAGGCGCTTCACGCAGATCTCACCAGCCTGCTGTTCATCAGGCCAAGTGTCCCGTTCGGCAGCCACGAAACCCTCGCTGTAGTCCTGGTGCATTGCGGCGTAGACGCATTGCTGGGGATTGGGGGTGGCGGCGAGGGTCTCCACGCGAAAGCGGGGATCAAAGAGGGGCTCAGCCATGGCTGCGGGGAGCAATGGGGGGTGGCTGGGGAGCAGCCTGCTCCACGGCCAGGGCACTGGTGGGAGCCGAGCCGGACAAAGTGGGGAGGCCTTCGCCTGCCACCAAGGCGTCGCCCAGGGTTTCCAGCTCAGCCGCGCTGCGGGCACCGATCACCTGCCCCAATCGTTCTCCTGCCCCACCAAACATCTCCAGATGGGGGATGCCGTTGACGCCGTAGCTGTCGATCTGGGGCTGCCAGCGGGGATTGTCCACGTTTAACAACACGACATCCATCTCCCCTTGGTGGCGCCGTTCCATGGCCTCCATCGCTGGCGCCATGGCTCGGCAGGCCTCGCACCAGTCGGCATAGAACTCCACCAGTGTGGGCCGGCCGTTGGTCAGGGCTGTACTGAGTTCAGGCGACTGACGTGCCAGCCGCTCCAGAGCCGCCTCGGGATGGAGCCCGCCTCGCAGCCAGAACAGCGCCAACGCCAGCAGGGCGGCCACGGCGGCCAAGAGCATCCGCTCGAGACGGCCAAAGGGGGCTGGGGTGGCGGGGTCGCCCATGATTTGTGTGAGCTGAGGAAAACCTAGAGGCGAACATAACGGTCTCCGATGCCTCAAGGAATGTGCAGCCGCGCTCCCTTGCTAGCGTCCGACCACCCCCAGTTGGCCCGTGAAACGGCGCCTCACCCTCCACTTCCCCCGCGATGCTGTGCACCAACCGATCACCTATCGGTTGGCAGTCGATTTTGATGTGGCGGCCAAAATTCTGCGGGCCCAGATCGCCCCGAACCAGAGCGGCACCATGGTGGTGGAACTCTCTGGAGACATTGATGAATTGGATGCGGCTGAGCTCTGGCTCGAGCGCCAGGGACTGCGTCTAAGCAGAGCCCGCAGCGAGATTCGCATCGATCCCAGGAGGTGCGTGGATTGCGGGCTTTGTTCGGGCGTCTGCCCCAGTGGTGCCCTTGCCTTTTCCGTCAGTCAGCGCCGTTTGTCCTTTGATGCGGCCCGCTGTTTGGTTTGCGAACAGTGTTTGCCCAGTTGTCCTTTCGCAGCGATCAGCCTTGCCTTGGAGCCAGGATGAGCACGTTTCTTCGCTACCTGCTTCTGCCGTTCCGGGCTCCGATGCTGCTCATCCTCTTGCTGGTGAGCGCCTACCTGGGGCTGGATTGGAGTGTCGCCAGGCCTTTGACTCCAGGCCAAGAAGCCATCGATGGCCTCACCTGGGCAATGGAATGTTTCCAGGCGGTGGTGGTCGTGGTGGTGTGCACCTTGCCCGACCTGCTCCTGCAGCAACTCTCCTCCTTGATGGCTACCAGCCGGGTGGTGAGCTTGGTGGCCTCCCTGCTCATCGTTACCCTGCTCGGCCTTTACATGCTGCACCTGGAGATGCTGGCGGATGTGTTGATCCTCGGCTGCACGGTGTTGTTGGCCCGATTGGATATGGTGCGGGTCCGTCTGGTCCCGCCTCCCCTGGTCACGATGCTGCTGCTCGTGCTTCTGGTCCTCGGTGGGGTTTCCTTGGGGAGATTGGGGGCCTCCGGCAGTCTCGGGCCGATGCTTTTGCCGCCTGGGCCGAAGAGTTAGCAAGCCGGCTGCCGCGGCTTCTGGTAGCTCCAGGCATTCCCCAGCACCTTCTTCACATAGAGCCGCGTTTCTGGGTAGGGGATGGCTTCTACCCAGAGCTCGGGAAAGCGTGATCGGTCGGGGGTCTGCCAGTTCTGCACGGCTCCCGGGCCCGCGTTGTAGCTGGCCACAGCCGCCAGCGGATCCCCCTTCCACCGATCGAGCATCGATCTGAGGTATCGGGCACCGAGTTCGGCGTTGCGCGCAGGGTCCTGCAACTCCTGCGTGCTCAGGGAAGTGCCGGCGAGTTCGGCTGCGGTGGCTGGCATCAGCTGCAGGAGCCCCACGGCTCCCGCAGCGGATTGCACCGCCGGAGTGAACCTGGATTCCTGCTTGGCTACACCGAGCAGGAGAGGCATAGGCAACTGGTGGCGCATGGCTGCAGGGGCGAAGGCATCTGCAAAACGGACGGGGTGCAGGGCGCGCTCCAGTTGGGGCTGGAGGGTGCACTGCTCGGGCTTGAGGCTCAGGGCAGCTTTCTCTAGCTGCCCAAGGCCGGTCCAGTCATCTCCCACCCCTTGTCGCAGCCGTCCTTCCACCAGCAGGTCTGCGCTGGTGGTGGGGGGCTGGCCGGCCCGACGGACGCGCAAGGTTTCCCACGCTTCGGTGGGCTGAGCCAACCGCCAAAGCTGATCCAGGGCCCGATCGCCACTGGCGAGGGGCTCCCAGGGGGGGGCTTGGGGAGGCTGCTCCGCTGGACCACCACGCAAGGTCAGGTCTTCTTTGCCAAGCCGCGCTGAAGCTCGCCAGCCGTAGTAGCCGCCAGGGTGATGCACCAGCAGCTGCTTCCAGGTGAGGGTGGCCTCCTCCTCCTGGCCCGTTTGCTGTTGGGCGTAGCCCATCCAGAAGCGATGGCGTGCGGCCAAAACCGGGGGAAGCTGTTCGGCGGGGATGGCGTTGAGCGTGGCGATGACAGCCTCCCAGTTGCCGGCGAGGAGCCCTTGCCGCACCACCTCCCATTGCAGATCCCAACTGGCTGGGTCCTTCGGCCAGCGCTGCATCACTGCCAGAGCAGCGCGGCCGCTGCTGTCTGCCAGGGCGAGCCTGGCTTGCACCGGGGCAGTGTTCTGCCAGCGGACTGGCAGACGCTTCAAGATCTCCGCCGTTTCAGGGCCCTCCTGCTCGCTCAGCAGGCGCACAGACTCCTCCGCTCCCGACCCATCCGGATGTTGCGTCACCTTATCGATCAGCAAAGCCGAGGCCAGACGCTTGGCTTCGGGGCTGCCCTTGAACAACGTCCGCGCTACAGCCAGCCGGCCACCATTGCTGAGCGAGGACACGATCGCCGCTTCTGGAGCCTTCTCCCCAAGGCATCGTTGGGCTCCCGGCCCATCCCCGGCCTCGGCAAGGCCTTGGGCCAACTGGGCATGGCTGGCGGGGCTCAGGGAGCGGTCGGCGCAGAGGGCCGAGATCGCTTCACTGGCCCCTGGCCAGCGGGGGCCCCAACGGGCCAGATGCAGCGTGCCCTGGCGCCGTTCGGATTCGCCTGGCCCCGCCTCGAGGGCGGCGGCCAGGGCGGCAGGATGGGCGGGAAAACGGCTGAGCAACTCCTGGCGCAGGCTGGCTTGCTGGCGTCCCAGGGTGTAAAGGGCATCAGCGCTGGCGGGTTCCGCGGGGAAGCGGCGCAGCAACTGGCGCCACAGGGGCAGGGCGGCCTCTTTCCCCTGGAGGGTTTCGCGCTGCAGGGCTGCTTGTTTGAGCACCACCGCGGCCAGCGGATCGCTGCCCCAGCCCTGGGCGGCCAGCCATGGCCCAGGACCTGCGGAGCTGGTGGTGTTGCGGCTGGCCAAGAGCAGGGCCGCTTCCCGCCGCCGCTCGGGATCGGGCGACCAGCGCCAGATGCGTTCCAGCTGGGCGGTGGATCGTTCCGGTGTCAAGGCTGGCTGCAGCCCCAGCAAGCCCCGGCCCGCAAGCAACGCACCGCCCGTGCCCAAGCAGGAGATCGCCAGCAGGAGGGAGAGTCGGGCCAAGGGCTGGGAGCAGAGGGTGACATTCTGAACAAGCGTCCCGCACGCTCTGACCCATGCGTCAGCTGCGCCATCTCCTCCCCCAAGCCCCTCCGCTGTTCCGCCATCTGCCGGGCTCGCGGGGCCGCCGCCGCGCTCTGAGCGTGGTGGCCTTGGCCGCTGGAATGTGGCTGCTGAGGCCCTGGCCCCCTTTCCAATGGCTGCCGGGTTCGGTGGTGGGGCTGTTGCTGCTTTGGGCTGTCTTTGAGCTGTTGCGCTGGCTGTGGTGGCCCCGCCGCTGGAGCTGAGCCCGATTTGAGAGCTGGTCCCTCCGGCTGAGTGCAACCCTGGTGGGCCCGTCCAATCACGCGTAGCCTTGTCCATCCTTTTCCCTCTGTCATCCATGGCCGCAGCCCCTGCGTACCCCCTCGGGGCCCCGTTGGGGGAGGGAGCGGCTTTCGGCACCGATGGCATCCGCGGTCGGGTTGGCACCGTGATGACACCCGCCCTGGCTCTGCAGGTTGGCTACTGGACGGGGCTTGTGCTGCCGGAGGAGGGGCCCGTCGTGATTGGCACAGATTCCCGATCCAGCGGCCCCATGCTGGTGGCGGCCCTGTCCTCCGGGCTGGCCGCCGCAGGCCGGGAGGTTTGGCACCTGGGCCTGTGTCCCACGCCCGCGGTTCCAGGAACGATTCGGCGCAGGGGAGCGGCAGGCGGCTTGATGGTGTCAGCCAGCCACAATCCTCCTCAAGACAACGGCATCAAAGTGTTTGGGCCCAGCGGCGCCAAGCTGGCCCGTGGGCAACAGCAGGCCATTGAAATGGGGCTGCGGGGAGAGGCTCCCGCTCCACAGGGCGACCTTCCAGCCACGGGCACGGTGCACCTGCGCAGCGATCTGATGGCCGACTACCAGAGGGCTTTGCTGGCGAGCGTGGCAGGCCAGAGATTGGAGGGCTGCAAAGTGGTGCTCGACCTCTGCTGGGGTTCCGCCACGGCTTGCGGGGAAGCCATCTTTCGTGAGCTGGGGGCCGACCTGGTGGTGTTGCACGGGCGGCCGGATGGAGGGCGCATCAATCAAGGCTGCGGCAGCACCCATCTGGAGCCCCTGAGGGAGGCCGTGATCGCATCAGGAGCCGAGATGGGCTTTGCCTTCGATGGCGATGCGGATCGCATGCTTGCCGTCGATGGTCTCGGTCGTGTGGTGGATGGAGATCAGATTCTCTATCTCTGGGGTTCGGCCCTGCGGCAGGCTGGTCAGCTGCCGGCCGATCGAATTGTGGCCACCGTGATGTCCAATCTGGCCTTTGAGCGGGCCTGGCAGCAGGTTGGTGGAGTGCTCGAGCGCACGCCAGTGGGTGACCAGTATGTGCAAGCGGCAATGGAGGAATTCGGAGCAGGTCTTGGGGGCGAGCAAAGTGGACACATCCTTTCAGCTCATCACGGCATGAGCGGTGACGGTTTGCTCACAGCTCTGCAGGTGGCCACGCTGGTGCATGGCCGCGGGCAGACCTTGGCTGAGTGGATGGAGGAGAGCTTTCGCCCCTATCCCCAAAAGCTTGTGAATGTGACGGTGCCGGATCGCAGCCGGCGCACCACTTGGCAGGAGTGCGCTCCGATGCGCGAGGTGGTGGCCCGGGCGGAGGCGGCGATGGCTGGCCAGGGGCGTGTGCTGGTCCGCGCCAGCGGCACCGAGCCCCTGCTGCGGGTGATGGTGGAAGCAGCGGAAGCGGATCAGGTGGAGCATTGGACCAGCCTGTTGGCAGCCGAGGCGGATCGTCTCCTGAATTCCGCCGCTTGAGCCTCCAGGAATGAGTGCCAGGTGAGGGGCTGATGCGATCAGCCTGTGCGGCGGGGAATTGCGGTGTATAAACGCACTCAGGATTGAGCCAGGGCAATGCTTTCGCGGTTGAACGTAAAACAAAGCTTTCAGCGAGTGATGCGCAGTGGTGGTGTTTATTCGGCGTTATGCCTGTTGAGTGGATTGGCGCCGCGGACGCACATTTCAGGGTCTCGACTTTTGCTGGAGTCGCTGTCAGAAAAGCCCATGTCACCCACTGGCGCTTGTGCATTTCTGCATAGGCAACCCACACTTGAGCTTTCGATCATTGTGCCTGTGTACAACATGGGCACCTATGTTGGTGCCTGTCTCGATTCGATAATCTCTCAAAAGGTTGATGTTGACTTGGAGGTGATTGTCGTCAATGATGGATCGACAGATAACTCCTTGGATGTGATCAAGGCAGCCATGGCAAGAGACCAGAGAATTGTGCTCATTGATCAGGCGAATAAGGGATATTCAGGCGCGAGAAATGTTGCTATTGATTGCGTCAGGGGACGCAAGATTTGCTTTGTCGACTCAGACGATATGATTGCACCAGGTCATCTGGCCAACCTCCTTTCGAAATTTCATTCGCATTCCTGCGACTTTGTCACTAGTCGCTTCACCTACGTCGATGAGAATGGAGAGTTTGTGAGACCCTCGGCCAGCCCGCGCAACCATGGCGCTCCTTGGGGTCGAATTTATGATCGCTCTGTCTGGGCGGACATTCGCTTTCCAGAGGGGTATTGGTTTGAGGATACGTTGCAGCTCTATTGCATTGATTCGCGATACACCGAGTTGCAGTTGCCTGAAGAAACGGGTTATTTGTATCGGATCAATGCCATGGGGCAGTGCGGCCAATCGCCCTTCACCTACAAGTCGTTAGACAGCTATTGGATCCTGGAAGAGATGCTGGCTTTGTGCAGGAGGCTGGAGATCCCGATCTCTCCCAAGCTTTACGATGTCACGCTCATGCAGATGGGGCCGTTGCTGAGGGGGCGCACATCTGTGTTGAGCAAAGATGAGCGGATGGCATTGTTTTCCGCCTGTTGTGATCTAATTGCAAGCACCCCCGAATTTCAATCTTTGCAAACCAGTCTTCCCGGTCGTTGGCGGGATCTCGAACAGGCTCTGCGCGCACGCAATTTCTACCTGTGGATTTTGGCCTGTCGCGAGCTGGGTTGAGTCGTCATCTCTCGCTTGGATTCAAGCGTGAAGCGGCAAGCGAGATGGCCCCTGCGCAACCATCGCCAGCGGGCTCCTGGGGGACCCCTTCTGGCAGGGCTGTGCTCAGGGCCAGCAAGTAGGCCTTGCGGAAATGGTTCAGATGGGTGATCGCGCCACCCAGGGCGCTCACGGGTGGCGACACCAGCTGCAACCTCTTTGCCACAGCCACAACCATCTCCACCAGCGCTTCGCCGTGCCGTTGCAAGATGCCTCGCGCCAGCTCATCGCCTGCCGCTGCCTGCTGCTCCACCACAGGGGCCAGGGCGGCAAAACCCGCTGGGCCAAAGTTGGGCATCACCACCCTCGCCTTGATCTGCTGAGGAGACTGGGGATTCTGCAGTTCCAATCCCAGCGCCTGCCATAGGGCAGGCCGCAGAGGACCATCGGGGTGGCGACCATCGGCCATGCGCAGGCTCAGGCTCAGGGCATCCCTGCCGATATCCATCGCCGAACCGGCGCCATCCAGGAGCCAGCCCCAGCCCGCGCAGCGGTGGTGATGGCCTGAGCGATCCCGGCCCAGGGCGATGGTGCCCGTGCCGCTGATCACCACGATCCCCTCCCCCTCAGGGAAGGCGCCCGCCAGGGCCGTGCGCTCATCCCCGGTCACCACCAGCCGGTCTTCGCGCAGCCCCAAGCTCTCCACCGCCAGTTGCAAACCCTGTTGTTGCACTGCGCTGCCATGCTCGATGCCGCTGGCGCCGATTGCTGCCGCTGCAAGGGGCCAGATCGCTTGGGGGGCCTGGCCATCCACCAGCTTGGCCCGAGCCCGCACCAGGCTTTCTCGCAGGGCCTCCTGAAACCGCTTCGGCCCCTCAGGCGCTGCCAAATGTCCCACCCCCGGGCCCTTCCCTTCTGCGATGGGCTCTCCTGCCAGCGTGGCGAGCCGGCAGGTTGTGTGGGTCTGACCAGCATCAAACCCTGCCAGGAGCTGGCTGTTTGGGCTCACGGCCGCCTGAGTCCGAGCTGGCTGGCTCCGGCGCCGCAGACGCTGGCTGCCAGGGTGGCAAGGCTGAACAGGGCAATCAGCTGCACTTCAGGCCGGAAGAAGATGGTGTCGGTGAGACCTTGCACCGCCAGGCCTGCGAAAGCGGCGATTGCGGCCAGAGCCGGCAGCACCAGTGGGCCGTGGGCATCCCGTTGGCTCAAGCCTGTCGCCATGGCGGTCAGGAAGAGGCCTGCCCCGCTGATCAAGCCAGGAATGCCTGCCTCCACCAGCCACTCCAGGGGAATCGAGTAAGCGCTGAGGGCATTGAACTTCGGCTGCTGATACAGCGGATAGATGAGGTTGAAGGCGGTGTTCCCCGGGCCAATGCCGATCCAGGGCCGGTCGCGGATCATCTCCAGAGCCGCGGTCCACACGTTCATGCGGAAATTGTTGGAGCTGTCTTCACGGCCAGCAACCAGACTCATCACCCGCACCCGCAAGGGCTCCACTTGGGTGATGAGCAGGACCAAGACCAATGCGGCTCCCCCCAGCAACAGAATGGGCACCAGCCGGCGCCAAAGCGGGGGCCAGGAGCGGGTCTGGCGCAGCACCAGCAGCAGAGCCAACAGGGCCAGGGCCGCCACCATGCCCATCCAGGCACCCCGGCTGTAGGTGAGCACCAGGGCCACAATGCCCAGCCCCAAGGAGGTCCCGGCAAACAGCCGCCTGGGCCATCCAGCCCAGCGCAGCAGGGCCACAGCGGCCATGGGCAGGATCGGCAGCAGGTAGCCCCCCAGCAGGTTGGGGTTCTCGAGCGTGCTGTAAATCCGCACGGTGCCCTGGGCCACCGAGTTGGCATCCGACCAGCGGGCCAGGGCTCCGGCATCGCCGTAAAGCTGGCGGATGCCAATCACACTGGTGAGCAAGGATCCTGCCAGCAAGGCGCCGGTGATCCGATCCCACCAGAAGGGTGCGGTGGCCAGCAACTGACGCATCAGGGCATAGACGCCCAGGTAGCTCACCAGTTTCATCAGCCCCTTGAAGGCCGCCACGGGCACCGGCGAAAACCCTGTGGCGATGATGGCCACGGCGAGCACCGCCAGCAGCCATCCGTTGATGGCCCCGATCCCGCCCGGTCGGGTGCGCAGGGCCCAGAGCAACCAGAGCAGGCCGCTGGCAAAGATCAACAAGCTCAGGCCCCCGCGGGTGAGCTGGGGCAACCAAGCCATCAGGCCGCACAACACGAGTCCTGCGATGAGCTCCAGGTGTTCAGCAAGCCAGCCGCTGCGTTGATGGGCCAACAACCCCTGCCAGCGCAGCAAAAGGGGGGTGGGTGCGACGGCAGTCACAGAGGATGATCAGGTTGTTCGCCAGGATTATCGGCGGGGGGGGTTGCTCTGGCTTCGGCGATGGCCTCCAGTGCGTCGAGTGGCGGAGGCTTGGCGCTGTTTCTTGCAAAGAGCACCCGAAACACAGGAAGTCCCTGGGTCTCCACATGGTGCTCCCGTTCGCTGGGCACGGGCATGGGATTGGTGAACCGCCAGGGTTGGGGATCGGCAGGGGGGCGGTGGAAGCAGCCACTGCCCTCCACCAGGGCCACCATCGGCTCGATCAGCTCACGCACATCGCTTTGCAGGAAGAGTTCGCTTCCAGGCGACATGGCCCCCGCCAGGGCTTGCAGGAGCACGGGCTGCAGCACCCGCCGCTTGTGGTGGCGGGTTTTGAACCAGGGGTCGGGGAACTGCAGGCTCACCACCTCCAGGCGTCCGGGGGGGAGTTCCGCAAGCCAGCCCGGCAGGCTCACGTTGGCGTTCCCGAAGAGAAAGCGCAGATTGGGAAGCTGGGCGGCCTCTCTGTCCGCTTCGGCCGCACGCACCAGGGGTCGGCGGATTTCAAGGCCCAAGTGATTGTGCTCCGGCCGCAGGGGAGCGAGGGCTAGCAAAAAGCGACCCCGGGCGCTGCCAATGTCGAGATGGAGGGGGAGCTCTGGATTGGCGAAGAGCTCGTCGAGGGGAGGCAGAGGCCGCGGCAGCTGATAAACCCTGCTGAGGGGGTTGACGTGCTGGCGCACCATCAGCCGTTGGGAACCAGGAACGCCCAGCAGGCTGTGTATCCGTGCAGATGGGTGGCTCCCCCCACCGGACCGATCTCGCCGTTGCAAAAGAGGCCACCGATCGGCACGGTGGCGAACACCTCCCGGCAGAGCTTCACATCCCCATCGGCTTCCCCATAGAGCCCTTCACCCCGCCCAAGACAGGCGAAGAGCAGGGCCGCCAGGGGCTCGCCACTCTCCACAGACTGGCGGCCGAGCAGTTGGCGGGCGTCCTGCCGGGAGGCTTCCGCATCCCGCAACTGGAATTGCACTTTCTGTCCCACACGCATGCGCTCGGCCACAGCGACCGCGCCGTTGCGGGGATCCACACCGATGAGATTGCGCACCAGGAAGGCGGCGGGAGGTTCGACTCCACTGCTGAGCAGCATCTCGCTGCGATCGACTCCAAGAAAGAGCGAGTGCTTCACCTGCTCTCGTTCAGTGGGGCTCAGTTCGCTGAGGATGTGCTGCAGGGCCTCTACCGGACTGCGGCGGTCGCCATCGCCTTTGCTCACTTGGATCACGATGTTGCGCTGGGCCTGCTCCACCTCCAACACCGGGCCGATGGGCCTGCAGCCCTGAGCCACCAAGGGATCCAAGCGCCAGCCGCCGCTGATCAAGCAACCCACTGCCCCGCTGCGAACGCCGCCGGTTCCGTCTCCAGAGCTGTAGAGCAGCGATCCATGGGGTGCGCTGTGTTGGCCGGCAATGCCCCCCACCTTGAACGTGTGGGGGAGGGCGTAATCGAGGCCGCTGATCAGGTCGTTGATGGCGCTGCAGCTGGGATCCACCAACAAGAGCATCGAGGCTGGGCTGCTCTCGCCAGAGAGGGGAGTTGGAGGCAGTCCAAGGGCTGCGAGCCAGGCCTCGGCGGGCCCATCCAAATCGGGCAGGGCGTTGGTGTCGAGGCAAAAGGGGTGAAGAACGGCCTCCGGTAGTTGGAGGAGCAGCACGCTCAGGGCCGGTTCCCCCTCGAGTTCGTGGGCGTCCTGTTTGCCGGTGCCCACCACCCCGCCTCCGCAGCAGCCGATCCAGTGAGTGGCCTGCAGCTTTTGGCTGAGCAGCGGCAAGAGGCGGGGCAGGTCACTGGCGAAACCGCTGTAGGCAAACACGAGTGCAAGGTCGGCTCGGCCGGTGCCCGAGAGCTGCTGCACCACCCCGTCCACGGCCCCCTGCAGCGACACATCGCTGGCCAGGGCACTGCGACACCAGGCTCCACGGGGTCGGGAGGTCAGCCAGGGAAAGGATGGGAGGGCCATCGCTGGAAGCTATCGCCCGCAGGGTGTACGGATAATGGCGCCTTACCGAACCCATGGCTGTGCCGGATTTGCTCTATCGCTCCCTGGTGTGGCTCGACGTGCGTCTGGGCCTGCTCTTTGCTGTGGGGTTGCCCCTGGTTCTCTTGGGCTGGGCGGCCCTGAGGAGGGAGCAGGCCCTGCTTCGTTTGTTGGGGATCTACTGGAAGGTGGCCTCGCTGATGGTGATCGCCCTGTTGCTGCTCACCCACTCCCGTCCAGCCGGCTATGCCCTGTTGGTGCTCGCCCCCCTGCTGATGGTGGTGTCCCTCTGGCTGTGGGTGGATCTCAATGAGGAACTGGCCGACATGCCCCCCTGGCGAGCTCTCCCCCTCACGGTGCGTTTGTGGCGCTGGAGCCTCACGTTTTACGGCCTGGCCAGCGCGGCTCTGGCTGCCACGGCCCTGCCTTGCCTCAGCGGTGCGGTGGACCGTCCCCTTTGTCGGGTTTGGCTGGAAGCCCCCGCAGGCCTGCATGGGGTGGTGGCACGGGTGTTGGGGTTCATCTTTGGCGCCACTTGGACGCCCGGTGTGGCGGCCTTTGTGGGTTATGTCCTGTTGGTGGGCTACGGGGTGGGGCTGCTGCAGTGGCTGCTGCTGCGGGTGCCCCGCCAGGGCCGGGTGGCAGGTGAGTTTTAGGGTTTGCTCCGCTCCCATGGCAGCCCCATCCGATTGGTGAATAGCCTCAAGCGATTGGCAGCCCCAGCGTGAAGCTCAGCGAACCGCAACGTCAGGTGAACGATGGCAGCCCCACTGATCAGACCGCTGCGCTCAAGAGCGTGTCCGCCCTTTTGGCCGCCTTCGAGGAGATCAGCCGCGGCCGGCCCGATCGGGTGTTGCGCCTGCGGGGGCACGTGGCGATCGATGGGCAGGGGGTGCCGGTGGAGGGCGCCGGGGCAGGCAGGGAACCCTTCGAACTGCTGATTTTTCGCGGCTTCTCCAGCAGCGTCACCCACCCCACCGCTTTTGATCCCGACCGCCCAGCTCTGCCGGAAGGGGCCGCGATCGAGACGGCTGAGCTGCTCGCTGGACCCTTGGACCCCTCTCGGGAGCAGCGGTTGGCGGGCCCCCATACGCCGGAGGGATTCCTCTCGTCGGCCGCCTGGTGAGGCCTCAGCTGGAAGCCGACGTGTAGGAGCGCAGGGCTCGCCACCAGAACCAGCGACTGAGGGCAAAGCAGCCCACGGCCATTCCCCCTCCCGCCAGGAGCCACCGCCAAGAGGGCCGCCCCAAAATCGCTTCGGCCGGCACGGTGGTGAGAAAGGCCACGGGAATCACCACCGTGAAGAGCAGCCGCAAGGTGTTCGGGTAAGCGCTGATCGGGTAGCGGCCGGCGGTGAGCGTGGCGCGGAGCACTTCGGTGGCATTCCATGTCTTCACAAACCAAATGCTGGTGGTGGCGAGCAGAAACCAGAGGCTGTAAAGAATGGTGAGGCTCGCCAAGAGCAGCAGGGCCGCCGCTCCCACCGCCATCGGGGTGGGCCTGGCGCCGGCCACGGCAGCAGCCCACCCCATCAGGCCCAGGCCGCCCAGGATCTCTGGCAGCCCCCCGAGGGCGAAGGTGCGGGTGGAGAGCCAAAACTGGCTGTCGATCGGTTTGAGCAAGACAAAATCCATCGTGCCCTCCTGCACGTGGGCGACGATGCGGCTCAGGTTGGGCCGCAGCACGGTGCTCGCCACGCCATCGAGCATCGTGTAGACCCCCAATACCACCAGAGCCTCGGGCCACGTCCAGCCACCCAGGCTTCGCCCCCCTTGGAAGAAGAGACCAATCACAAAAAGGCTGCCCGCCAGGTTGCCGCCCATGGCCAGCAGGTCGAACAGCAGGTTGAGCTGGTATTCCGTCTGGCTGGCCAGGGCGGTGCTCCAGAAGCGCAGAAGCGTTTTCAGATACCTGCCCATCAGCCCCCCATGGCCGTGTAGCGGCGCACCCCGGCTCGCCAGAGCAGGAGCGTGAGCGGCAACAGGAGAGCCAACCAGCCCAGCAAAGCCGTGAAGCCCTCAGCCACGTTCACATCGCCTCCCGCCAGGAGGCGAGCAGGGAAGTGGATGATCCAAGGAAAGGGCGTCCGGCTGGCGAGCTGGCGCATGGCGGGGGGGAACACCTCCAGGGGCGCCATCAAACCCGAGAGGAAGAGCATGGCCAGGGTGTGCAGGCGCTCGATGGCGCTGGCCCTCTCACTCCAGAAGCAGAGCACCGCGATCAAACTCTGCACCAGGAAGTTCACCGCGAAAGCCAGGCCCGTGGCCAGCAAGGCCAGCAACAGTTGTCCCGGTGAGGGCAGCCAGGCAGCCCAGGGCACCATTGCCAAGAAGAGGGCCATCAGGCCCAACACAAGGGGAAAGCGAGTGGCCTGCTCGCCGAGATGGGCGCTGAGGTAACGCCAGAGTGGGTGGAGAGGCTGCAGCAGGAAGGGGGAGAGCCGACCTTGCAGGGCGTCCTCTTCAAACGCGAAGACCACCCAGGCGATGGTGAACTGGCGCACCACAAAGGCGCTCAGGAAGTAGCGGGCCAGATCCAACCGGCTCAACCCAGATCCGCCACCGCTGGTGGCACCCATGGCTCCAGCCGTGTCGGCCTGGTGAATCCACAGGGCCATCATCATCAGGGGCACCACCCCGGAGAGCGCCCACAGGGCGATTTCGACCCGATACTCCACCATGTGGGCGTATTGGGTGGCCAGGAGCACCCGAGCCAGCCTGAGCCCCCTGCTCATGCCACCGCTCCCTGACGGAAGACTTCCCCGATGAGGTCTTCTACAGGGGGATCACGCACCTCCAGATCCTCCACCGCCAGCTCGGACAGCAACCGGGCCACCTGGCCGGTGAGCTGCCCGCGGGGGATGAGCAGGCGCACCTGCCGCCCCTGCAGCTGCTGCACCTCGCCGTAGGCCTCCAGGATGGCGGCGGAGACGGGTTTGCGAAGCTCCAGCCGCACTTCCCGGCAGGGCGCCAACCGGCTGGTGAGCGCCTCCAGGCTGCCGTCATGAAACAGCCTGCCCTGATGAATCAGCAACACCCGCGGGCAGAGGGCGGTGATGTCGGCCATGTAATGGCTAGTGAGCAGCACGGTGGCGCCGTAGCGGCGGTTGTAGGCCGCCAGAAAGTCGCGCACGCGCACTTGGGCATTGATGTCGAGCCCGAGGGTGGGTTCATCGAGAAAGAGCACCTGGGGGCGGTGCAGCAGGGCGGCCATCAACTCGGCTTTCATCCGCTCGCCCAGCGAGAGCTTGCGCACCGGCCGGGTGAGCTCGGGGCCCAGCTCCAGCATCTCGGCCAACTCGCGGATGCGTCGCTTGGCTTCCCCGTCGTCGATGCCGTAGACGGCCGCATTCAGGTAGAGGCTGTCGAGGGGGGGCAGATCCCAAAGCAGTTGTTGTTTCTGGCCCATCACCAGGGTGATCGTCTCCAGGAAGCGGCGCTGGCGGCGTCGTGGTTCCAACCCGCCTACGTCGGCCACCCCGCTGCTGGGGTGGATCAAGCCGCTGAGCATCTTGAGAGTGGTGGTCTTGCCGGCCCCATTGGGGCCAAGGAAGCCCACCATCTCGCCGGGTTCGATCGTGAAACTCACCTCTTGCACAGCGTCGACCACGCGCCAGCTGCGGCGCACCAGATGGCGCAGGGTGCCCCCCAGTCCCGGTTGCTTGTCCGCCACTCGGAATTGCTTGCTGAGTCGTTCGGCCCGCAGGATCGCCATGGCCCTACCCCAACTCCGCGAGCCGGGCCAGCAGATCGGCCCCGTAGCGCTCCAGTTTGGCCCGGCCCACGCCACTCACCTCCGCCAACTCCTGTTCCGTGCTGGGCCGGCGCTGAGCGATCTCGATCAGGGTGCGGTCGTGGAACACCACGTAGGGAGGCACGCCCTGCTGGCGTGCCTGCTCCAGCCGCCAGCTCTTGAGGGCGCGGAAGGTGGCCTCCGCCCGGGCCGACAGACCCTCGGGGCCCTCTCTGGCCGCGGCGAGTCCCGCGGGGCTGGCACGCCTTTCCCGGCTGGGTGGCGGCAGGGGCAGGGCCAGAGGGATGTCCCCCCGTAGGAGGGGGCGCACCAGATCCTGGGGGCCAAAACGCAGGCCACCTCGGGCCTCTGGATCGGCCACCAGCAAACCAAGGCTCACCAGTTGGCGAAACAAACTGCGCCATTGCCCGCGATCCAGCTCCTTGCCCAGGCCATAGACGCTCAGCTCCTGGTGGCCCATCTGGCGGATCTTGGCCGTGTCGGCTCCCAGCAGCACGTCCACCAGATGGGCGGAGCCAAAGCGATAGCCCGTGCGATGCACCGCCGAAAGGGCCTTGCGCGCTGCCTCCGTCACATCCACCGTGGGCTGGGGATCCAGACAGCTGTCGCAGTTGCCGCAAGGAGACTCGAGGCTTTCTCCGAGGTGGGCCAGGAGCAGCTGGCGGCGGCAGCTGCCCGCCTGGCTGAAGCCGAGCAGGGCTTCGAGCTTGCCGCGTTCGATGCGCTTTTGCTCCTCACTGGCGCCAGAGTCCTCGATCCATTGCCG
>JBJTWN010000058.1:0-25854 GCA_046081785.1 Cyanobium sp.
GCTGGCGAGTTCCGCGCTGAGCCGTTGCCGCTCCGCCCACTCCGCTGCCTCCTCCTCGGCTTTGGTTGCCTGCAAGGTGGAGAGATCCTGCTCGGCCTCCACCGGAAGCCAGTGCAGGCGCAGGCCAAGGGCCACGCCGTAGCCCAAATGGGTGCCGAAGGCATTGCTCACCAAGCCATCGCTGACCTCGAGCAGCGTCCGCATGGCATCGAGAAACCAGGGGTTGGAGCGGTGGCCATTGCAGGCAACGATCCAGCCTGGGGGCAACCCCTCCAGTTGGGGATCCTTCCAATGCCGCAGCCAGATCACCGAGCCGTATCCCCCGGCATCAGCGATGGCGGCGATGGCCTCGATGCAGGCCGGCAGATCCATCTTGCGCTCCACCTGGTCCCAACTGTGGGCGAGCACCACAAGCAAGGTGGGGCCCAGCTGCTCTCGCAAGCTCTGGATCTCCGGGGGCGTGAGCAGGGGCCGGGCATACGCCACCCAGGGGCCGATCGGCACGGCCGGCATAGCAAACCGTTCCTGCAACCAGGCCGCCCGGCGTTCCCCCATGCAGAGGTAGCCGCGGCTCCAGCGGCGGGGACTTTCAAACGTGGCCGTGCGGCTCACCTTGAGGCCATGCTCCAGCAACCAGGGCAGGGGCGCTCCGATCAGGGGGAGGCCGGCATGGCGCTTGAGCTGCACGTCATGGCCGTAGTGATGGGAAGAATTCTCCAGCTCCCTGCGGGCCGGGCTGAAAAAGGCCTTGCGATCGGTCGAAGAACGAAACTCTCCCTGATCCCAGAGGTCACTGCACACCTGGGGCGCCAGGGGCTTGCCGGAAAAGGCCTGATGCACCAGGCCGCGATAGGCCGCCAAGGCTTGCCACTGGTCGCGATCCAGATGGGCCAAGCGATTCAGGGGGCCGAGCCGCCCGCCCCTGAGGCCCTGAAGCAACTGCTCCCGCACGTTGGTGCGCAGTCGGGAGAAGCGGTCAATCATTGCGTTGCCTCCAACCTTGACCCGCGAGCTCGGCCCACTCACCCCGTGCTCGCAAAATCTCCTCCGCCAGGCGTCGCACCGCCCCATCCCCTCCATTGCGGTCGAGCACCCAATCAGCCCGCTGCCGGAGGGGGGCCACCGCATCGGCGGTGCACAGCAGCAAGCCGATGACGGGCCGCACAGCGAGATCATTGAGGTCATCGCCCACGAAAGCGCTCTCATGGGCACTCACCCCCAGCCGGGCCTGCAGGGCGGCGAGGGCGGCAGGTTTATCCCCCACCCCGGTGAGCACATGGTCGATGCCGAGGTAGCGGGCGCGCTGCTCGGTGGCACCACTTTTACCGCCGCTGAGCCAGGCCACCTCAAGGCCCGCCTGCTGCAGCAATCGAATGCCCAGGCCATCGCGCACATCAAAGCGCTTGATCACGTCCCCGCTCTCGGTGGTCCAGAGGCCGCCATCGGTGAGCACTCCATCCACATCCAACACCAACAATCGCAGCTGCCGAAGCCGAGCTCGACAACGGCGGGAGGCCCAGAGGTGGCGCCAGCGCCGGTGCAACATGCGCAACATGGAGAAGCCGCCGCTCAGAGGTGGCTCACGGCTTCAGGCTGCTCCAACAGCGCAGTGCGAATGGTGAGCAACTGCTGCAACAGGGGTTCCAGGCGATGGAGAGGCACCATGTTGGGCCCGTCGCTGAGGGCGCGATCCGGATCGGGATGCACCTCCATGAACAAACCATCCACCCCCACGGCGACGGCGGCCCGAGCCAGAGGCGCCACAAACTCCCGTTGCCCGCCGGTGCTGGTGCCGCGGCCGCCGGGCTGTTGCACCGAATGGGTGGCATCGAAAATCACGGGGCAGCCAAGGCCCCGGAGCTGGGGGAAGCTGCGGTAATCCACCACCAGCGTGTTGTAGCCAAAGCAGGTGCCCCGCTCCGTGAGCCAAAGGTGCTCCACGCCAGCTTCTCGGAGTTTCGCCACCACCTGCGCCATGTCCCAAGGGGCGAGGAACTGGCCCTTTTTCACATTGATCACGCGGTCGCTGCCGCGCACAGCCGCCGCCGCGGCCAAAAGCAGATCGGTTTGACGGCAGAGAAAGGCAGGGATCTGCAACACGTCCACCACCGGGGCCACCGCCTCAGCCTGGTGGCTCTCATGAATATCGGTGAGCAGGCGCAGGCCAAAGCGGCGCTTCACCTCAGCCAGCACCTCCAGCCCCTCCTCCATTCCAGGGCCGCGAAAGGAGCCGCCTGAGCTGCGATTGGCTTTGTCAAAGCTGGCCTTGAAGATCACATCGATCCCCAGGCGCTCAGCCAGGCCCTGCAAGTGGGATGCCACCTCGATCACCAGATCCGGGCTCTCGATCACACAGGGACCGGCGATCAGGGTGAGGGGGGAGGCAGACATCAATGGCAAAGCGAGGGTGAAGGGAGACAGCGGGGGCACGACCGATCGCGGCAAACAACCCGTTCAGCTGGCGGAACGGGCCTCGAGAGAGGCCAGATCGCGGAACGATTCGGACAGATGGCGCAATTCATCGAAAGTGCCAAAGGCCTTGATGCGGCCCCCCTCAAATTCGTAGATGCGGTCACAGCGTTTCACCGTACTGAGTCGATGGGCAATCACCAAGGTGGTGCAGCGGCGACCCACCAATTCCAGGGCCTCGATCACCTCATTCTCGGTGCGATTGTCCAGAGCGCTGGTGGCCTCATCCAGGAGCAGAAAACGGGCCCGGCGGTAAAAGGCCCTGGCCAGGGCCAAGCGCTGGCGTTGGCCTCCCGAGAGCTGCAGGCCGTTTTCACCGATGGGGGTGTGGAGGCCGTAGGGAAGTTCACTCACGAATTCATCGAGCTGGGCCGCATCCAGCGCCTCCCACACTTCAGCCTGGTTGATCTCCTCCTCCGACTGTCCAAAAGCCACATTTTCCAAAATGCTGGCATCGAGCAGATTGATAAATTGGGGCACCTGGGCGCAGCTGGCCTGCCAGGCGGGCATGTCCAATTCGCTCACGGGTATGCCATCCAACTGCAGGCACCCCCGCTGCGGCTCGAGCAGGCCGAGCAAGACGTGGGCGGTGGTGGTCTTCCCTCCCCCGGTGGTGCCCACCAGGGCGATGCGGGAGCCTACGGGAATCGAAAGGGTCACATCCTCGAGCACCCACTCCTCACTGGTGGGATAGCGATACCAGACGTTTTGCAACCGAATCGAGCGGGTGGGGAAGATCCCTTCGGGCGTCGGCACCCCCGGTGTGGCAAGGGTGGGGCGGGAACTGGGCAGGTCGAGCAGGTCAAGAATGCTCTCCACCACGGGCAAACCGCTGCGCAGCTGGGTGAGCGCGGCAAAGAAATCCTGAAGGGGAGGCGTGAGCCGCAGGGCGGCGACTGCCAATGTGGCAAGGAAGGGAATGATCTGGAGCACCTTCTCGTTATCACCGCTCATCAGGGCGGGCACAGCTCCCACTGCAAAAATGATCGTGATCCCGAAGGGCTCGATCAACATGCGGGGAACGGTGGGCAACAGTTCCGAAGCCCAGGCATAGCGCTTCGACTCTTCGCCAGCCTGAAGGAAGGCATCTCGAAAGTGGCGCTCAGAGTTGCTGAGCCGAATATCTCGAATCGATCCCAAAGATTCCAAAAGAATATGAGCCGTCCGCGCTTCCAGCCTGATTTTTTGGCGGGAGGCATGGCGAAGGTAAGGCGTGATGATCAGTGAGGCGGCGAGATACGCTCCGATCAACAAAACAATCAGCAGGGCAGCGAGGCCACGGCCAAGATAAAGGATGCCAAAACAAAGCATAACGATCGAAAAAATGCTGCCCACCATTCGCAGCAATGGATTTACCACAGAGTTGGATGTTTTTTTCACATGACTCAGCACCATTGCCGAGAGCTTGGCCGTGCTTTTCGAGAGGTGATATTCATAGCCTTGCGCCAACACACGCGAATGCACTTGGTTGGAGAGGTCGATCCAAATGCGCGCGGTGAGACGCTGCTGAAAAAACTGCAATAACAACTTGGACAGTGAGGCCATCCAAGCGAAAGCGATCAGCAAGGCGACCAACCACAAGCTCTGGTTGAACGCATTGCCCCCAAACACCTTCACGCCAGGAAGATGGTCCTGTAGCTTGCTGCCCACCAGGGCACCAAACAGGCGACTCACCACCCAAACCGTCAACAGATCCGCCAAACCTGGCACAATTGAAAGGGGCAGAAGAAACAGCAATGCCCGCAATCGTTCCGAAGGCAAATAACTGAGTAATCTCTTCAAATGGCTGAGAGTGTTGCTCTGTAGAAGCGGCTGATGTCTGTTGGCCAACGCTCTACTTGCCATCCCATTCTCCGCACGCTATTGGAGCGTTCATCGCTTGAGACCTCGCGAGAGCCACCCCTGCAAGCGCCCCACCCGCTGGCCCCAGCGCAAGCGCCACACCGGCCGAGCCTGCAAGGGCGCGGCGCCAAGGACCAGTGCGCGATGCCAATGGTCATCGATGTCCTGCAAGGCATGCCGCCAGCGCTCCAGGAGCACTGGCTCGGAGCACTCCCGCAGCAAGGCCGCCAGCCGCTCGGGCTCGCCCTGCCAGGCCGCAGGGTCTCGCACAGCCGCCTGAATGCGCTCCACATCACTGGCCAGGGTGCCGCAACCGATCTGATGGCCGAGCACCCCGGGATCCAGGGTGTCCGCCAGGGCATGGTTGAGGCTGCTGAACACCACACAGCCGCAGGCCAACGCCTCAATCGGCGGCAAGCCAAAGCCCTCGCTCACCCCACGCCCGCGCCAGTAATCGGCCGAGTCGTAAAGCACCACGGTGGCGCTGTTGAAGAGATCCACCAGATCCTCCACCCAGCCGCTCTGGAGCTCAACGTTCAGACCAGCGCGCCGGAGTTCAGGCACCAGCTCCTCCAACACATAGCGGCTGTTTTTGCGCCGCTGCACGAGCACATCAATCGGCCGCCGCGCTGCCAATCCTCCCGATGGCCCGAGGGATGGGGGGCGGGCGCCGCGCTCCAGCCACTTCGGATGAAGGGCGTTGGGCACCAGGAAGAGGGGATGGCGAGATGCTTTCTCGCCCCAGTAGGCGAGAGTGTTGCGGCTCACCGCCAGCACGGGCACACCCGCTGGCAGGGAAAAGCCATAGCCACTGCTGTGGGCGTGATAGGCCACGGGCCTACCCTGCAGCTGCCGCAGGAGGGCTGGCACATCAAAGCCCCAGCTCACCACCCACAGGGCCGTGCCCGGGGCTGGCTCCTGCCGCAGCAGGTCGCCCAGGAAGGGATGGTCCGGTTCCCGCTGCCGGTAGGTCACCAGCTGGGTGGGGCGCAGGGAGGCCACCAAGCCGGCGGTTTGCATTTCCACCAAAAGCCCACCGCAGCGAAACTTGCCTGTGGTGCCAGGCACAAGAAAGCGAACGGGGCTCAGGCGCGGAACGCTCAGGGGGGGAAACGCCGGCGGGCGTGACGGGAACCGGCTGAGTCTGGCTCAGAAGTGGGCGAGGGCAGCCTCAGGCCACCACGGCTTCCGTGCTGCCAGTCCGCTGCCGACGGGTGAGGAATCCGAAAAGCACCTTGCCGATCGCCGCCACCAGGTTGCCCTCCAGTTCCTGGAACATCTTCATGTTGCAGTGGAAGGCTTGGTTGGCCTCAGCCACGATTCGATCAGCTGTGGCCTGATCAATCGGCAGCTGATCGAGAATCTCTCGATAGTTGGCCTTGAAGGCCTTCTCATCATCGATGGCGGCAAATTCGTAGAACCGCAGCCCATCGTGCTCGCCAAGATTCATGGCTTTGCGAGCAATCGTTTTCAGCACCTGTCCGCCGGAGAGATCGCCGATGTAGCGGGTGTAGTGGTGACCCACCAGCAGCTCTGGCGCCTCGCGAGCCACCTCGCGGATGCGGGCCACATAGGCCTGGGCTCCGGGGGTGGGCTTGGCCTGCTGGCGCCAATCCGAGCCGTAGTAATAGGCCAGATCTTGCTCCAGGGCCTCGCGACGATTGAGCTGGGGGAAGGCGATCGGCCCCACCACGGGATGGTCGCCCAAGCGACCGATCTCCTCCTCCATCGCGCTGTACACATGCCAAAGGTCGGCTACGAGGGTGCGATAGCTGGCCTTATCCACCACTCCCTTGAGGAAGCAACTCACAAAACCGGTGTTTTCGGCCATCGTGTGCGCTTTCTTCGTTCCCTCACGCAATTGGGAAGCCAGGGCGACAGGCATCGGTCCAGCAGGGCAACAATCGGTCCGACAACCGTAGTGGTCTCTCCCTTGCCACCCCCTAAAGGTTGCGAAGGATTACGGACTCAGGCCGCCTGCTCGCCCCCCTCATCGCCCTGAATCTGACCATCAAAGAGGGCGAACAGATCGCGGCAAAGGTGCTGAAGGTTGGCCACCACAGCCGGCGAGGGCAGGTGGGTGCCCGAGGCGCTCCAATCCCCCACGGTGGCCAGCCGCCAGCGCTCCGACTCGTAGGTGAGCCCGCGCAACAACACCCCAAGCAGCCGGGGGCGAGCGCCCTGGGCCCCCCGAGGCGGGTGCTCCAGCCTCAGTTGCACCAGCAAGGAGCGGCATTCCAGGCGAGGGCTCCAGCCAGGGAAATGGAAGGACAGATCGAGACTTTCCTGTTCAGCGAAGTGCCGGGTGAGGGGGTCATCCCGCCAGGGGGTGAGGTTGGCGCGGGCATCGGGGAAGGCGCCACGAAAAAGGCTCACCACCGAAGCAATGGCCTGCGCCAACTCCACACTCCGCGCCTGTTCGGATGCGTTCATCAGCCCATCCTGCAGAGGATGTTTCGCTTTCGCTCAGCAGGTGTGGGCTCGCCCACGAGCCAGGAGCACACAGGGTGCCCCTGGCGCTGATCTGGGCAAACCTTCCGCCCTCCCCTGCAGGCATAGTCTCCCTGAGATCGTCCTTGAGCCGCATGGCCACCTACGAGAAGCTCACTCCCCCCACCAGCGGCACGAGCATCCGCTTTGAAGCGGGGCAGCCCATCGTTCCCGACGATCCGATCATTCCCTTCATCCGCGGCGATGGCACCGGTGTCGACATCTGGCCGGCCACCCAGCGGGTGCTGGATGCGGCTGTTGCCAAGGCCTACGGAGGCCGGCGACGGATCGCCTGGTTCAAGGTGTACGCCGGCGATGAAGCCTGCGAGCTCTACGGCACCTATCAATACCTTCCAGAAGACACCCTCACCGCGATCCGCAGCTATGGCGTGGCGATTAAAGGTCCCCTCACCACACCGATTGGCGGAGGAATCCGTTCGCTCAATGTGGCGCTGCGACAAATCTTCGATCTTTACTGCTGCGTGCGGCCCTGCCGCTACTACGAAGGCACTCCCAGCCCCCACAAGCGGCCCCAGGATTTGGATGTGATCGTCTATCGGGAAAACACCGAAGATATTTACATGGGCATCGAGTGGGCGGCCGATGATCCCGTCTGCATCGAGCTGATTCACCACCTCAACGAGGTGGTGATCCCGGCGAACGGCAAGCTTGGCAAGCGTCGCATTCCTGATGGGGCCGGGATTGGCATCAAACCGGTGAGCAAATTTGGCAGCCAGCGGCACATCCGCAAGGCCATCCAACATGCCCTGCGTTTGGAGGGAGACAAGCGCCACGTCACCCTGGTGCACAAGGGCAACATCATGAAGTTCACCGAGGGGGCCTTTCGCGACTGGGGCTATGAGCTGGCCACCAGTGAGTTCCGCGATGTGTGCATCACCGAAAGGGAGAGCTGGATCCTCGACAACGTGGCCGCTGATCCCAGCCTGAGCCTGGAGGGCAATGCGCGCCTGATCGAGCCGGGCTACGACGCCCTCACCCCCGAGAAGCAAGCCGCCATCTGCAACGAAGTGAAAGACGTGCTCGATGCCATCGGCACCAGCCACGGGGAGGGCCGCTGGAAGCAGATGGTGATGGTCGACGACCGCATCGCCGACAGCATTTTCCAGCAGATTCAGACGCGTCCTCAGGAATACTCGGTGCTCGCCACCCTCAACCTCAACGGCGATTACGTCAGCGACGCCGCCGCGGCCGTGGTGGGGGGATTGGGCATGGCCCCGGGGGCGAACATTGGCGATACGGCGGCCATCTTCGAGGCCACCCATGGAACGGCCCCCAAGCACGCGGGGCTGGACCGGATCAATCCGGGTTCGGTGATTCTCTCTGGCGTGATGATGCTCGAATACCTGGGCTGGCAGGAGGCCGCCGATCTGATCACCTCCGGTCTCAGTGCGGCGATCGCCAACAAGGAGGTCACTTACGACCTGGCCCGCCTGATGGAGCCGCGGGTGGAACCGGTGAGCTGCTCTGGCTTCGCCGAGGCTGTCGTGCGCCACTTCGGCGGCTAGCCCGCCGGGCGTGGAGCATCGCGAGGAAGCGCCCCAGGGGCCACCGCAAGCCGAGCCCCCCCGGGCCAACTCCTCAACATTCTCGGGCTGGGCTTCGGCCTGGCCGGTGCCATCGGCGCAACGATCGGCGCCGGCATCCTGCGCACCCCGGGCATCGTGGCCGCCCAACTGCCAAACCCCCTTTGGCTTTCGGGCGCCTGGCTGCTGGGCGGTTTGTTTGCCCTGATGGGGGCGTTGTGCGTGGCCGAACTCGCCACCAGCCTGCCCCGAGCTGGTGGGTGGTACGTCTTCGCCAAGGCAGCCTTCGGCTCCCGCGCGGGATGGCTCGTCGGTTGGACCGACTGGCTGGCCCATTGCATTGGCCTGGCCTGGGAGGCCACCACGGTGGGGGAGGTGGCCGCCGACCTGCTTCCCGATCAGCTGGTCGCCCCAGCACTCACTCCCAAGCTGCTTGCCCTGTTCAGCCTGGCGGTGTTCATGGCGCTCCAGCTCTTTGGCCTGCGGGTGGCCAGTGCCAGTCAAGACCTGCTGAGCCTCGTGAAAGCCGTGGTGTTTTTGGCTCTGGTGATCGCCTGCTTCCTGCTGCCCCTGCCCGCAGCGGAAGCCGGCGTTGCCCCGGCGCGGTCCTGGCTCCAGGCGCTGAGCTGGCCAGGGCCGTCTGTGCCTTGGACCACCCTGCTCTGGCCAGCGGTGCTCGCCCTCCAAGCCGTCATCACCACGTTTGACGGCTGGGTGAGTCCGGTGTATTTCGCTGAAGAATTCAAGGATCCAGCCAGAGATCTTCCTCGCGCACTGATTGGTGGCGTGCTGTTGGTGCTTGCTCTCTACCTCTTGATCAACGCAGCCCTGCTGCACGTGCTTCCCCTCGAAGATCTGGCCCTCTCTCCCCTGCCAGCCGCCACGGCGGCCCAGAAGCTGATCGGCCCGCTGGGCCACCAACTGATCACGGCCGTGGCCCTGGTGGCCCTGCTGGGGCTGATCAACACCGTGGTGATGGCGGCCGCCCGGATCCTCTTCGGCCTGAGCCGCGATGGCCTGTTCCCGAGCTGGGGGGCAACCGTGAACGCGGGTGGCACGCCAACGGCGGCCCTGCTGTTCACCGCCGCGGTGGCCGCCCTGCTGGTGGTGGGTGGCTCCTTTCAGCGGCTGCTTGGGCTCGGGGCTGTGCTGTATGTCTGCCTGCCCCTCACGGGCGTGGCCGCGCTCTTCCGTTTGCGCGCGCAGCCAACCGAGCTCACGCAGCCGACGACATTTCGCGCCTGGGCCTTTCCCCTGCCGCCCCTGCTCGTGGCTGCCGTGTCTCTGGCCTTCCTGGCGGGCGAAGTGGTCACCCGCCCGCTGGATTGCCTGCTGGCTCTGATGATGGTGGCCAGCGGCGTCCCCTTCCTCTGGCGCCAGGCCAAGGCCGCCAGCCCCACCGACGCCTAGGAGCGAACACCGAACCGCCAGGAGCAGCAAAACGCGCTTGCCCCCTTAGGATCGCCTCACTTTGGCCGGATCCGGTGACCAACCTGCGAGTGCTCGTGGTGGGCGCAGGCTTTGCCGGAGCAGTGGTGGCCCGGGAATGCGCCGAAGCCGGCCACGCGGTGCATGTGATCGACCGGCGGCCCCACATCGGAGGCAACGCCCACGATGTCATCAACAGCCACGGGGAGCGCATTCACCTGTATGGCCCCCATCTCCTCCATGGCGAAAGGGATTCGGTGGCGATCCGATGGCTGAGCCGGTTCACCGAGTGGGTGCCCTACGAGCATCGCGTGCGTGCCCTGCTGGCCGATGGACGCACCACCCCCTTGCCGGTGAATCGCACCACCCTGGAGGATGTGTTCGGCAGGGATCTGTCGACTGAGGATGACGCCCGCCGCCTTTTGGCGGGCCAGGTGTCCTCCCTGAAACCCACCAACACCGATGAGGTGTTTCTGGCCAACGTGGGTCCCCAACTGGCTGACCTCTTCTTCCGCCCCTACACCCGCAAGATGTGGGGGGTGTGCCCCACCCAACTGGAGGCGGCGGTGGGAGCGAGGCTGCCGGTGCGCTTCAACCGCGACGATCGCTATTTCACCGACAGTTTCCAAGCGATGCCCAAAGATGGCTTCACCGCCATGTTTGAGCGCATCCTCGACCACGCCCGCATCGAACTCAGCCTCGGGGAAGCCTATGGACCGGAGCATGACAAGCATGCCGACCATGTGTTTTTGAGCCTGCCGATCGACGAGTATTTCCACTTCCGTTTTGGCCGGCTTCCCTACCGCTCCATCCGCTTCGAATCGGATCAGGTGGCCAGCGAGCAGAGCGCCACGGTGATCAACTACACCGACACCGACATCTATACGCGCTGTACCCAGTGGGATCTGATTCCCAACTCAGGACGGCGCAGTGATGGCCAGCACACGATCACACGGGAGATTCCCTGTGATGCGACCGACAACAACAACGAGTGTTATTACCCGGTGCGCAACAAGGACAGCCTGGCGCTCTACGAGCGTTATCACACCCTGGCCGAGCAGGAACCTCACAAAACCTTCATCGGCCGCTGCGGCCTGTTCCGTTACATCGACATGGTGCCCTGCGTCACCATTCATCTGCAGCTTGTCAGCCGCTTCCTGGCCGGTGAGCCCCTCCCCCAGGCCGCCTGACGGACATGACCATCACTCCGACCCCTGCCGCTCCCGTCACCATCCCACCGCGGGCCCTGGCCTCCGCCACCGATCCCTGCGTGCATTGCGGCTTCTGTCTGCCCACTTGCGCCAGCTACCGGGTACTCGGCACCGAGATGGATTCCCCCCGCGGCCGCATCCACACCCTGAAGGCCCTGGCGGCGGGTGAACTCGAGCTCGATGCCACCGTGGCCTCCCATTTCGACAGCTGCCTCGGCTGCTTGGCCTGCGTCAGCGCCTGCCCCTCGGGCGTGCGCTACGACACCCTGATCGAAGCCACCAGGCCCAAGCTCAATGCCCCCGAGCTGCGCAGCCCAGCCCAGCGGGCCTTTCGCCAGGTGCTGTTTGCCCTGCTTCCCTACCCGCAACGGCTGCGGGCCTTGCTGCAGCCGTTGCGGGCCTACGCCGGGACCCCCCTTCAGGCCTTCGTGCGACGCTCGGGCCTGACCCGTCTGTTGGGTCCCCAGATCGCTGCGATGGAGCAGCTCCTGCCCCCTTTGTCGCCGGAAGCCTTCCGCGACAATCTGCCGGTGGTGGTGCCCGCCCGGGGCGAGCGGAGGTATCGGGTGGGACTGCTCCTGGGCTGCGTGCAGCGGTTGTTTGACCCGGCAGTGAGCCAGGCGGCGATCCAGGTGCTCAGCGCCAATGGCATCGAGGTGGTCATTCCCCCCGATCAGGGCTGCTGCGGCGCCGTCACCCACCACCAAGGGGAAGAGGAGCAGACGCGCGCCCTGGCGCGAGCCCTGATGGCCAGCTTTGAGGCGGTGGTCGCCCCGGGCGGGGCCGCCGGACCGGAGCCGCTCGATGCCGTGCTGGTGAGCGCCTCAGGCTGCGGCCACACCCTCAAGGCCTACGGACGGCTGATGGAAGGGGAAGGGGCGGATGGCGCCGCCGGGGCCTTTGCCGGGCGGGTGGCCGACATTCAGGAGTTTCTGGTTCGGGTGGGCCTCAGCGACGCTTTCCAAGGGCGCCTCCAGCCCCTCAGGCATGCCGATGGCACAGCCGCCACGGCGGAGCGCCCCCTGAAACTGGCCTATCACGATGCCTGCCACATGCTGCACGGGCAGGGGCTCGGCGAGCAGCCGAGGGCCCTCCTGCGCCGCATCCCCCACGTGCAAGTGCTGGAGGCCAGTGAAGCGGGAGTGTGTTGCGGCAGTGCGGGGATCTACAACCTGGTGCAGCCCGACGAAGCGGAGGCCCTCGGCCGCCTCAAGGCCAACGATCTGGAAGCCACCGGGGCGGAGCTGGCCGTCAGCGCCAATATCGGTTGCACCCTGCAAAGCCGCCGCCACCTGCGAGACAGCGGCCAACCCATGGAGGTGGTCCATCCCGTGCAACTTTTGGAGCGCAGCTGGCGCGGGTCAGCCAACCCTCAGGGCTGACCGCTCACGCCTGTTCGGGCGACGCACCTTCCATCCACTGCCAGGCGAGAAGCAGGGTGTCTCGCTCCCCCAAATTCCCCGGGAAGGTGAGGATCGGCAGTCGCTCCACCCCTTCGGGCAGCCCCCCCTCGGCGGCGGTCGCGGCGGGCAGCACCACGGAAAGCCCAGCAAACAGCTGCCCTTGCAAATCCACGGCCCCAAGCCTGAATCCCTCGGCCAGGAGCGTGTGGCTGGTGATGCCCCCCTTGGCAATCACATACCCGAGGCAGGGCGCCAACCGGGCGACCACTCGGGCCATGGCGCCCGCCAAGGCAAGGCCAAGGGCCCGCCGCTCCCCACCGTGACGGCAGGTCAACTCCCCCCGGCTCGTGAAGAACACAGCGGTCCGGCCGGCCGCGATCGCCTCCTGCAGCTCCCTGGTCCAGGCCTCCTCCAGGGAAGCCAGCAACCGATCAGGCAACGGCCCTTCCAAGATCCGATGCACCTTGGCCACCGCCAGTTCCACCCCCCGGCAGGCGGGTTCCGCCAGCAGACGCTCCAGCTGGGCATCCGCCAGTGGCACGTGGGAGCCCACCAGCACCACCCCCGGCAGGGGCAAGCCGGCAGGATCGCGGCGACGCAAAGCCGCCAAATCGGCGGTTGCCAGCGGCTGAGGCGGCAGGGGGGCCAAGCCATTGAGCAGGCTCGCGGCGGATTGAAACAGAAACCGCCGCGGGCGCGGTTCCGCAGCAAGGGGCTGGGGCGCCGCCAGCTCGCGCACCAGGGCGCCGAAGAGCGCCAGGTGGCCGGGCCGCTCCGCATCCACCACCACCAGCCGGTTGCCCGTGAGGGCCGCCAGGCGGTGAAGGAGCGCCCGGCGGGCCGACTCCTGGCTTGCCGCAGCCTCCAGCTCTCGCCAGCTGATCTGGTCCACCGCGGCGGCGGGGATGCGCCCGCCGGTCTTCTCCTCCACCCAGAGGCGCAACTCGCTGGTGTGGTAAGCGAAGAGCCCATCGCGGGCAAAGGGCGTCTCGTGCACAGGCTGCCCGCCGAGCCGATGCACCCCATCCACCGTGGTGCGCCCGCCTTCCAGGAAGGCCGGCGCCAGGAAGGTGGCGTCGAAGGGGCCCAGCGCTTCCGCCAGGGCCTCCACCTCCAGGGGGAAATGGCCCCGCAGGGTGGAATCGCCACGACTCACCAGCAGGGCGCCGTCGATCAGCCCGGCCGAGCGGGCCGCCGCCAGGGCGCCCGCCAGGTTGCGGCAGATCTCCCGCACCCGCTGGCCTGCTTCGGCCGGGGGGAGAGCGCGGGTGTTGGCCAGCAGGAAGAGGAAGGGGGATGGCTGCGCCAGAGCGGCCGCTAGCGCGGCCTGATCCCAGCGCAGCAGGAGGGGACAGCCATGGAGGGTCTGGGAGCCGGTGGGATCGTCATCGATCACCACAACCTTCAGGCGTGTGTCCGGCAAAGCTGGAGATGGCTGGCGGTTTGCGGCCTCTTCGTGGAAACTGCCTTCAGCCAAGCTGCCTCCCCATGAAGTCAAGGTCGGCCCTGTTTGGGCGGCAACAGCTGCGAATCATGCCGATGGGAGACTCCATCACCGTCGGGCAGGGGGTGCCTGGAGGGTATCGCCGGCCCCTGTTTGACGCGCTCACAGGGCTGGGGTACGACGTCGATTTTGTCGGTTCCAAGCGGCAGAGCGGGGATTCCTCCCGCGATCCCGATCATTGGGGCATCAGTGGGGTGGGCATCGCCGCCACCGATGCGCTGATCGGCAACCGCAGCTATGTCTCCTTGCAGGCCAACGAGGGCCCCGGCGGGGCGGTGCGGGAGGGCTTGCTCTCCGAGATCCCCGAGGCCATCTCCCCCAAGTATTTTTCGAAGGACTCCGACACCACCAATGTGCTGCTGTTGATGGTGGGCACCAATGACGTGGTGCACCAGGTGGTGGAGCGCAAGGGGGGAGCCAAGCCAGCCGGCGACAAGGGGAATGACGGGCGAGGCGAGCAGCAGAACCGCATTGCCCAATCCGCCACGGATCGGCTGAAGGAGCTGCTGAAGCAAGTGGATGAGACCGCCCAGGCCGCTGCCCTGAAGCTCAAGGTGATCGTGGGCACCCTCCCCAACTTCACAAACGCCTGGAACAAGCCAACGCTGAAGGATCCTTTGAGCCTGGAGATGCTCCAGCAGCTGCAGACGTTCAACGCCAACATCCTCGCTCTGCCCGCCCAGCAGGCCTACGCCAACATCCACGTCAGCAGCGTCGATCAACAGGCAGCGGTGGGTCTCAACCTGGGCGATGGGCTCCATCCGAATGCGAAGGGCTACCAGGCGATGGCCCAAACCTGGCTTGGGGGCATTCAGCAGGTCCTGGCTTGATGCGCCCCTCCCCCGACGAGCTTCAGGAGTTGGTGCGTCACTTGCACCGCGAAGCCACGCCCTGGGTGCCCGCGGGGCTGGGCAGTCGGCTCGCCTGGGGCCCGCCACTGCGGGAGCCCTGCCAAACCCTCAGCGTGGCCGGGCTGGGCCGGATCGTTGAGCACAATCCAGGCGACTTCACCATCACGGTGCAAGCGGGCACGCCCCTGTTGGAGGTGCAAGAGGCGTTGAAGGCCCACGGGCAATGGCTGGCGGTGGATCCCCCCTGGGGAACCCATCCTTTGGCCGACCCCACTGGACCACGAGGTGGCGGCAGCATCGGTGGCCTGGTGGCTCGGGGACAGGCGGGGGGCTACCGCCAGCGCTACATGGGCCTGCGCGACCAGTTGATCGGCGTGGCGCTGCTGCGCGCCGATGGCACCGCCGCCAAGGCCGGCGGAAGGGTGGTGAAAAACGTGGCGGGCTACGACCTGATGCGGCTGCTCGCGGGCAGCTGGGGATCCCTCGCTCTGATCACTGAGCTCTCCCTGCGCACCATGCCCCTGCCCCGCCACCGGGCGGGCCTGCTGCTGCAGGGGGCCCTGGAGCCCCTGGCCGAGCTGAGCCGAGAGCTGCTGAGCTCCACCCTCAGCCCTGAGCGGCTCGATTGGTGGAGCGCTCCGCTGGCCAAAGCCGCCGGCCTGGAGGCCGCGCCCACCCTGCTGATTGCCCTGGCGAGCGTGGAGGGCCAGTGTCTGCAGGAGCTGATCCGCGCGGTGGAGGGCCTCACTGCCCTGGGCAGCCAGCGGCTCAGCCCCGAGGAAGTGGACGCTTTGCTGCAGGAGGCGCGCGGCGGGGATCTCACTGCCCCGCCGCCCAGCTGGCTGCTGAGAATCGGCGTGAATCCCGATGCGGTTCCGCTTCTGCTGGGGCACATCGCTGCCGATGGGCTGAAGGTGGAGCTCGGAGCCGGCAGCGGCCTGGGCATGGCCTGGAGTGAGCAGCCGCTGGCGGGGGCCAGGGTGGAGGCGCTGCGGGCCCTGTGCCAAGAGCTGGGGGGACACCTCACCGTTCTGTGCCAGCCGGCTGGAGGGGGCCTGGCCGCCTGGGGGGATGCGCCAGCCAAGCGCCTGATCGAGGCGGTCAAGCAGCAATTTGATCCCCAACGGCAGCTTGCCCCGGGCCGCCTGCCCGGGGTGAGGGTTCCGGATCAGCCCGTGGCGACGCGGTAAGCACAGGCCAGCCGAAGGCTTGCCCCTGGAGGGAGCTCCAGGCGGCCATCGCCCGTGAGCAGAGCCCCACGGGGGCCACTCCAGGGTTCAAGGCACACCATCGGGCGGGGGGGGGCGGTCCACACCACAACCCGATCCAGCGGTGGCGTGATGGCCAAGGTCAAGGTGGTGCCGGC
Source organism: Cyanobium sp. (assembly GCA_046081785.1). Taxonomy (GTDB): domain Bacteria; phylum Cyanobacteriota; class Cyanobacteriia; order PCC-6307; family Cyanobiaceae; genus Cyanobium. Next base: position 16,109 of record JBJTWN010000058.1, read on the forward strand.
CTGCGGATCGCGCAGCGTCACCTCGCCAGCCGTCGACCGGCTGAGCAGATCCACCCCCAACCCGAGGCGTTCCAATTGGGCGGCGGTGGCCCCCTCCGCCTGGCTGAGGTGATCGAAACAGCGCTCCTGCAGCCCCACCAACTCCACAGCCGCCGGATCGCTGACCAGAAAATAAGGATGGAAACCGAGGCTGAACGGCATGGCCGGGTCCTCGGGCGCCCCGGTGTGGCTCACGCAGGCCTCGATGGAGAGGCTGCCGGGGGCAAGGCGCAGCTCCAGCCGCAGGGAGAAGGAAAAAGGGAAGGCGAGCCGGGTGGTGGCGTCATCCACCAGGGTGAGCGCCACCCCCTCACCATCGGCCAGGGGCTCCAAGCTCCAGGGGAGGTCGCGGGCGAAACCATGCTGGCGAAGGGTGAAATCGCCCTGGGGAAGGGGCAAGCGGTCGTCCGGAAGGTTGCCGCAGATGGGGAAGAGCACGGGAATGCCCCCGCGCACAGAGAGGGCCGAATCGGCGAAGCGCTCCTCATCGAGGTAGAGCCATTCGCGGCCCGCGCAGCGCCAGCCTGTCACCAAGCCGCCACGCTCGGGCACCAGGCGCAGCGCATCGCCGCTGGTGGGGTGAGTGAAGAGCCAATGGGCATAGGGAGCGGCCTGGCGGGTGAGCGTCATGCAGGGCAGGGGGCGGGGAGGCTGAGGGTCTGGAGCCAGTCCAGCAGGGCGGCGTTCACCTGATGGGGCACCTCGTCGTGGGGGCAATGGCCCGCATCCAGCAGCACCTCTCGGGTGTGGGGCGGGGCGTGGCGGGCAAAGCTGGCACGGCGACCTTCCGCATTGATCCAGGGATCCCTCAGGCCCCAGAGGAGCAACAGGGGTGCCTCCAGCTGGGCGAAGAGGGCATCGAGGGGCTCACCCCGGGGGATGTCAAACACCGTGCGAAACACCCCGAAGGCTCCTGGATCCCGGGAGGGCCGCAGGATCGCTTCCACCAAGGCGTCATCCACATTGGTTTGGTCGATGTAGACCCGCTGCAGCGTGCGCCGCACCGTGGCGGGGCGCCGCAAATTTTCAAACAGCACCCGTTGCACCACGGGACTGGTGAAGAGGGCCCGACCCACGCTGCGTCGGGCGATGGCTCCCCAGCCGCGGGGCTCGGCCTGCTCCTCGCTGAAGGGGCCGGCAGCGTTGAGCAGCACCACCCCGGCGCCCAGGGGAGGCTCACTGGAACCGCCCTCGGCGTGGCTGAGGGCAGCTCCGGCGGCGAGGGCGGCGTAGCCGCCAAGGGAGTTGCCCACAAGCACGGTGGGCCTGCCGATGCGCTCCCGCACGTAGGCCACCAGCTGATCCCGCCAGAGGGCGCCGCCGTAGGGCAAACCTTCGGGTTTGGCGCTGCGGCCGAACCCCAACAGGTCGATGGCATGCACCTCATGGCGAACGGCCAGCACGGGCATGTTGTGGCGCCAGTGGTCGGTGGAGGCGCCGAAGCCGTGCACCAGCAACAGGGCTGGCCCTTCGGGATGGACCGGGGTCTGGAGCAGGGTGTGGACGGTATGCCCCGCAAACCTCCAGGAGGCTTCACCGGAGGGGTTCAAGCGGGTCATGTCCAGTACAAATGGTCAAGCTGATGCTAGGGAGCCGGAGGGTGTCGCTGAATGCTCAGGTGTTCGCACCCCCACCCCGGGGAGCAGGATTTGGTCAGTAACGCTACGTTCGTTTCCAAAAGCTCTGGAGCAAGCGTCAGAAAACGGCCGATATGACGATCCAACAGCCCCGCAACCTCCGTCTTCCCACCCCCGGCTGCTACGCCGATCCCGACCGCAGCGGTTTGCTGGCCGAGGATGTGTTTGACGGGATGACGGAGCATCTTTTCTACACGCTCGGCAAGCTGGCGCCCACCGCCAGCCGCCACGATCTCTACATGGCCCTGAGCTATGCGGTGCGCGATCGGTTGATGACGCGCTACCTGGCGGGCAACGAGGCGATCTCCGCAACCCCCACCCGGGTGGTGGCCTATTTGTCTGCGGAATTCCTGATCGGGCCCCAGCTGAGCAACAATCTGCTGATGCTTGGCATCCAGGAGGAGGCGGCTGCCGCGCTGAAGCGATTCGGCATCAACAACATCGAAGAAATCCTGGAGGTGGAGGAGGAGCCAGGCCTGGGCAATGGCGGCCTCGGGAGATTGGCAGCTTGCTTCCTGGAATCTCTGGCCACCCTGGAAATCCCGGCCACGGGCTACGGCATCCGCTACGAATTCGGCATTTTCGACCAGCTGATCCGCGATGGCTGGCAGGTGGAGATCACCGACAAATGGCTCAAGGCAGGCTGGCCCTGGGAGATCCCCCATCCTGATCAGGCCTGTTTCGTGGGCTTCGGTGGCCGCACCCAGTCTTACCAAGACGACCACGGCACCTACCGGGTGCTCTGGATTCCTGCCGAGCATGCCATCGGCGTCCCGCATGATGTGCCCGTGCTCGGCTACAGGGTGAACACCTGTGACCGGCTGCGGCTGTGGCGGGCGGATGCCACCGAGTCCTTTGATTTCTATGCCTTCAACATCGGTGATTACTACGGCGCCGTGGAGGAGAAGGTGGCCAGCGAAACCCTCTCGAAGGTGCTCTATCCAAATGACGGCACCGATGAGGGGCGCCGGCTGCGGTTGAAGCAGCAACATTTTTTTGTCAGTTGCTCCCTGCAAGACATGATTCGCAGCCTCGATATGCGAGGCCTGCCGATCCAGGAGTTTCCAGAGCACTGGGCCATCCAGCTCAACGACACGCACCCTGCGATTGCGGTGGCCGAGCTGATGCGCCTGTTGTTGGACGACAAACACCTCGACTGGGACACCTCCTGGGACATCACCTGCCGCAGCATTTCCTACACCAACCACACCCTCCTGCCCGAAGCTCTGGAGAAGTGGGGATTGGATCTCTTTGGCAGCCTGCTGCCGCGCCACCTGGAGCTGATCTACGAAATCAACCGCCGCTTCCTGCAACAGGTGCGATTGAAGTACCCGGGCAACGAGCAGATCCTGCGCAAGGTCTCGATCATTGATGAGGAGGGCAGCAAGGCGGTGCGCATGGCCCACCTGGCCACGGTGGCCTCCCATCACGTGAATGGCGTGGCCGCCCTGCACAGCGCTCTGGTCAAGAGCGATCTCTTCCCTGAATTCGCGGCGATCTGGCCAGAGAAATTCACCAACGTCACCAATGGCGTGACGCCCAGGCGCTGGGTGGCTCTGGCCAACCCCAAACTGGCGGCCCTGCTCACCGAAGCCGTGGGCGATGGGTGGGTGACAGACCTCGAGCGGCTGCGGGCCCTGGAACCGCTCGCTGAAGATGGGGCCTTTTTGGAGCGCTGGCAGGCCACCAAGCTGGCAGTGAAGCGGGAGCTCACCCACTACATCCACAGCCACACCGGCGTTCTGGTAGATCCAGCCTCACTGTTTGATGTGCAAGTGAAGCGCATCCATGAATACAAGCGCCAACACCTCAATGCGCTGCAAGTGGTGGCTCAATACTTGCGCATCAAGAATGGCCACAGCGCCGGCATGGTACCCCGCACGGTGATCTTTGGAGGCAAGGCGGCGCCGGGTTATGCGATGGCGAAACTAATCATCCGCTTCATCAATGGCATCGCCGAAACGGTGAATGCCGATCCAGATATGGAGGGTCTGCTGCGGGTGGTGTTCCTGCCGGATTACAACGTGAAACTTGGCGAGCGGGTGTACCCAGCGGCCGATCTTTCCGAGCAGATCTCCACGGCAGGCAAGGAGGCTTCCGGCACGGGCAACATGAAATTTGCCATGAATGGTGCCCTCACCATTGGCACGCTGGACGGGGCCAATGTGGAGATTCGCGAGCAGGTGGGGGCGGAAAACTTCTTCCTGTTTGGCCACACCACCGCCGAAATCGTTGAGCTGGCCAAGGCGGGCTACTGCCCATGGGAACTGATCCCCGGCCAACCGGAGCTGGCTGAAGCGCTGCGGCTGATTGAGCAGGGACACTTCAGCAACGGCGATCAGGAGCTGTTCCGGCCGCTGCTGCAAAATCTCACCGGCTCAGATCCTTTCTTTGTACTGGCAGATTTTGCCGAATACCTGCGGGCCCAAGGAGAGGTAAGCCAGGCCTGGGCTGATCCCACCCGTTGGAATCGCATGTCCCTGCTTAATTCCGCCCGCACGGGCTTTTTCTCCTCCGACCGGTCGATCCGGCAATACGCCAAAGATATCTGGCGGGCGGAGGCCTTCCCCGTCACCATCACCTGCGAGTTGGATTAGGCCAGCCATGTGTCGCGGGGTGTTGCGGCAGGAGCCAGCCTTCTGCCGCAACACCCCGAAACAGCGCGATCAGCTGGGCCGCGGCTGCTAGTTCCGATCGCGATCTGGCAGATCCGGCGTCTGATGCAAGAGACGATTGAGACGCAACCGATCGGCATTGAGGGGGTCTGGAGCCAATTCGCCGGCCACCTCTCGAAACTTTTGCTCCACGTCCTCTGGCACACGCACATCAAAGATGCGCTCCATCAAGGCTTCGATGGAAAAAAGATGGGCGTTGATATTTTCCAAATCGGCCATCGCTTGCTGGATGGCGTCAGGTTCGGCCGCCACGGTGCCGCCCGGGTTGGAAGTGGAGCCGCCGCTGGCAGGCTCCACTTGGGGGGATGACGTGAGGCTGGTGTCGCCATCGCCGGTCTGCTTCTGCAGCTCCTCCAAGACCCGTCCCGCCAGGGTACGGAAGGATTGGAGAGCCGCCCAGTTGAGTTCCTGCTGCTGTCGCAGGCTGGGATTTTCGCGGATCAATCGGTCGTGTTCCCGATAGAACCGCTGGCAGTCAGGGCATTGGCAGGGCTCTTCAGGCACCGCGTCCCTTGGATTGATCATGTTCCATCATGGCATCCGGGGGCCTGGCTGTCAGGCGGCGAACCGCCCATCCTCCAAATCCTGGGCGGGGGGCACCTCAATGGAGCCCACGACATGGATCACATCCCGGAGCCGCATGGCGTCGGCAAACCAGCCCATGGCCTGCTCCACATCGCCGCTCTGCTCGGCGTCGCCGGCCTGCTGCTCGTGGGCATCGGCCAAGAGGGCAAGCCAACAGAGGGCGCGGGCCTGCACCAGGGCCAAATCGAGATCCTCGGGCTGGCTGGCCGCGATCTGCTCGGTTTCCTGCTGCACCAGCAAGCGCAAGCGCATGTTGTGGAGCGGGCTCATGGGCGCACCAGGACTTCACCAAGAGTAAGGGGCATGGCCAGGGGCGAGGGACCGCAAAAACGCGGCGGCGCCAAAACAAGGAATGATTCGAAAACAATTGTGAATCCACTGCCAACCCCAGGGAAGTTGCCTACGTTCCGAGTGGACCTTTGCGAAAGAACCTGAATCTGAAGGCATTCAAATGTACTCTCAATCAGAGTCTCATACGTCTTCTCATTAGTCCCACTTTAATCCCCCTCCCCCCCCAAGACCATGTTGTCCAAGTTCAAAACATTTCCCGTCTTGGCCGCAATGGCTGGCGGGATGCTGGCGGCGGGCGCTCTGGCCCCCAGCCCCACCCATGCCGCCGATTGCAAAACAGTGAGCCTCAACTCTCTGTATGTAGCCGGTGCAGAATTCTTCTGCGGAGACAAAAGATATTATGATTTTTCCAGTGCAGACTTTGACATCAAAGGCACTGCCGCCTTCACTCAATCACCTGACGGTACAGTCCACACCTTAGCTTTCACTGGTTTCGATTCTCCAGGGCTCGGTGTTGGCACCTACACCATCAACTTCTCTGTTGATGTCACCCCTCCCAACACCATCATCAGCTACGCCACCGGCACCACCGCCACCGGAACATCGCTCAGTGATTCCCTAAACCTGATCAGCAGCCCCAATCCCTACGATTTCACAGGGATTTTGGAAATCACCAACGCCAACACAACGGTGACCGCTTGGAACCTCACCATCACCCAAACCCCCGGCCCCCTGCCGATCCTGGGTGCCGGTGCGGCCTTCGGGGTCTCCCGCAAGTTGCGTCGTCGGATCAAATCAGTGGCTTGAACTCCGGCCCCCATCAACATGAAGCCCCCATTCGGGGGCTTTTTTTTGCCAAACCACGGGGGCAGCTTCAACGGGGCTGGCGGGACTCGAACCCACGTCCTACGGTTTAGGAAACCGTCGCTCTATCCGGCTGAGCTACAGCCCCAGGATGGCGTGATCCTAAAACCCCATCTCGATCAGCCCACGCACGCTTAAGCTGCAAAGCTTGAAAGCAGGTGAGGTGATCGCGACTGGCCGCCTCCCTGGAGCGCTCCAATGAGACTCGTTCTTGCGGGAGTGGCTCCTGTGGGCCAGGCGGATCTGGTTGAGGAAAGTCCGGGCTCCCCAATGGCCAGGCTTGCTGGGTAACGCCCAGTGCGGGAAACCGTGAGGAGAGTGCCACAGAAACACACCGCCGATGGCGGAGGGCAACGCCCTCCGCACAGGCAAGGGTGCAAAGGTGCGGTAAGAGCGCACCAGCGGCATCGAGAGGTGCCGGCTCGGTAAACCCCGGCCGGGAGCAAGGCCAGGGCTTCGGCCCGCGGAGAAGGGTTGGCCAAGTGTCCCGCTCCGTCCATTGCGCGCCGCTAGAGGCCGCCGGCAACGGCGGTTCGAGAGAGATGATCCACCACCACCGTCCCAAAGCCCAGTGCTGGGGGGGCGGCGGGGAACAGAACCCGGCTTACGGCCTGCTTTCCCCCTTTTGAACGGGCGAGATCCGCCCCTGTTGCGCGAGGCTGGAGGGGCACGGTTTGCTCCCGCCATTGACGCCCCAGCGCCTCGCCCAGCTTGTGGCGTTTCTCAAAAGCCTGGGCCTCGATCCGGCCGCCCCGGGCGGGCCAGGCACCACTGCCACAGCCCTGGCCACCGTGGAAGAGGCGCTTAACCACAGCTCGCTGGGGGAGGCGCGCAACCATGAACGGTTGGAGTTTCTCGGCGATGCGGTGTTGCGCTTGGCCGCCACTGAATTCCTGCGGCGAGAGCATGCCGCCCTGCCCGTGGGGGAACAATCGGCCCTGCGGGGGCATCTGGTGAGTGATCGCTGGCTGGCAGCCCTTGGCAAATCCTGTGGTCTGGCGGAGGTGATACGGCTCGGCTCCATGGCGGCCGGTGATGAGGCAGGCCTGGCCACCGTGCTGGCGGAGATCACAGAGGCGCTCCTTGGTGGGATCTACCTAGCCTGGGGAGGCCCCGCTGGCGGGCTGGCCCCGCTGATCCGCTGGCTCACCCCCCATTGGCGCCAAACAGCCGCCGCCGTGCTCGCCGATCCCCACCGGCAAAACTGGAAATCTGCGCTGCAGGAATGGAGCCAGGGCAAGGGGCACGGCCTGCCCCGCTACACCTGCAGCGAACGCAGCCTTGTGCACGGTGATCCAAGGCGCTTCTATTGCGGAGTGGTTTTGCCCTCCTTCCGCGGCAAGGAGGGCAGCGCACCCGAAGGCGAAGGCTGGGGGAGATCAAGACGAGAAGCGGAGCAGGCCGCCGCCCGCGCCTGCCTCGATCAACTTCAGTAGTGGCGCTACACGCTTGGACGTGCAAAAATGAAAGAAAATCTGAATCTTGCGTCAAGTATCAAGAGACTCGCTTGATTCCTTGGCAATGTGAATCCATTTGCGCAGAAACCCACTAGGTTTCAAAGGATCGCCTTCTTCGTGAAGGTTTCACTCTGCATTTTCATCATGCGCTTCATCCGTAATGCCGCCGTCTTGCTGGGATTCTCGGCTGGACTCGGGCTCCTCTCCATCCAACCCTCCCAAGCCGCTGATTGGGATACCTGTGGCGTCGCAGGTGCGAAAGCTGCCATGGGTCTCTACTCCACCTTCCCAGTGGGTGGATGTCAGATCGGTGACAAGACGCTCTCCGACCTCTCCACTGACGTGGATGCCGGCGTTGGCGGTACCGTTCCCATCCAAATGATGTGGAGCGAAAACAACTTCAATCCCGCCATCCACACCCTCACTTTTCAGAATTCCGGCGGATTGGGCGGTAGCTTCTTTAACTACTCAATAGCTGTTTCAGTCGGTCCCGAATTGCTCAAGGATTACAGCCTCAATTCCGCCTGCTCAGCAGGTGGTTGCGCCTACACCGGCAAAATGACTCAGAGTGCAGATCCCAGCTTTCTTAACATGAGCAACAGCTTGGGCCTGCAGGGTCCCCAGGGTATTCCGCTGTCCCCCTTCCTCAACGTGAGCAACACGTGGACCAACACCAGCCTCAGCATCGAGCAAGTCACGAACAGCTACACCCAAACCCCCGGCCCTCTGCCGATTCTGGGTGCTGGTGCGGCCTTCGGCTTCAGCCGCAAACTGCGCAATCGCATCAAGGCTTCCGCCTGAAACCTTCCTTCAGCAGCAACCTGTTTCAATCCCGGGCTTGACCCGGGATTTTTTTTGGCGAGCTGGCGGCAGATGAACGCCTTGAGCTTCGTCTCGATCCACCTAACTGGGCTGAAGAGTCCTCAGCGGCAAGGTCACCAACTTGTCCCAACAACCGCCTTCAAACAACACCGCCGCCCGATTTCCGCTCAGCCGCTGCACGATGCCCTTGTAGCCCCGGTAGATCGAGGTGGGGTCACTCACGGTGACCGTGCTACCAGGGAGGATGACCGGAGCTGCCTTTGAAATGGCGACGGAAGCGACCATCTAGGTTGCCAAACAACAACATTCATTATCGCCCGCTCGCCCCGTGGCAGGGGCTGGGGCAGCCGGGGCCGTCACCAATCGGGCCTCGACTCCCAGGTGTGCGGCAGCTGCCACGAGGATCTGATCGGCGCTCAACATCTCCAACCCGTGGCGATGGGCCACCGCCAGGTGGAGCGCATCGCCAGCCCGCAGGCCCAAATCCTCCCCCTGCACCAGCCAGCCACAGGCCTGCTCGAAATCAGCACCACAGGGCTCCACCAGGGAGAGCCGCTCGCGGCGAAAGGCCTCCAATTCCCTATGGATGCGAGCCACACGGCCCGCCCTGAGCTGGTGGCGTCGGCTCCGCAGCGCCGTGGCGGAGGCAAACTCCAGAAGCACCCAGTGGCTGATCCAGACAGCAACCTCATGGTTGCAGGCCAGCCAGTGCTCAGCGGCGCCGTAACCCGCATCGTTGTGAAACAACGACACCAGCACACAGGTGTCGAGGTAGGAGCCTCGCCCCACAGGGCTCAAGGCTCATGGTCGCGCAATTCCCGCACCAGATCCACCGCCGAGCCCTCCAGCCCAGGACTGCCGGCATGGAAGCGCCGCAGCCGGGCCACCCAATCCGTGGCCTGGGCATCCGCTCTCTCACGGATCACCCGCGCCACGGGCCGCCCACGCCGGGTGATCACTACCTCCTCGCCCGCTTCCACCGCATCCAGCAGGGCCGAAAGCTCCGCTTTGGCAGCAGCCAGGCTGATGCTGCGCATCACCAGATGGTCAACTGGTCATGAGTGTAGGGCGGAAGCTTGGGCCACGGCAGGCCTGAGCAACTGGCCTCGCTTCTGGCCCAAGCGCCACTGTTGGGCGGGCCGTTCTCGCTTGAATGAGATGCGAAGCGTGTTGCGATCCCCCGTGTGCGCCATGGCCACTCCCCCCCTGGTTCCCCTCATCCTCTGCGGCGGCACCGGCACGCGGCTTTTGCCACTTTCTCGCGCCTCCTATCCCAAACAGTATTGGCCCCTCGCTGGAGCGAGTGACGCCACCCTGCTGCAGCAAACCCATCAGCGCCTGGCAGGCCTGCCTGGCCTGGCCGCCCCCATCCTGGT
>JBJTWN010000059.1:0-4433 GCA_046081785.1 Cyanobium sp.
CGGGGGCTGGTGGATCGCGGCCACGAGCGAGCCCTCTCAATCCTGCGCCACAACCGCGAGCTGCTGGAATCCATCTCCAAGGAGATTCTGGAAAAAGAGGTGATTGAGGGCGATGAGCTCAAGAATCTTCTGGCCACCAGCATGATGCCCGGGGAGGTTGTGGCGGCCTGAGCCCGGTGATCGCTGTCTTTGATGTCGATCGCACCCTCCTGAGGGGGGATTGCCTCCACATGGCCGCCCGTCGCTCCAGGGGCCCAATGGGGAAGTTTGGGGCGGCCCTTTCTCTGCTGCCCTCTGTGGTGTCCTGGCAGCTCGGCCGCAAGTCCACTGACGAATTGAAGGAGAGAACCCTTGCCCTGTTTCGGATCTGTGAGGTGGTCAACCGGGAGGAGGCCGCAGGTCGCTGTGATTGGCTCCTGCCTGAGCTACAGCGCCACCTACGCCCCGCGGCACTGGAGCGGCTGCGGTGGCACCAGCAGAGAGGCGATCGGGTGGTGCTCTGCTCAGCCTCCCCACGGATGCTTCTCCAGCCCCTGGCCGATTGGCTCTGCGTGGATCTGCTGGCCACGGAACTCAAGCGGCAGCAGGGACGGTGGCAACCTCTGCTGGCAGGGCCCAACTGCAAGGGACCCGAAAAAGTACGGCGCCTCGCGATGCACCTGGGCCCACTGGAGAGGCTGACTCTGGAGGCCTATGGGGACAGCAAGGGAGATCGGGAGCTGCTGCAGGTCGCGACCTTGCCCCACTACCGAAGTTTTCGCCCTGAACCCATCCCCTACCCCGGAGATGCCTGGCACCCCCGAGGGTCGCAGTCCTGCTTGGAGGTTCGCCGCCCTTGACGCCGGGCCCCTCAATCTCGGATAAGGGTTCTTTGGGGTGGTGCGATGGTTGGAGAAAGCCATGTCCACGGGTTGGCGCAGCTGAAGGGGCGGAACTACCTCTCCTCAGCCGATCTGGACGCCGCCCAAACTGCAGCCTTGCTGGATCTGGCAAGCGATCTGAAGGCCGGCCGGCGCCGCTGCAACCTGTCCGGGCGCACCCTCGGCCTGATCTTCACGAAGGCCTCCACCCGAACCCGGGTGAGCTTCACCGTGGCCATGGCACGGCTGGGGGGCCAAACCATCGATTTGGATCCCTCCAACAGCCAAGTGGGTCGCGGGGAGCCGGTGGCGGATACGGCCCGGGTTCTCAGCCGCTACGTGGATGCCCTGGCGGTGCGCACCTTCGCCCAGGCGGAGTTGGAGGAGTACGCGCACTGGGCCACAATTCCCGTGATCAATGCTCTCACCGATGAGGAGCATCCCTGCCAGGCCCTGGCCGATTTCCTCACCCTGCGGGAAAGCTTCGGCACGATCGCAGGCCTCACCCTCGCCTATGTGGGAGACGGCAACAACGTAGCCCACTCCCTGATGCTGTGCGGTGCTCTGCTGGGGGTGAACGTGCGGATTGGCTGCCCGGAGGGCTTCCAGCCCGATCCGGCCGTGGTGGCGCGGGCCCAAGTGCTGGCCGCCGGGCGTTGCACCATTGCCACCGCAACGGATCCCCTCACCGCGGTGCGAGGGGCCCATGCCCTTTACACCGATGTTTGGGCCTCCATGGGCCAAGAGGCCGAGCAGAGCCGGAGGGAAGCGGCTTTCCGGGGCTGGTGCCTGGATGAGGCTTTGCTTTCGGAGGCGGATAGCCGAGCGATCGTGTTGCACTGCCTGCCCGCCCATCGCGGCGAAGAAATCAGTGCAGGGGTGATCGAAGGGGCCTCCAGCCATGTGTTTGACCAGGCGGAAAATCGACTTCATGTGCAACAGGCCCTTCTGGCCATGCTCCTGGGCGGCCTTTAGCCCCTCGCCCGACTGGACAGAACGACCATGAAGCGGTACATCTGTACCAGACAACTCTTTCGCCTGCTGCCCGTGCCAGAGGATCTCACCCCCGCCCAACAGGAGCTTTACGACTGGCTGGCCACCTACATCGGCAGCCAACGACACAGCCCCTCGATCCGGCAGATGATGGAGGCCATGGGCTTACGCTCGCCGGCACCCATCCAGAGCCGGCTGCGCCACCTGCAACAAAAAGGCTGGATCACCTGGCAGGAGGGGCAGGCCCGCACCTTGCAACTCCTAGGCGGAGGGCTCGGGGGCATTCCAGTGCTGGGAGCGGTGGCCGCGGGGGGCTTGATCGAACCGTTCAGCGACACCCGGGAGCGGCTTGATCTGGCGCCTCTGCTGGAAACGCAGGGACTCTTTGCCCTCACCGTGAATGGCGATTCGATGGTGGAGGCCCACATCGCCGATGGCGACGTGGTGTTGCTGGAGCCCGTGAGCGATGCCAGCCGCCTGAAGGAGGGCACGATTGTGAGCGCCCTCGTGCCCGGCAGCGGCACCACCTTGAAGCATTTTCACCGCCAAGGCAGCCAGGTGCGCCTGGAGGCCGCCAACCCGGCCTACGCACCCATCCTTGTGCCAGCGGAGGAGGTTTCCATCCAGGGGAAGCTGGTGGCGGTTTGGCGCCAAGTGTGAGCGAGACCAGGCCGCGGTGTAAGATCAAAAGGTTGGCAAGCAAGGCCTGCCACATCAAAGGGGCCATAGCTCAGCTGGTAGAGCACCTGCATGGCATGCAGGGGGTCAGCGGTTCGAGTCCGCTTGGCTCCATTTTCTGAGACCCGTTGCATCGCAAAGGGTCTTTTTTGTTTCTCAGGCGAGTGACCAGGCGATTGCAATGCACGCTGGAGAATCAGACCAAAGGACGAAGGGGATCTGAAGAGTTCGATCCTGTGTTTGACATCTTGGATGAGTCATCATCAAGTAGACTGATCAGGTTAGTCCTTGACTCTTAAGGCATCTTTGAATAGCAACATAATCCGCCCCTCGCACGTTTTCAACAGCTGAAAGCAGGTTTGCATATTTAGATCTGAAATTGAGAATGGAAGCAAACTGATCCCTCGGAATCTTAAGGGTTTGATCGATGATTTGATCTGTATGAGAAACAATAGAGTCAAGATCACACCCGATTTTGAGCAACATCAATCCCAACACATCTCTCCTGCTCGTCATGAGCATCTCGTAGTCGATCCGAGTTGGCTTGATGCGATAGAGTTTGAAGAATTGCTCAAACCTCATCTCCGCCTCAAGAATCAGTAGGATTTCATGCCATATCTGATGATCAGATATGGTCGTAGTTGCTGAATGAGAGATATTGGGATCTGCTGTATCTGCATAGTTTTGCCAGACTCCTGTAGCTTTGGCGCTAGCAAAGGACCATGCCTGAGCAACAATATCGCGTCTGGTCATATAGAAGAATGTTGTGTGCGCAGGAGGGAAGACAACCACAAAATCAAGGAGTGGCTCCAGAAAACGCAGATGTATCCAGTCGATCTCGAACCCGAAGAAGCCATTGCTTGAAGTCGTACGAACGATTTCTTCAAGGTATGCAGAAAGGGATCCACGCCAGCGGGCTTTTTTTATGTAGTTTATATTTAGATACTCATTTGGATCTCCTGCCAATTGAGTGGCTTTGATTAAATGAGTCAACAGGGTACTGCCGCAGCGACCTGTAATAAAAACAATATAAGAAGCATTGATGGTGGAGCCACTCCAGTCAAATACCGCATTGCGTGGTGCACCTACGGGGTGGCCATCCGCAAACAGAGCAAGAAAAGGATTCTCTTCCTTGCTGCATCGGTCATTCTCTTGCTTGAGATGAGAGACACGCGGAAACCCTTGAAAGGATCGGTACAACTGCTTCAGATTCCTGATCATCAGAAACAAAAAAGAAAGGATCTCGCAGGCTCTGCATCATGCTAGCGCTTCTTCACATTCGTCCAACTTGAAGCCAAGCAAACCTCCTGGCGAGTTTTCTTGACCTGCCCATGGCAAGCGCTCTGAGACATCAGATCATCTACACTTGCAAAGTGCAATTTCATGGGTGAATCAGAGGCTACGAATCCGTGACAACTCTAATCCTTCACATCGGCTGGCACAGAACAGCATCCACGACGATTCAGCAAGCTCTCCTTGATTCACGGGATCTCCTCATCAACCAAGGCGTTCTCTATCCATTGACAGGCCTCTACGGTGGGGCCCACCACTCCATCGGCTGGGGCGTGACCGAACAACCGATCAAGGTTTGGGGACACCTGCCAGACTTCCAAAACCTGGTTGATCAATTGGCGGAGGAAATCCGATCAACTTCCTGCGACATTGTGATCATCAGCACTGAATCTCTAAGGCTCATCGTCAACCAAAAAGCAGATGCAGCTGGCCATGTCAAGCTAACTCAATTGTTTGCCTTGTTCAGCCAAGTCAAAGTGTTGTGCTGTGTGCGACACCAGGCACCCCAGTTGGAGTCTTCATATCGATTCTTGGTGGGGTGGGAGCATGGATTGATGACAGACTCATTCCGCAGTTTCGTCAAGGAACAAACATTGTCACCCGATTTTA
>JBJTWN010000060.1:0-5538 GCA_046081785.1 Cyanobium sp.
TTTGCCGCCGATCCGGCTCGGGTGTGGGAGGCGGCGGCATGAGCGGCAGCGTCCGGCTGCTGCTGTCCGGGGGGGAGCAGGCGGCCCTGGCGGAGGAGCTGCTGGAGGGCTGGGCGCAGGGTGCGGTGCTGGCGGTGGCGGCAGCGCAGGAGCGGGCCCTGCTGCAGGCGGAGCTGCCCAAGGGGCCGCTGGAGCTGGGTCCCGCCGTGGTGCTGGGCAGTGGCGGCAGCTGCGGAGGGCGGCGCTGGTGCGTGCAACCCCTGAGCCATCTGCAAAGGGCGGCCGAGTCCACCGGCCAGTGGCTGGAGACGATCGGCGTGGATAGCGGCCGCCTGGAGCTGTTTAATGCCCTGCCGCTGCATCACATCAGCGGCCTGATGCCGGTGGTGCGTGCCAGCACATGGGGAGCGCCGCTGCGCTGGCTGCCGCCGGCCTGGTTGCGTCAGCCCGCCACGCTGCTGGCGGAGGCCCAGCCAGAGCCGGGTCGCCAGGCCTTGATCTCCCTGGTGCCCACCCAGCTGCAGCGGTTGCTGGATCACCCCGATGGCGTGGCCTGGTTGCGGCAGTTCAGCCTGATCTGGGTAGGGGGTGCACGGCAGCCGACCGAGCAGGCTGAGCTGGCCCGGGCGGCGGGTCTGCGGCTCTCGCCCTGTTATGGCAGCACCGAAACCGGCGCCCTGGTGGCGGCATTAGCCCCCGAGCGCTTCCTGGCGGGGGAGGGCGGCTGCGGCCACCCCTTGCCCCATGCAGCCCTGCGGCTGCGGGCCGGCGATGGCGCCCTGCAGATCCGCGCCAGCAGCCTGGCGGCAGGCTTCCTGGTGGACGGGGCGTTGGCGCCTCTGCCGCTGCAGCAGGACTGGTGGAGCAGCGGTGATGCCGCCAGCCTCGGGCCGGATGGGCTGCAGGTGCTGGGCCGCCTGGATGGGGCGATCAGCAGCGGCGGCGAAACGGTGTTCCCCGAGCAGGTGGCTCAGCAGCTGTTGGAGCTGAGCACTGCGGCAGGCTTGCCCGTGCGGGAGTTGTTGCTGCTGGCGGAGCCGGATCCGCTCTGGGGCGAGCGCCTGGCGGCGTTGGTGCGGCTTGCGGCGGATGCCCCGCCGGCTGTTCTGCAGCGGCTGGAGGAGCTGGCCCGCCAGCTGCCACCGAGCCAGCGGCCGCGGCGCTGGCTGCTCTGCCCGCAGCTGGAGCGCAATGGGCTGGGCAAGTGGGAGCGCGGGCGCTGGTTGCGCCACCTGGAGCGGGGGGATTCGTCGAAAGTCTGAACGGCTGCTGGATCGATGCTGAGGGCCGGACCGGTGGACTGCCGGAGGACTGATTCAGTTGGTGGTGGGCATCCCAGTCTGCTCAAATCGGCGCAGCAGGCCCTGGCTGGCCAGCAGGGCGTCGCAGAATTCACGCAGCACGGCATCACCGCCGCGGCGGCGCAGGATCCAGTCGGCCTGGCGCTGCAGACCGGCGGCAGCGTCGGCCGTGGCGATCAGCAGGCCGGCCGCGGGTCGCACGCTGAGGTCGTTGAGGTCGTCGCCGAGGAAAGCGGTCTGCTCGCGATCCATGGCGAGGTCGCGGCGCAGCTGAAGGAGCCCGTCCAGCTTGTTGGACACCTCCACCCTGCAGTGGTCGATGTCGAGGTGGCGGGCCCGTTGCACGGTGGCTCCGCCGCGCCCGCCGCTCATCAGGGCCACCGTGATGCCGGCCTGCTGCAGCATGCGCACAGCCAGGCCGTCGCGCACATCAAAGCGCTTCAGCACCTGGCCGTTGTCGTCGTAGTGGAGGCCGCCATCGGTGAGCACGCCATCCACATCGCAGACCACCAGGCGAATCCGCCGCAGCCGCGGGGCGAGCAGCCGGCGCTGCACGGCGGAAACGAACGCCGCTGGGATCACAGGCTGCTCACGGCCAGGCCATCGGTCACGGCGGCGCGGATGCTGAGCAGCTGGCGCAGCAGGGGCTCACGCCGGTGGAGCGGCACCATGTTGGGCCCGTCGCTGAGGGCGTGATCGGGGTCGGGGTGCACTTCCATGAACAGGCCGTCAACGCCCACGGCCATGGCCGCCCGGGCCAGGGGGGCAACGAATTCGCGCTGCCCTCCGGAGCTGCCGCCCAGCTGGCCGGGTTGCTGCACCGCATGGGTGGCATCGAAGATCACGGGGCAGCCGAGGGCCTGCAGCTGGGGCAGGCTGCGGTAGTCCACAACAAGGGTGTTGTAGCCGAAGCTGGAGCCGCGTTCGGTGAGCCAGAGCCGGCCGCTGCTGGCGGGAAGCCCGAAGTCGTCGAGTTTGCGCACCACCTGGGCCATGTCCCAGGGGGCGAGAAACTGCCCCTTCTTGACATTCACACAGGTCGTCCGGCCGGCCACGGCCTGAGCGGCGGCCTGCAGCAGATCGGTCTGGCGGCAGAGAAAGGCTGGAATTTGCAGCACATCAACCACCTCAGCCGCGGCGGCGGCCTGGTGGCTCTCGTGGATGTCGGTGAGCACCGGCACCCCGAAGCGCTCCCGCACCTCGGCCAGGATCTGCAGGCCGGCCTCTGCCCCCGGCCCGCGGAAGGAACCGCCGGAGCTGCGGTTGGCTTTGTCGAAGCTGGCCTTAAACACGAAAGCGATGCCGAGTTGTCGGCAGATCCCGCTCACCTGTTCGGCGATTTCCAGCACGTTCTCACGGCTTTCGATCACGCACGGGCCAGCGATCAGGCGCAAGGGGTGGTTCATGCGCGGCTCAACCCAGCACGCACCAGATCATGGAGGCGCAGGATGCCGAGCAGGCGATCAGCGCTGGCCGGATCCAGCACGGGCAGTACCGAAATGGTGCGTTTGCCATTGCGTTCCATCAGCTCCAAGGCGGCGGCGGCCATCACCTCCGGTGTCACCGTGATCGGATCGGCGGTGGCGATGGCCCCAGCGCAGAGTTGCGACCAGCCGATGGATTCAAGGTTCTGAAGGCTGCGGCGCAGATCGCCATCGGTGATCAGGCCGCCGAAGCGGTTGGCATCGCCCGCGGCATGAACCCAGGCGGCGCCAAGGCTGCCCCGCTCGGGACTGCCCAGCGTGAGGTTGGCGATCACGGCGGGCAGGGGGGCATCCGGTGGCAGGGGCGTGAGATGCTCCACCGGAATCATGAGGTCGGCAACGGTGAGGGTGAGCTGGCGCCCGAGGGTGCCCCCGGGGTGGTTGATCGCAAAGTCGAGCTCGGAGATCCCGGCCCGCTCCATCCAGACCGCCGCCAGCGCATCGCCGATGGCCATGGCCACCGCCGTGCTGGCGGTGGGAGCGAGGTTGAGTGGGCACACTTCCCGATCCACCGATCCATCCAGAACCACCGTGCATTGTCTGGCGAGGCTGGAGTGCAGCGTGCCCACCAGGGCGATCAGGGGGGTGCCGCGACGCTTGAGGTGAGGAAGGATCGCGAGCAGCTCGTCGGTTTCACCACTGTTCGAGAGCAGCATCACCAGGTCGTCGGGGGCGACGACGCCCATGTCGCCATGGAGGGCATCCACAGGGTTGAGAAACACCGATGTGAGGCCGATGGAGGAAAAGGTGGCGGCAATCTTGCGGGCCACCATGCCGCTCTTGCCCACACCGCTCACCACCAGCTTCGCGCGCCTGGCCTTGCAGCTGGCCAGCAGTGCCAGGGCTGTCTCCACCTGCTCGGGGTTCAGGCGATCGGCTGCGGCGGCAATGGCCTGGGCCTCCTCCTGCAGGCAGCGACTGAGGGCGGTGCCGATGGCCCGAGGCGGATGCATCAAGGCTTAGCCAGTGGCAGCGGGGCCATTATCGACCCTCAGCAGCGCTCGTGCCTGTTCGAGCTGGTCGGCGGTGTCCACGGAGAGGATGTCGCCGCTCACCTCGAAGGTATGGATGGGGATGCCGGCTTCGAGAAGGCGGAGCTGCTCGAGTTTTTCGAGATTTTCAAGAGGTGATTCCGGCAGCTGCAGCCAGCGCATCAGCACATCGGCGCGATAGGCGTAGATGCCCACATGCCCCCAGTAGGTGGTGTGATCGCACCAGGTTGATGGATCGGCATCGCGCACATGCGGCAGCGCGGAGCGGGAGAAACAGAGAGCCCGCCCATCGGCCGCGCGCAGCACCTTCACCACGTTTGGGTTGTGGAGTTTGTCGGCGGGGAGTGGATAGACGGGCGTGAGCACATCGGGCCTGGGTGTACGGGCTGTGAATGCCGCGGCGATGGCATCGATCAAGGCGGGA
Organism: Cyanobium sp.; assembly: GCA_046081785.1. Lineage (GTDB taxonomy): Bacteria > Cyanobacteriota > Cyanobacteriia > PCC-6307 > Cyanobiaceae > Cyanobium. The sequence continues at coordinate 4,202 of JBJTWN010000060.1, forward strand.
TCCAGGCAGGGTTGGTCGCCCTGCACATTGAGGATCAGCGTGTGCGCCGCCGGCCTGCCGCCGGCGGCGATCAGCTCTCTGACCACCGAGGCGAGGCGGTCGCTGCCGGAGGAGCAGTGGGGACTGGTCATCACGGCGGTGAATCCCCACTGCTGGGCCTGTTCGGCCAGGGCTGGGCTGTCGGTGCAGAGGCGGATAGCGGTGGCTGATTGAGCCTGAGCGCAGCGATCGAGCACATGCCGCAGCATCGGTTTGCCGTGGATGTCGGCGATCAGCTTGCCGGGGAGGCGGCTCGATTCCAGCCTGGCGGGAATGGCCAGAATGACGGCGCAGGGTGAAGGGTCTGGGGCAGAAGCGTGGGCGCTCGTGTGTGCGCTGTGCGGCTGAAGATCGGGCTGCAATGCTGCGTGGCGGTGTTCATTCATCCCGTGGGCGAAGCTTGCGGGCCGCTGTTGGCAATCTAAGCGGGTGTCCAGACGAGGCCTGTGTTCTGAGGGGGCCTCACGTGCGGTTTGGGGTGTCCTGAGGGCGCTGGTGCGCACGGCCGGCCGGGCTGCCTGGGTGAGGGCCCTTGCTGCGGTGGCAACTCTCTGAAGCCAGCCGCAGCGGTGATGGGGGTGGTGGTGATGGCCGTGGCGCTGATAGGGTCCTGCTGCCCCTGGATCTGGCCGATGCCGCCGGCTACCGCGCGGCGGTGCTTGAGCACCGGTCCCACTGGGTGCTCAATGGCGGTGCCTACACCGCCGTTGACAGAGCCGAGAGCGAACCAGAGCTGGCCCTGGCTGTGAACGTTGGGGCGCCGCGGGCCGTTGCCGAGGCCCTGGCAGACACGGGCGGCCGCCTGCTGGCGGTTGATTACGGCTGAAGTGCAGGAGCCTGTGCAGCACTGGCGGCACGCGCTGCGGCAGCTGCTGGAGGCGATGGCATGAGCTCAACCGCGAAAGAGATCGGCAATTTCCGCGCTGTTGAGCAGGTTCAACAGCCGTTGGAGCCTGCGGCGATTGTTGGCGGAGGGGTCGAGCTGGAAGGCAAGTCGGCTTCGATCAAGTCGAGCTCGGAGTGCATCCAGTCGAGCAACGCGAGCTCTTTCTCGAGCTGTTTCAGCCGCAGCTCTCTGGCGGGATCGCGCCGCCAGTTGAGCATCCGCAACAAGGAGCGGAAGGGAGACAGGGAGACAGTGATGAGCCAAACGCCCCATTGCAGCTGGAGTGGGAGCTAGCGGTGGGGGAGGGAGACGTGGTCATAGGAGGAGAAGGGCGCGACCAAGCCGACATCACTGCCAACGACGGCTTCCAGCAGGGCGTTGCCGTCGAACCCCAGCCGCCACCAGGGCAGCG
>JBJTWN010000061.1:0-60270 GCA_046081785.1 Cyanobium sp.
GCTGGCGGGCCGCCCAGAGGCGTTGAGCAGCTTCCCGTCGGCAGCGGCCCGGGTCCTCAGGTGCCGGTGGGCTGGGCACCCACTCCAGCGTTTGCAGGCGACGCTCCAGTTGAAGGCAGATCTCCAGCTGCTGATCGGCTGAGGCCGCTCGCAACTGGCGGGTTAATTGTTGTTTCCATGCCCACAACACCGCCATGCCAAGGGTGAATGCCAACAAGGGCAGTCCCACCCAGCGGTGAATTCGCGACAACTCACTCGACAAGGTTTCGATCAACACTGGCGCAAGCACTCAAGCAGAAGCGGTTCCTCATCGCACCGTTCCCAGCACCAGCCGGGGCAAAGGCTGGATCCCCCGCAAATCCTCTCCTTCCAGTTCCAGCTCGGCGCGCTCATTGATGGAAAAGCGCAGACGCACGCGGTCGACGCCAGCCACCACGGGCGGGGGAAGGGGCAGCACGATCGGCGCTTCAGGCCAGGGGCGCACGGGGGCGGCTCCTGCCTGGCGGGAACGAATCACCGGCAAGCCTCCCTCAAACACCACCTCACCGCGCTCCCCTGGCAGGAGTTCCCCCAGCACGAGCTCCAGGGCCGGCTGCCCGGAATCGCTGCAGGCCAACACCAACTCCAGGGGCTGGGGCGAGGGCCAGAGCTGACCGGCCAGAAACAGCGGATGCCAGAGATGGCAACGGCTGCGTCGATCCCAAAACCGCAGGCACACCCCCCGGCTGAGCACATCCTTGATCCGCACCCCCGGGGTGAGGGCCAGCGCCCCCATCGCGACCGCCTCCACGGGCCGTTCATCCCGCAGGGGCACCGAGGGCAGCTGCTGGCGAAGCAGCTGGCGCAGCCAGGGCAGCCGACTGCTGCCTCCCACGAGCAAAACCGCATCCAGGCGTGAGAGATCGAAGCCCTCGCGCCGGGCCGCCGCCCCCATGGCCTCCAGCACGCCCTCCAACACATCGCGCAGACCCTGCCGATCCAGGAGCTGCTCCAGCTCGGGGCGAGTCAACCGCAGTTCGAGAGGGGGGCCCGTCTGGGGGGTGACGATCTGCAGAGCCTCCTGGTGGCTGCTCAAGTGACATTTGAGGGCTTCAGCGGCGCCCAGCAACTCCGCCGTCAAAGGCTCTGTGGGGCAGAGGGCCGTCGCAATCCAACGGTCGAGATCCCGGCCGCCGATGGGCACTCCGGCCTTGCCCACCACCTTGGCCGTGCGCAACGTCTGGCCGCTCTGCTGAAGATCTCGGCCGGCAAAACGCAGCAGTTGCGCCATGGGGGCCGCCTTGCCCTCACCCCCCTCCAGCGCCACGAGGGAAACATCCAAGGTGCCACCGCCAAAGTCGACCACGAGCACCCGGCACCCCGGCGAGAGGCCACTGCCGATGGCCGCGGCGGTGGGCTCATCCACCAAGGCGATTTCGGGCACGGCCAGCGTCTGCATCACCTCCTGCAACCAGCGCCGGTAACCCCCGTAGCTGTCAATCGGGGCGGTGAGAATCAAGCGATGGGGCTCCAGATCGGCCGGAAGCGCCTCCCAGATCCTGCGCAGGAGAAGGGCACCCGCCTGCTCCGGGCTCAACCAGGCGCTCCAGGGCCCAACGCCTTGACCCGTGGCCGATGGGGCGTCGTGGGCACCGATCCAGCGCTTGAAATCGCGACACAGGCCAGCGCCTGAGGCCTCCGCCAGGCCAGCCTCCAACACTTGACGCCCGATCAAGGGATGGGACTGGCCAGGCTGGCTGAGCCACAACAGGCTTGGCACCACACAAGGCTCGGCCAGGCTGTAAGGAGGAAGCGGCAACAGCCTTGGCTCGCCCGTCTCCTCCTGCCAAGCCACCACGGTGGTGGTGCTGCCGAGATCGATCGCAAGGGTTCCCGCCATGGGCTGGATGGAGCTGATTTAGTGTGAGGGAAATGCGTAGGCCTTTGATGCAGAGCGGTGCCGATCTCAACCCGAAAGAGCTGGCGCAACGCGCCGAAAGTTTGATTCGCCACTCCAGCAACCGCTATCTCACCACCGTGCGCATCGCCTATCGGGCCAAGCAGCGCCGCTTCGACGATTTCGACGGCCTGTTGGATGAATCGATGGTGAAACCCGTGCAGAGGGCCATCGTTGAACTCAGCGACGAACAGGACCAGCCAGACCTGCTGCCTGGTTGAACCAAGCGGGTGATCGAGCGCGAAGGTCAGGGCTGGCGCCTCGCCTGGGATCCCCAGCGGGAGCCCTTTCCTGTGTTGATCGGCGGCGATGGCTGGGCCAGCGAACTCACCGCTGCTGAGGCCGCCGCTCTGCAGAGAGCCCTGCAACTGGTGCAGCGGCAACACCGCGACCTGGCCGACACGCTGATGGAGGAGGAAACCATCAGCTTGGAATTCACGGGCAACCTCGACCCACACCATCCACGGGAGCCAGGGAATCTGTGGGTGGGTCTGGACGGGGATCGGCAGAGCTGGGCCCTGCGCTTTGTTTTGCAACCGGCCCCTGGCTTGCGCGGGCTGGAAGGCGCTTGGGTTTGCGGAGCGGCGGAGCATTTCGCCCGGGCCTTTGCCGCATTGGCCTGGAACCAGCCGGGAGAGCTGGGCCTCGCCGACCCATTAGACCCGTCGCCGCAAGGGGATTGATCAGGGAAAATCATCATTGGCCCTCTCCCCACCCTTCCCCCAGCAAATCTGAAGTTTTCCTGTTTTTTCCCCAGGCCCTGCCCCGGTTGCAACGGCGATCTGAGGCGCCGTGTGGAAAACGCGGCCAATCGGGCAGACCAGCCTTGACGACGGGTCTCCCCAGCCTCTCCCAGGCGCTCTCGCGACGGCGCGGCCGGGCAAGGGGCAGTTCCCATCAGCTGTCTTTCGTTAAGACATGCGGCCAAGGCAGGGGCACGCCGGGATTTGACGCGGCGGCTGAGCTGTGGAGAAGTGAGGGGCAGTTCGGAAACAACGGTTGATGGTGACACCGCTTCGAAACCAAGGCATGCCAGAAGAGGGCACCGTGAGCCTCCGGGCCGAGGTGCCTGAGTCCCTTTTGGTGGCCATGCGCTCCTTCATTGATCACCATCCCCATTGGGATCAATACCGCCTGGTACAGGCGGCGTTGGCAGGCTTTCTGGTACAGCACGGCAACCAGGATCGGGCCGTGACCCGCTGCTATCTGGCCAACCTCTTCCCGGGGCACAGGCGCTTCGATGAAAGCCCCAGCGCCGTCGTCCGTCCCCACCATCCGATGCCACGCTCGCAGCAGGCGGCTTGAGGCCTCGCTGGGGGCTAGGGCTGGCTGCCGAGGAGCTCGTAAATCCGCAAGGCGCTGGCTTGCGGCACAGGCAGGATCGAGAGTCGGTTCCCCCTGCGCACGACGGCCAGCTCCTCTTCAGCAAAGGATTGGCGCAATGCGTCCAGGGAGAGAAGAGTGGAAAACGTGCGCAGGTGGCGCAGCCGCACGCAATCCCAACGGGGGGCCTCCGGCTTGGAGCGCGGGTCGTAGTAGTTGGAATCGGGGTCGAACTGGCTTGGATCGAGCAGGCCCGTTTCGCACACCTCCATCAACCCAACGATGCCGGGGGGAGAGGTGTTGGAATGATAGAAAAAAGCACGGTCACCCACCTGCATCGCCCGCATGAAGTTGCGCGCCTGATAGTTGCGAATCCCATCCCAAAGGGTGCTCCCCTCTCTCTGCAAATCAGCGATGCTGTAGGCCTCTGGCTCGCTTTTCATCAGCCAATGGGCTGGCCATGGGGAAGGATCAACGCTCATGGCAACGCCTCAACCAGCTCGCGGAAATGATCGCCCCTGGCCTCAAAGTTGCTGTATTGATCGAAGCTTGCACAGGCCGGCGAGAGCAACACGCAACGGCACGCCAGCTGCGGGGCCAGCTCCTGCGCCGTGCGGACGGCCTCAGCGAGGGCGTCGCAGCTGGCCACGACCCCCCCGTATCCATCCCCTGCGAGCAGGCCTGCAAAGGCTTGCCTGGCCTCGCCAAAGAGCACGACAGCAGCGGCTTGACGATGCAGCTCCCGCAGCCAGCCCCGGGCGTCCCCCTCCTTCGCCTGTCCCCCGGCGAGCACCACCAAGGGGCCAGGCAGGGCTTTGAGGGCAACTTCGGCCGCGTCGTAATTGGTGGCTTTGCTGTCGTTGACCCAGGTGATGCCCGCCTGCTCACGGATGCGCTCCAGGCGGTGGGGCACCCCGGGAAAACTGCGGAAGGCGGTCTCCATGGCCTCGGGGCCGAGCCCCGCCTGCAGGCCCACCGCCACGGCCATCAGGAGATTTTGGCGGTTGTGCTCCCCCGGCATGGCCAGGCAATCGGCCTGCAGCAGGGGGCCCGCTTTAGCCTGCACCATCCCCCCCTCCACCCAAAGGGCGGGCGACAGGGTTTCTCCATGGCCGTGGCGCGGGCCCGCGGTGATCCAGAAGGCCTGATCCCAGCTGGCGGCATGGGCCCGCAGATCGGCATCATCCGCGTTGAGGATGCGCACGCCGGAAGCCTCCAACAGGCTGCGCTTGATCGCCCGATAGCGATCCAGGGTGCCGTGGCGCTCCAGATGGTCTGGTGTCAGGGTGGTCCAGACCCCGATGCGCGGGGCCACCTCCGGGGACGCCTCAATCTGATAGCTGCTCAGCTCGACCACCAGCCAATCCGGTCGGCGCCCGCTCGCGAGGCAGTCCAGCGCCAATTCCGCAGCGGAGAAGCCCACATTGCCGCAGAGCGGCGCATCGAGACCGCTCTGGCTGAGCAGGTGATGCACCAGATGGGTGACGGTGGTTTTGCCATTGGTGCCCGTGATCCCGATCCAGGGGATCCCTGCCATGGCTTGCCAAGCGGGGGAGATCTCCCCCTGCACCCGCACCCCCTGCTGGCGAAGGGCCTCCAGGGCAGGATGGTCCCAGCGGATGCCCGGGCTGACGATCACGGTGTCGGGCCGGGGCAGGGCGGCAAACGTTTCAGTCCGCAGCGGCGCATCCAGCCGCACGGCTATCTCTTCCCCGCGCAGGCGGGCGGCCTCGAGCTCCACCGCTTCCCCTGAGCGACTCTCAAGCAGGAGCACGGAGTGCCCCAAGGCCCGCAACAGGCGCGCTGCGCCCTTGCCTGAGCGACCCAACCCAACAACCACGGCGTTGGATCGGTCGGACTGGACAGGGATGGTCTCCATCAACCCTGAAAAAGAAAGTGGGCGATACTGGAATCGAACCAGTGACTCCTACCGTGTCAAGGTAGTGCTCTACCTCTGAGCTAATCGCCCGTCACCGGGGCAGTCGAGGCGTCGGAGGATGGCCCCATCAACTTCTAGACGACCTTAGCAGCCAGTCCCGGCCCAGAGGATCAGCGCCGCACCATGGCAATGCGCCACCTCCCCCGCTGGGTGGGGGCGGCACTGGTGATCTCCAGCTCTCCGCGACCCTCAAGTTGCAGCCGTTGGCCTGGCTCCAACACGTGGCTTGGGGTGGTCACGGGCCGCCAGTCCACCAGCAGAGCCCCCTGGCGAATCAGGTCGGCCATGCGCGTGCGCGAGAGGCCAAACCCGGCTGAGGCCACCGCATCCAACCGCAGGGAGGCCTCCACGGTCTGCAGGGCGCGGGGCAGCCGCTGGGGGGGGAACTGGAGCTCCGCCAAGGGCCGCACCGCAAAGCGCACCTCCACGCGCCTCACCTGCCCCAGGCAGCCATCCAGCCATGCCGCCAGCTCCTCGCTGATCACCCCCTGGGCTCCCCGATCACCCCTCAGCCAAAGATCCCCCACCTCTCCGGCGGAGGCCCCGGCCTGATGGAGCCCCTCCCGCATCTCAGCGGGGGTGGCGGGGTCAAACAAGAAATTGCCGCTCAATTCCAGGCCCATCAGCCCTGGCGACGGTGCCGCATCGGGGGAGACGCTCTCCAGGCGTTGCAGGAGCAGCCGTCGCCTCAGCGCCCCGCCGTAACCGCCTTCGCTGCTGAGGTGCAGATCGGTGCGCTGCAGCAGGCGCGCCTCCGCCGCCAGCCGCGCCGGGGGGTCCAAAAAGGGCGTCCAGCAGGGCTGCCAGGTGCGCAGGGCCCGCTCGGCGGCCGCGCAGACCAGCTCCACCTGGCTCTCCAGGGAACCCGCCGTGGCGGAATCCGGGCCGCCAGAGCCCTCCTGACCGGGCTGAAAGGGGTCCATTCAGGTTTCTCCCAAACGCACCACCGCCTTGGGGCGAGCCTGCTGCAACAGCGCCCAGGGCACCTCCGCACCCCCCGCCGGCTCCAGAAGCAACAGCCAGCTGCCCTCGTCCAACCGATTGCGCAAGGTTCGCAGTCGGTCATCCACCTCGGAGCTGACGCTGGCCGCCGCCACAAAACTGCCCAACCATCCGGAGCCCATCCCGAGCAGGCCACCCAGCAGGGGTTCCCCCCAGGGTCCAAGGGCAGAAAACGTTTGCAAATCCGTGATCTGGGTGAAGGTGAGGCCAGCCAGAAAGCCAAAAGGAAGCAGCCAAAGGGCCATTCCCCTCTGGCGGCGGCGGGCGACGGCGGGATTGAGGGCCTCCACCTGCTCCAGAGCTGTTTCGCCCGAACCCACGGCCACCAGGCTCGCCAAAGGCGGCTGCAAGGCGGCGAGCTGATCGCGCAACTCCCGCAGCCGCTTGCGGCTTTCCAGCACCACCACCACCGTCATCCCCATGGGCTCCCTCCGGAAGGCATCACCGCTGCTGTCTACACTGCACCTCCGGCCGCGGTTCGCGGTGCTCCCCCCGCCCATCCCGCTCTGCGTCCCCTCACGCCGGACATGACAAAGGTTTTGGTTTCCGATCCCATCGATCAAATCGGGATCAACATTCTTTCCCAAGTGGCACAGGTGGATGTGCGCACCGGGCTGAGCCCGGAGCAGCTGAAGCGCTGCATCGAGGACTACGACGCCCTGATGATCCGCTCGGGAACCCAGGTGACCGCTGAGGTGATCGAAGCGGCCAACCGCTTGCGGATCATCGGTCGCGCCGGGGTGGGGGTGGACAATGTGGATGTGCCAGCCGCCACCCGCCGGGGAGTGCTGGTGGTGAATTCCCCGGAAGGCAACACCATCGCCGCGGCGGAGCACGCCCTCGCGTTGATGCTTGCCCTGTCGCGCCATGTGCCCCAGGCCCACGCGAGCATGATGGCCGGCGGCTGGGACCGCAAGAGCTATGTGGGCAACGAGCTCTACAAGAAAGTGCTCGGGGTCGTGGGTCTCGGCAAGATCGGCTCCCACGTGGCCCGCGTGGCGAGGGCCATGGGAATGGACGTGGCCGCCTACGACCCCTTCATCTCGCCGGAGCGGGCGCAACAGATGCAGGTGCGGCTGTTGCCGATGGCCCAGTTGTTTGCGGAAGCCGATTACATCAGCCTCCATCTGCCGCGCACCGCGGACACCGAAAACCTGGTGAACGCCGACCTGCTGCGCACGATGAAACCCACGGCGCGGTTGGTGAACTGTGCCCGCGGCGGAATTGTGGATGAGGCCGCCCTGGCGGAGGCCTTGAACCAGGGGGTGATCGGCGGCGCCGCCCTCGACGTCTTTGCCAGCGAACCCCTGGCCAAAGACTCTCCCCTGCGCAGCGTGCCCAACCACCTGATTTTGACCCCCCACCTGGGCGCCTCAACCGCGGAAGCCCAGGAAAATGTGGCGATTGATGTGGCCGAGCAAATCCGCGACGTGCTCCTGGGCCTGCCTGCCCGCAGCGCAGTGAACATCCCCGGGCTGACGCCAGAGCTGCTCAATCAACTCAAGCCACACCTGCTGTTGGCCGAAACCCTCGGCCAGCTGCTCAGCCAAATGGGTGGGGGTCAGCTCAGTGAGCTGGAGGTGCGATTGCAGGGCGACTTTGCCAGCTTGCAAAGCCAACCGATCGTGGTGGCGGCCCTGAAGGGGATTCTCTCCACCGCCCTGGGCGACAGCATCAACTTCGTGAATGCGGGCCTGGAAGCCAGGGAGCGAGGCATCAAGGTGCTCGAGGTGAAGGACGATGGCAGTCGCGACTTTGCTGGCGGCTCCCTGATGTTGCGTTCACGGAGCAGCAAAGGGGTTCACAGCGTCACCGGGGCGGTGTTCAACGAAGGCGACCAACGCATCATCAGCATCGACGACTTCCCGGTGAATGTGGCCCCAAGCCATCACATGCTCTTCACGCGCCACCGCGACATGCCTGGCATCATCGGCCAACTGGGGTCGGTGCTCGGGGAACACAACGTGAACATCGCCTCCATGCAAGTGGGCCGCCGCATCGTGCGGGGGGATGCGGTGATGGTGTTGAGCCTCGATGATCCGATTCCCCCCAGCCTCCTGGCCACCATCCACACCATCAATGGCATTCAGGAGGCCCATCCGGTCAGCCTCTGATGGCTTCCCAAGCGGCTAGCGCAACCTTGCGGGGATGGTGGAAGCTGTCCTTGCCCTTGCCGGGGGAGCTGGAGGAATCCCTGCTCTGGCGGCTGCCTCAGTTGGGCGTGCAGCGTCTGGCGGTGCAGCATCACCCCGCCAGCCCCAGGGAGCGAGAGCTCGTGGCTTGGTTGCCGGAATCCGATTGGCCGGAAGCCAACCGGCAAGCCCTCGAAACCGCCCTGCAACCGCTTGCCGACCCCTTCGCCTTGCAACTGCCCCGGATCGTCTGGGAACGGGTGGATGATGAGGATTGGAGTTCGAGCTGGAAGCAGCATTGGGCCCCCGATCCCATCGGCCAAACACTCCTTGTCTTGCCCGCCTGGCTGGACGAGCCTCCGGAAGCGCAAGGCCGACGGGTGATCCGCTTAGACCCCGGCTCAGCCTTCGGCACGGGCTCCCACCCCACCACCCGGCTTTGCCTGGAGGGTCTGGAGGCCCTTGGCCTGGCTCGGGTGCAGCGCGGGGAAGCTCCAGCCACACAGCCCCTGGAGGGCTTGCGGGTGGCTGATCTGGGCTGCGGCAGCGGTCTGCTCGCCCTGGCTGCCCATGCCCTTGGAGCCGCAGCGGTGTTTGCCGTGGACACCGACCCTTTGGCGATTCGCGCCACCCAGGCCAACGCCGCCCTCAATGGCATCGCATCGATCGATGCCGCCGTTGGATCCACCCATGTCTTGCAGGACCTTCTGCAGGGGGTGGGTGCCGATGTCTTGCTTTGCAACATCCTGGCGCCGGTGATTGCCGACCTTGCCGGCGACTTCAACCAGCTGCTCACTCCCGGTGGCGAAGGCCTGCTCAGTGGCTTGCTGGTGAGCCAAGCGGATGGCTTGATCGGATCTCTCCAGGCAACGGGATGGCACGCGAGCCTGGCGGCTGTGGAGGCTCCCTGGGGCTTGCTGAAGATGCGGGCGCAAAAGGCGCCAACCTGAGCCCACAGCGCGATTGCCCCGAGGGTGGTACATCAATGTGTTGTCACTCCAGCTTGCTGGAGTGAATCCCACCGGTTTCATTGCATGGCTTCCTACAAGGTCACCCTCTCGAACACGGACAAAGGCCTACATACAACCATCGAGGTGCCCGATGACGAGTACATCCTCGATGCGGCTGAAGAGCAGGGCATCGACCTGCCCTACTCCTGCCGAGCTGGGGCTTGCTCCACCTGCACCGGGAGGATCATCTCAGGCAGTGTGGACCAATCGGACCAGAGCTTTCTGGACGATGACCAGATCGCAGCGGGGTTCGTGCTCACCTGCGTGGCCTACGCAACTTCGGATTGCACGATCCAAACGCACGTCGAAGATGATCTTTGAAGCTTTGCCTCTAAGCAAAACCAGCTCAGCCAATGCCATATCAGGAAAGCGGGCTGAACCGTCGTGACATAAGGCACACTGATCAGTAGCCAAACACTGATTGGGGCTTTCCCGAGTCCAGCCCGGAACTGCCCAGGAACGGCACTGGCGGATGTATGACTAGCGAGCCCAACGGTCCCAGCTTGCTGGCGACTGTCAGCTCAATCCACTTTTCCATGGCTTCCTACAAGGTCACCCTGATCAACGAATCTGAGGGCCTCAACAAAACCATCGAGGTCCCCGATGACCAGTACATCCTCGACGCGGCTGAAGAGCAGGGCATTGACCTCCCATATTCCTGCCGCGCTGGCGCCTGCTCCACCTGCGCCGGCAAACTCACCGCTGGCACTGTCGACCAGTCTGACCAGAGCTTCTTGGATGATGACCAGATCGAAGCCGGTTTTGTGCTGACCTGCGTGGCCTACGCCAAATCCGACTGCACCATCAAAACTCATGCTGAGGAAGAGCTCTACTGAGCCCTCGCCAAAGCGCTTTGACTGAGCCACCCTAAGAGGTGGCTTTTTTTGTTTGGGAGGTTCGGTGCAGCTGGCTCACACGGTGCTCCCCCACGGCACTTTGCACACCAGCCCAGGTGGGCAATACAGCTACAGAGTGCTCGGGCCCTGTTGTCGCCTCTTCGATCGCGAAGAGCTGCCCTGGCCCTGCTGCAGAATCGCCTGGCGCAGCAAAGAGCCCAGCTGGCGGCGCATCGGTCGTCGCTTTGTGCCTGATCTGGCGGCGCGGCGTTGCCCTTCCTACGCCGTTGAGCTCCTCCAACCGGGCTCACGCCCCACCGTCACCGTGATCACCCTGTTTCCCCAGCGCCTCAGCGCCGAGCTGCAGGAGTGGTGGTACAGCAAGTTGCCCGCCTCCCTGGCGGCCAGCAACCAACACCCCCCCCTGCCCGCAGAAAAAAACGCCCCCCTGTGGGGGGCGCAACATCTGGGGGAGACACAGCAGCCAGAGACTTGATTTGGATCCTGATTGGCCCTTTAGAAGTAGATCTTGCCGCCGCCCCACTGCTGCCCTTGCACCTTGGGAGCAACCAGGATGTAACCAGCCATGAGCCGCAGGTCGTTCTCATCCAGATCTCTCATCTTCACAAAGATGTCGCTGCTTTTCAGGCTGGGATGCACATCGGAGATGCTGTATTCACCGTCGTAAGACATGGGGTCTTTGAGGAAATCAACCAGCGCCGCCACCGAATCCCTTGGCGGAGTAGCCAAGGCGAGGGTTTCAGGATCGAGACCAACGTTCTGATTGGTTTTGGTGATGCCACCGGCGTGGCAGGTGCCGCAGCTGGTGTTGAACAGCTTGCGGCCGGTTTTGATCTCGTTTTCGCTGAAGGTGACAGTCGCACCATCCGGGCCAGCGGGCACCGTGAGGGTTGCCGCATCCCACCGCGCCGCGGTGGCAGGGCCAGCGAAACAGACGAGCAGCGCCATCGCCAGGGGAACAACCAGGAGAGATCTGGCAATGGCGCGGACGGCTGAGCGAAGGGTGGGGGCCATGGAAGAAGCCGAAGAACGGGCGGACGGGCCGCACTGAGCCCTTGTATCACGGGGGGGTGGGTGGGGTGGCAGGGCCGACGCGAACTGTTGCAGGGAGCGTCACGGTGAGAAAGTCCTTGGCCAGGAGCGTGGCGGGAAAAATCGCCTGCGCCTCCTGCAGCAAATCCTCCGCTGTCACGGCATTGCCAGCCACGTAGCGGGGGCTCAGATGGGTGAGGGCCAGCTGCCTCACCCCGGCGGCCAGGGCCGTTTGGGCGGCCATGGTGCTGGTGGAGTGTTGGCGCTGGAAGGCCAACTCGGCCTCACCATGGGCAAAGGTGGCCTCATGAATGAGCAAATCAGCCCCCTTGGCCAACGTCACGGCCGCCTCGCTGAACAGGGTGTCGGTGCAATACACCAGGCTGACGCCTGGCTGAGGAGGGCCACAGAGGGCGGAGCCCTCCACAACGCGCCCATCTTCGAGGGTGACGGTCCGCCCGGCCTTCAGATCGGCATAGATGGGCCCGGGAGGGATCGCCAGGGCCCTGGCCTGCTCCACATCAAACCGTCCCGGTCTGGGCCTCTGCTCCACCCGATAGGCGAAGGCGGGCACCCGATGGGTGAGCGGCGCGACGCGCACGGTGAGATCACCGTCGTCCAAAAGGGGGGCACCGCTTTTGGCCGCCTCTCGCACCGGATGCACCCGAATCGGATAGCTCAGACGGGTGGATGAGGTGCGCAGCACCCCGTCCAGGTAGTCCTTCAGGGGGTCGGGGCCATAGAGATCCACCCCATCGCAATGGCCGGAGAGGCCGAGGCTGGCCAGCAAGCCGGGCAGGCCGAACACATGGTCCCCATGCATGTGGGTGATGAAAATGCGCCGCAGCTGGGACACGCGCAGCGGGCTGCGCAGAAACTGGTGCTGCGTGCCCTCGCCACAATCAAACAACCAAAGCTCCGCCCGCTGGGGGAGGCGCAGGGCCACAGCGGAAACATTGCGGGAACGGGTGGGCACCCCAGAGCTGGTGCCAAGAAAGGTGACCTGCACGCACGTGCCTCCGCCGCGAAAATGCTGACACGTCCCCTGGCCAAGCGAGGACGTCCCCGCAACAATGGCCCATGATCTCGCCCACCAGCGCGAGGTCCTGTCGATCCGCCCCGTCGTGCGTGACCCGTTCCCCCTTTCTCCCCCTGCTGCTCCTGGCGGCCGCCTCCGCTGCGGCGGTGCCCCTCGCCGGTGGGGCCCGCATGGGCGTGGGGGCTGTTGACCCGCATGGCCGTTCCATCCGGGTGCTCCTGCTGGAAGCTCCACTGATCACCGTCGGAGCCGCCGGCAAGCAGGGCCTCCAATTGCGCGATCAAACGGGGCGACTGCTCCTCAAGCTGGATCCAGGCAGCCAGGTGCAGGTTCGCCGTCTGGGCAGCTCCCTCAGCCTGCAACCGCTCATCAAGGGCGGCGAGCCGCAGGCGGCCGTGCCGATCCCCTTGCTGACCAGCAACCCACCGACGGCTGTTGGCGAGGCCCCGCCGGAGAACCAGGGATCAGCGTTGCCACGCCCGTTGCCGCTGCAAGAGTTGCGGCTGGAGCCCATCCATCCCCAGGACGTGTTGGTGCTCAAGCAACGCCGCTACCGTGGTTCGCTCCTGCTTCGGCCGGAGGGAGCGGGGTTCCAGGCGATCAACCGCTTGCCCTTGGAGAGCTATCTCATGGGCGTGGTGGGAAGTGAAATGCCCAGCTCCTGGCCCCTGTCGGCGTTGAGGGCCCAGGCTGTGGCCTCCCGCACCTATGCCCTGCAACAACTGCGGCCCAAGGCCCCGTTCGATCTCAAAGCCACCGTGACCAGCCAGGTCTACAAGGGCGTGGAAGCGGAATCGAGCCCGGTTCGCCAGGCGGTGGTGAGCACCCGCGGCCAGGTCCTCCTGCATGGCCAACAACTGATCAACGCCGTGTTTCACAGCAGCAGCGGCGGGATGACGGAAAACAGTGGCGAGCTCTGGAGCCGCCAACTGCCCTACCTGGTGAGCGTGCCTGACTTTGACGCGAGCAGCCCCGTGAGTCATTGGCAGAAAGCCTTTGCTCCCGAAGAGCTGCGTCAGGCCTTTGGAGAGATCGGGGGGGCCAACGCCATCGAGCCCCTGCAAACCTCCAAAACCGGACGCATTCGGCGGGCCAGGGTGATCGGCCCGGGGGGGGAACTGGTGCTCAGTGGCGCGGAGTTGCGCGAACGGTTGGGCCTTCGCAGCACCATGGTGAGCTTTGTCTTCGAGGCAGCGGGCGACCAGCCAAGCACCGCCCCCCCCGATGGGATGGAGGCAGCCTTGGCAGCCCCCTCTCCCCTGGCGGCCGGCCAGCCGGCCCCCTCCTATCGCCTCACGGTGAAAGGTCGGGGATACGGCCATGGTGTAGGACTGAGCCAGTGGGGGGCCTACGCCCTTGCCCTGCGCGGGAAGAGCCATGAGGAGATCCTCCGCCATTACTACAGGGGAGCCATCCTGCGCTCCTCCTACTGAGCTCGGCAAGCAGCTGGGCGGAAGCCTTCAGCTGTTGGGCCTGCCCTCGGCGCAGGCCGTGGCCCACCACGCCGCCGAACTCCTCCTGGCGGCATGCCTGGAGCGACCACGCCGTCCGTTGGGGCTGGCGACCGGGCGCACCATGGCTCCGATCTACGCGGCCTTGGCCGCCCACGTGCAGGAGCGCTCCGTCAAGGAGCAGGAGACGCTGCGACGCCACTGGTGCAGCTTCAATCTGGATGAATATGTAGGGCTGGGTCCTGAGCAGGCTGGATCCTTTGCCACCGAAATGCGCCTGAGCATTGGCCAACCGCTGGCCATCGCTCCCCACCAACTGCACCTGCCCAACGGGCTGGCCGACGATCCTGCAGCCGAGGCCGTCCGCTACCGAGAAGCGCTGCACCAGGCGGGGGGGGTGGGCCTGCAACTGCTTGGCTTGGGGCTGAACGGCCATGTGGGCTTCAATGAACCGCCCTGCGCAGCCGACACCACGGCGCGTTGCGTCCGACTCAGCGCGAGCACCCGACGGGCCAATGCCAGCGCCTTCGGAGGCGATCCGGAAGGGGTGCCATCCAGGGCGATCACCCTTGGTTTGGCGGAGATTCTGGAAGCCGAGCGCATTCTTTTGGTGGTGACCGGCGCGGCGAAGGCCGCCGTGCTTCGCCGACTGCTCGAGGAGCCCCCCTCGGCGGATCTCCCCGCCAGCTGGCTCCACCAGCACCCTTCGGTTTGCCTCCTTGCGGATCCGGCAGCGCTGAGCGGCTGATCCAACAGGGGCCAGCTCAAGCCATCAGCGCTTCCAACACCCCTTCATCGGCCTCCAAATTGGAGGTGACACTGCGCACGTCATCGAGCTCCTCAAAGGCATCGAGCATGCGCAACACAGCCCTGAGCACCTCTGGATCGTCGACCCGGCAGGCGGTGTTGGCAATCCAGCGGTGATCCCAACTGCTCAGGGGCCAGCCCTGGCTCTGCAGCCCGCCCTGCAGGGCTTCGAGATCCTCGAAACGCCCGATCACATCAGCGCCCTCTGAATCCAGGGTGTAGCTCAGAGCGACAGGGCCGCCTTCCTCCTCCAGGGCCAACAGCCCCTCCAAGAGGGCGTCCTCCTGCAGAGCGGGCTGATGGATGCGCAGCAGCGAGCGCTGATCGAAGAGATAAGCCACGCAGCCGCTCTCTCCGAGGTTGCCGCCAGCTTTGTTGAACACCAGGCGCAGATCAGCGGCGGTGCGGTTGCGGTTGTCGGTGAGGGCTTCCACCAAAACGGCCACCCCTGCCGGCCCGTAGCCCTCGTAGCGCACCACCTCGAAGTGGTCTCCGGCGCCACCAGCCTGGCCGCTGCCCTTGGCGATGGCCCGTTCAATGTTGCTGTTGGGCACCCCTGCGGCTTTGGCTTTCTCAATGGCGGTGCGCAGCTGAAAATTGCCCGCCGGATCGGCACCAGCCCTGGCTGCCACGGTGATTTCCCGACCAAGGCGCGTGAACACAGCACCCCGTTTGGCGTCAACAACAGCTTTGGTGCGCTTGATCTGGGCCCATTTGCTATGGCCTGCCATGGCGGGGGTGAATCCGGAAGACAGAGGGGAAGAGAGGGGATGTCAGGAGTCGACGGGGAAGACCAGCTTGGGCTGCAGCCTCCCCGTGGCCTCCATCCTGGCGATGCCTGCCAGCTTGCCATTCGGGTCGATCACCACCACGGCCTCACCACTCGGCCACTCCTGATCGGTCGGCTGGGCCTGGCCGCACTGCCAGCCGGCCAGATCCTCACGGGAGAGGAAATGCCGTGGCAAATGGGCGAGCACCACGAGGGGATCAAGAAGGGGGGGGGGGCGGTCGTTGAGCGCCTCAAAGGGAACGCTTTGGCTGAGCTGAAAACCAAGGGCTGCGGTGCGTCGCAGAGAAGCCAAAGTTCCACCACAACCAAGGGTTTCCCCTAAATCCCTCGCCAGGGAACGGATGTAGGTGCCAGCCGAGCAGTGAATCTCCAGATCCAGGGTTCCCTGTTCGGGATCCCAGGCCAACAGCTCCAGACGATGCAGGGTGACCGGGCGGGGCGGAAGCTCCAGCGCTTGGCCAGCGCGCGCCAGGCTGTAGGCCCGTTGGCCCTGCACGTGGACAGCAGAAAAAGCCGGGGGCCGCTGCTCGATCGCGCCACAGAAGGGGGCCAAAGCCGCCTCCAGCTCTTGGCGAAGCAGATGCTTCGGCCAGGGCTGCTGATGGAGCACCTCGCCCTGCAAATCATCGGTGTTGGTGCGCACTCCCATCTGGACAACTGCCCGGTAAGCCTTCTCACCGGGCAGATAGGGCAGCAGTCTCGTCGCCGGTCCCAGGGCGATCGGGAGCACACCGGTGACGGCAGGGTCGAGGGTGCCCCCATGACCCACCCGTTTCAGCCCGTAGGTGCGACGCACCTTTGCCACGCAAGCGTGGGAACTGGGGCCAGCGGGTTTGTCGAGCACCAGGAAGCCGCAGGTCACCTGGGCAAAGGCTGCCAAAGGGGGGTGGTGCGAGGCGTTAGACGGCCGCAACAACGTTGACGCGCTTGCGATTGCGAAGAGCACGCTTGATGCTCTCAAACTGCACCACGCCGTCGGAGAGGGCAAACAGGGTGTCATCCGAACCCCTACCCACATTCAAGCCGGGGAGCACAGCCGTGCCGCGCTGTCGAATGATGATGGATCCGGCCGAGACGGCTTCGCCGCCATAGGCCTTCACGCCAAGCCGCTTGGCATTGGAGTCCCGGCCGTTGCGGGTGGAGCCTGTGCCTTTCTTGTGGGCCATGGGAGATCAAAGGGTGAGGAGATGGTGGATGCAGCCTGAGCAGCAAACAGGAGAGTTGGGACGGCTGGCAGGGGACCGTCAGCTGAAGGACTTTCCGCCCACTTGGATTGCTTGCACAAGAACCCTGGTGAGCTCCTGACGATGACCAGTCTTGCGACGAGTCTTTTTCTTGCGACGCATTTTATAGACAAGAATCTTCGGCCCGCGCCGATGGGCGAGCACCTTGAGGACCACGCTGGCACCCTTCACGTAGGGCTGGCCGAGGGTGGTGCCCTGGGCGCCCTTCAGGAGCAGGACGGTTTCAAGGGTCAGCGTGCTCTCCACCTCGGCATCCAACCGATCCAGATCGAGGTAGCGGTTGGGCTGCAACCAAAATTGTTGGCCCGAGGCTTCCACGATGGCGTACACCTGTCCGTCCTGTGGGTCTGGCGCCGTCCCCTGAGAGGATTTGGCCGATGGAGTGGGGCTTTGCTCTGTCGCTCCGGGGGATGCGCCGCTGGTGGCAGCGGGAGGCGAATCTGCGGAGCTCGTAGGGGGGGTGGATGCGCTCATGGTGAAAGAAGCGCGGGCAGGCTGGAGCTTGATTGCCCCCATTGGGCCTGTGACCGCGGCAATTGGAAGACAAACAAAGATCTTCCCGTTCTGAGCGTCGATTCGTCAACATTTGGGAGCATGACCGGATGGACAGGCCACCGCGCCGCCCCGATGAGCGAACCCGCCCTCACCATCGCCAGCCTTCTGCGCAGCGCAGCTCTCAAGGAGGCTTGTGCCTTCTGGCTGAAATCCGGGCGGTATGCCCTGATCCCCATGGAGGCAGGGGATCCAGGGAGCACATTACGAACAAACTGGGAAAGCTACGATGCAATTCTTCTTGAACAGGGTGCCTTCCCGGCGGAGGTTTATCAGGTGTTGCGGGAGGAAGAACTCCTCCTGCCGGCCGTGGTGATCGGCGAAGTGACCGGACGCATCGAGTACCACGATGCGGAGGTCCACCTACCAGCCGACCAACTGGAGCAATTGCCCTACAGCCTGGATGCGGCCGTTTCTCGCTTTTTCAGAAGGGGACACTCCCGCAGCGGAACCTTGGGGCATGGCTCCGGCACCGACACGGAAGAACGGTGGAAATTAGCCAACCGCCTCAAGGACCGACTGGGTTACTTGGGTGTGTATTACAAACGAGATCCCGAACGCTTTTTCAGAAATCTCAGCGACTCCGAGCGGGAGGAACTTCTCCGATCCCTAAGCCGCACTTACAGAGATCTCTTGGTGAGCTACTTTCGTGATCCAGCCGCAGCCAATCAGGCCCTAGAAAGTTTCGTCAACACAGCATTCTTTGCCGATCTACCGATCACAACAACGGTGGAGATTCACATGAACCTGATCGATGGATTCTGGAAACAGCTTAAGCTTGAAGGGCACAAGAATGACTTCCTGCAAGACTACCGCTTGGCTCTCTTGGATGTGATGGCACATCTCTGTGAAATGTATCGGCGGTCCGTTCCTCCCGATCGATCAATTGCACCCGCCTCAGATCATCGCAACCTTCTCCAGGAGCACGCTTGAAATGACTGCACGCAAAACATACATCCTCAAGCTTTACGTTGCAGGCAACACGCCAAACTCCATGCGGGCACTGAAAACACTGCGCAACATCCTGGAAACTGAATTCCGTGGGGTCTACGCCCTGAAGGTGATCGATGTTTTAAAAAATCCGCAGCTCGCAGAGGAAGACAAGATTTTGGCCACGCCAACTCTTGCCAAGATTCTACCCCCGCCAGTTCGACGAATCATTGGCGATTTATCCGACAGGGAACGGGTGCTCATTGGCCTTGACCTTCTCTACGAGGAACTGGTGGATGAGAGCTTCAGTCTGGAAGAAAGCAAGCCTGAGGCAGCGTCCGATCCACTCGAGAAAGAGGGCTCCATGGGTGAGCAGGGAGATCCCATGGAAAGCTCCTGAAGTCTTCATACTCACGACTTAACCCTTTACCTTCTCCCATGCCATGCAAGACCCCATTCCCCTTCCCATACCTTCCAGCACACTTCTTCAGGTCCAAAAACTTCCCACGGGTATTGAAGGCTTTGACGACATTTGTCATGGGGGCTTACCCATCGGCCGTTCCACGTTGATTAGCGGCACCTCTGGCACCGGCAAGACTGTATTCTCGCTCAACTTTCTCTATAATGGGATCAGGGATTTTAACGAGCCAGGAATCTTTGTAACCTTCGAGGAATCGCCTTTGGATATCTTGCGAAATGCCGCCAGTTTTGGCTGGCACCTGCAAGAGATGGTGGAACAAGACAAGCTTTTTTTACTGGATGCCTCTCCCGACCCTGAAGGACAGGATGTTGCCGGGAGTTTCGATCTTTCAGGCTTAATTGAACGCATCAACTACGCGATTCGCAAATACAAAGCCCGTCGGGTTGCGATCGATTCCATCACGGCAGTCTTTCAGCAATATGATGCGATTTCAGTGGTTCGCAGGGAGATTTTTCGGCTGATTGCCCGACTCAAAGAAATTGGCGTTACCACCGTAATGACCACTGAGAGAATCGATGAGTATGGGCCGATTGCTCGCTATGGAGTCGAAGAGTTTGTCTCCGATAATGTCGTCATCCTGCGCAACGTCTTGGAGGGAGAGAGAAGAAGGCGAACGGTTGAGATTCTTAAGTTACGGGGAACCACCCACATGAAAGGTGAATTTCCCTTCACGATGGGAAGCCATGGGGTCAATATCTTCCCCTTGGGCGCGATGCGATTAACGCAGCGATCTTCCAACATTCGCCTCAGCTCTGGCGTTCCCAGGCTGGACGAAATGTGCGGTGGGGGATTCTTTAAAGACTCCATCATTCTTGCAACAGGCGCAACCGGTACCGGCAAGACACTTTTGGTGAGCAAATTTGTAGAAGATGCTTGTCGAAGTAAGGAGCGTGCGATCCTTTTTGCTTACGAAGAATCGAGAGCTCAGCTTCTGCGCAATGCAACGAGCTGGGGAATTGATTTCGAACAGATGGAGCAGGATGGATTACTAAAGATTATTTGCGCCTATCCCGAGTCCACCGGGCTAGAGGATCACTTACAGATCATCAAAACTGAGATCGGTCAATTCAAGCCATCAAGAATGGCGATAGACTCACTTTCAGCTCTGGCAAGGGGCGTCAGTCACAACGCATTCCGTCAATTTGTCATTGGCGTGACAGGCTACGCAAAGCAGGAAGAAATCGCCGGCTTCTTTACGAATACGTCAGAGGAGTTTATGGGAAGCCATTCGATTACAGATTCGCATATTTCCACCATCACTGACACGATTCTTCTGCTTCAGTATGTGGAAATTCGCGGTGAGATGGCACGGGCACTCAATGTGTTCAAAATGCGAGGTTCCTGGCATGACAAAGGGATCCGAGAATTTGTGATCACAAGCAATGGACCAGAAATCAAGGATTCCTTTACCAACTTCGAAAGGATCATCAGCGGCGTCCCCCATCGCATCACCACCGATGAACGGAGCGAGCTTTCCAGGATCGTTCGAGGCGTGGAAGACAGCTGATCAAACGCAGCTGCAGCCGATTTGCCAACTGACCCCTGACAGCATCGATTAACGTCTTAATGTGATGATGGAAAGAAAGGCAGCCTTTCCGGAAATAAACCTGGAAATTTGCACACATTCCGTTAAACTGTTAACGGTTTGCAACCTGCCTTTTTACCGGCAGCCTGACTCAAGACCTGCTAAAACCTAGTGTCACATCCAGTCTTACTGTGCTAACCGCTGATTCCTGGAGAGAGAAACGGATACTGATCACGGGCGGAGCTGGCTTTATTGGCTCGACATTGGCTGAACGACTATCAAAGAACGGCAGTCAGGTCACAGTGATCGATAGCCTAGTACCAGAATACGGAGGCAACCTTTTTAATCTCAACGGTTGCTCTGACAAGATCCGCATCAATTTTTCCGATATTCGCGATCCATACTCTCTGCAACCCCTGCTGAGGGATGTGGATTTTCTCTTCAATCTGGCTGGGCAGACAAGTCATATGGATTCCATGAGCGACCCACATACGGACTTAAATATTAATTGTGCCGCTCAACTGAACCTGCTCGAAACCTGCCGAGCAGTCAATCCTTCGATTCGCATCATTTTTGCCAGTACTCGTCAAATATATGGCACTCCAGACTACCTGCCAGTCGACGAGAATCATCGAATTGCCCCAGTAGACATTAATGGCATCCATAAATATGCCGCAGAGCAGTACTACACCATGTACCACAAGCTGTATGGAATTCGCTCGGGGATCCTTAGGCTCACCAACACGATTGGTCCTCGTATGCGAATCAAGGATGCGCGCCAAACTTTTGTTGGAATATGGATTCGCCGATTAATTGAAAATCAACCGATCGAGGTTTGGGGTGGTGAACAACTCAGAGATTTTAATGATGTTGAGGATGTCGTAGATGCCATGCTGGTTGCAGCTTTGACTGAGAACTTTTATGGGGACGTTTTTAATTTGGGAAGTTCAAACAACATCAGCTTACTCGCATTGGCCAAGTTGATGATCAATAATTACGGGTCCGGAAGCATAGACGTGAAGGACTATCCAGTGGAACGCAAAAAAATAGATATTGGCGATTATTATTCTTCCCACGATAAATTTAGTTCTCTTACGGGTTGGTCTCCCCAGAGATCGGTCGAACAGACACTAAAGCGGACCATCTCTTACTACAAAACCAATATTGCATCCTATATCTAATCCTGATAATCTCCTCCTATGGATAAGCCCATACCAGAGACGCTCAAAAGTCGAGCAAATTTTCCCTTACAGGACAGCCGTCATTACAGAGCTGTCATCCAGGCCTCCGTTGAGCAAGTTGTCCAATCTGGCCAAACCATCCTTGCCGATGGGGTGAAATCTTTCGAAGCAGACTTCGCCAGGTGGCTGGGGGGGGGGCTCACTGCAGAGCACTGCATTGGTGTAGGGAATGGTACCGATGCCCTGGAACTCGCGATGTGCTGTGCAGGGGTAGAACATGGTGATGGAGTCATCGTCCCAACCCTTACTGCTTACGCTACTGTTGCAGCGATTTTGCGAGTTGGTGCGCGACCCATATTCGCCGACGTGGAATCAGTGCGACCAGTTATTGCTATAGCGGACGTTGAACGACTTCTGGAAAGACGTGGTGAGCACCCCAAAATAAAAGCAGTCATCGCCGTGCATCTTTACGGCGAAGCCTGCGATTTGTTCGCCTTGAGAGAACTTTGTTCTCGCCATGATGTGGTTTTGATTGAAGACTGCGCTCAAGCGACAGGGACGTTCTTTGAGGGGTCTGCTGTCGGAACCTGGGGAGATTTCGCTGCATTCAGCTTTTATCCTACAAAAAACCTTGCTGCACTAGGAGATGGGGGGATGCTGGTCGTTGGGCCAAACGGAAGGCCGACAACGAGAGAGTCGGCAAGAAGACTGCGGTTTTACGGATGGGATCACAACAGAGAAGCTGTTCAATTTGGGGTCAATAGTCGTCTAGATGAAATTCAAGCTTGGATCTTGAGGGGCAAACTCGCCGATCTGCCCCAAAAGATCGAGGCGCGACGTAAAATTGCTTTACAATATGATCAGTTGCTTCGACCCAACGCAAAACAACTCGGCATTGGCTTGCCACAGGAACAACCAAATTGGCAACACAGCTACCATCTTTACGTCATTACCGTGGATTCAAAGCAAAGGAACGAGCTGCTGCAAAAGGGTTTGGCTGATGGCATTCCCTATTCAGTTCACTATTCTTTGGCCTGCCACCAGCACCCTCACCTTGCCAATCAAGCCGAGTTTTCTGGTCTTCACCTACCAAACAGCGAAAGGATGTCCAAAACAGTTTTAACTCTGCCTCTTAACCCATACCTAACCGAAGAGGATATCATTGAAGTCTGTCATCACTTGCAGACTCATCTCAGAGGCAGTGAACATAGGGGCACCAGCCAAACGTTATAATGAGCCACTTTTCTCGGTTTGCTTTTAGTTTAATCATCCCTATTTACAACAGCGAAGATACGATCGAGCGCTTGGTTAGCAGATTGGAGTCCCTTGATACCTCTGCTCCCTGGCAAGTCATTTTCGTTGATGATGGCAGTCCGGATAACAGCCATTCTGTGTTGCAACAACGTCTCAAGCATTCGCGACTCTCAGCTCTCTTAATCAGGCACACTCGTAATTATGGTGAACATCAGGCGGTGCTGACAGGTTATAGGCACGCTGAGGGTGATTTTTTTATCAATATTGATGATGATCTTCAGAATCCGCCCGAAGAAGCTCTGCGTCTTCTTGATCACGCCGAGTCATGTGAATTAGATGTCGTCTACGGCAATTACATTACAAAGAAACATAATGTTTTTCGCAACCTGGGAAGCGCCTTTGCTAATTTTACTGCGCGTTCACTGCTTGATCTTCCTGAATCGTATTACCTCTCAAGTTTTCGCTGCGTCAGTCGGTTGATTGGAGAAAAGATTACATCCATCCACAGTCCCTATGTCTACATTGATGGTCTCCTATCGCAAGTCACCAATCGGATTGGCAGTCTCGATGTGCGTCACGATCAGCGTGATGAAGGTGCCAGCAATTACAATATGCGTCGGCTGATTCGCCTCTGGCTTGTGATTCTCACCAGCTTCTCACTCATGCCCCTCCGATTTGCCAGTCTGGTAGGACTCGGCGCCGCCGCAGTCGGCGCTGTGAGCCTCTCGGCAATATTGATCGGTGCCGCAATGGGGAAAGAGGAGGTGGCAGGCTGGGCTTCAGTGATCTCATCGATCCTCTTTTTTGGAGGGATCCAATGCCTCCTGCTCGGTGTATTGGGCGAATACATCGGGCGGATCTATCTCACGGTTTACGGAAAACCGCAATCACACATCCGAACGATTGAATGTTTCGGCCAGTCCAAGCGTCCGCTGGAGCGGCATCCCGTTCCAGCCCCCCTCAGTTGATGAACCTACCGGAACGACGAAGACCCCTCCCCCTGCTCCGTTTCACCGTGGTGCGTTTTGGCATCGTAGGGTTGCTGGGCGAATTGCTATATTTTCTTTTATACGGAATCTTTCTTAGATTAACCAATCACACTGCTTCGACCCTGGCTCTAGCTGGAGCTATCTGTATTCTTGTTAATGCCTATAACCATTCTCGCATTACGTTTCGGGTGAAGTTCAGTTGGAGATTGATGCTTGGCTACCTACAGATTCAGTTGCTAGGTTTCGGGCTTGCTTTTATTAGTGGCCTGGCTCTTGAGAGGTTTGGAGCTGGCAAATGGCTGATCGCTTTACTTACTTATACGCTCTGGACAGTGACCTCGTACTTTCTGACATCCACGTTGTACCAGAAGCAAGGCGGCCGCCAAAACCATTCCAACAGCATGGCGTGGAGGCGCTGAACTGACATGCAGATTGATGAATATCGGAAACTGGCAGAATTAGAAAGTGAAATGTGGTACTTCGATGCTCTTCATCGTCGCATCATGTTTCCCTTATCCCCCTTACACGGTCAGGCCGCCAGGCTCCTGGACGCCGGGTGTGGCACGGGCGGATTGATCCGAGCCTTGCGGCGCGAGACCCCCGAATGGCGCATCACTGGACTCGACTTCTCAGAGCTGGCCTGCTCCATCGCCCGCCAAACCACAGATGCGGACATCGTGGAGGGATCGATCACGGCTCTTCCTTTTGACGATGCAAGCTTTGAGATTCTCACCTGCGCTGATGTTCTCTCCCACATCAGTGATGGCACCCTCGCCCTGAGAGAATTCAGCCGAGTGCTGCGACCAGGAGGTTTTCTGGTCATCAATGTGGCTGCGTATCAGTGGATGTGGTCTTATCACGACGATGCGGTGCAAACTCGCCATCGCTACCGCAGAAGTGAACTGGTGCGCATGGTGCGGGATTGTGGCCTGATCCCCTTCAAGGCAAGTTACGCCAACATGATCATCTTCCCCCTCATCATCGCGCGCCGAAAAGTGCTGCCTCCCAAGCAACCAACAAGTGATGTGCAGACCTACTCACCACTAGTGGATTCTTTTTGTGGAAAAATGGCCGAGATCGAATATCAGTGGCTCAAGCGTGGCGGCAGCTTTCCCGCTGGATGTTCCGTTTTCTTAGCTGCCCGCAAGCCCGTAGAGCCGGATCCCTGATGCAAATTTTGCATTTCATGGGTCAAAATGACGCCCCGAGAGATCCTCAGAGTTAATCTTTGAAGTTGACAGGCAGTTGCATCAGCTTTTTCGAGCGCCTCCATGGTTAGGACGTGATCAAAATCTCTTCAAAAACCTGGCTCCTCCCGTGGGTCCTTGTGGTTCCTCTGCTTGCCCACCTCGCATGGGGGCTGCGGATAGCACGCCCAATTCATGGCGACGAACTCTGGACATTGTCTGAGGTCCTCTCGAAGTCGTGGGACCAGATGTTTGAGATGGTGTTGAAACGGGATAATCACCCACCTTTTTACTATTACCTTGCCAAGCTCTGGATGGTGCTCAGCAATGGAGGCATCCCCCAGCTCCGCTGGCTCTCTTACTTGTTCTCTGTTCTCACCATCTGCGCCCTGGCCTGGCTGTATCGCAGCCATCGCCAGAGCGAAAAGATATTCGCCCTGGGCTTGCTCGGCACCAATCCGCTGCTGACGTATTACTCCGCCACGGTGCGTCCCTACGCCCTTGTGGTTCTTTTGGCGGCAGTCATGACGATCAGTGCGTTTCGGCTCAACCGCCGAAAGGCCGATGGGCTGATCTCCTCCCAGACTGCCGAGTCGGGATTGGCCACCCACGACTGGCGCCAAAGCGGCAAGGAAAGACGATCTTGGTCGCTGCTCTATTACGGATCCGCCCTGCTTCTTGCACTCACCCACTACTTCGGGACCCTTTACGTATGGGTTGCCTTTGTCGGTGATCTCATCACCCGCAGGATCGAAACAAAACCTTGGAAGGGGACGCTCCTTCTTGGTCTTACGGCCCTTTGGCCGGTTGCCCAGATCCTGTTTGGCTCTGTCGATGAACAGTCCAAGTCGAACGCCTGGATCCGGGTGGTTTTCTTGATCAGCACGGTCAACAACTTTCTGGCAGGGACTTTTCCTCTGCTGATGATCTCTAAATCCATCCCTCAATATACCTTTGGCGTGGTGTTGGCACTGCTCCTTCTTTGCATCACCCTCAGGCCAGTGGCAACGTCCTATTGGAATCGCGTCAGCAGCCAACCATGGAGTCTCTCCTCTTTTCTGGCTGCAGATGAAGTGTTTTGGTCGCTGGTTTGCGCGGGGGTGTTGGCGGTGGGCTGCCTGGCCGATCTTCTCCTGCCGTTCACCACCCCCTATTACTTCCTGGTCTGCCTGCCAGCAGTGGCCATCCTGCTCGCCAAACTTTTTTCAGCCTCCATGCGCGATCGCTTCACGGGCACCCTCTGCTTCCTGACATTCCTCGCCATCGCAATTCTGCAGATCACGCTAACTCAGCAACGTTTGGCCCTTCCCTAAGTCGGCCAGATTCATCCTGATTGAACGCAGACCAGCCAGCGAAGGATCTAAGCATCAATTCGTTCAAAATCGGCTAACACCTGAGCTTGGTTGCGCAAAACACCCAAGAGATTCAAGCGATTCTGCCTGATGTTGTGATCGTCGCACATCACCAATACGCTGTCTGGTCCATCAAAAAAAGCGGCCAACACTGCCGCGCTCTCTTTTAAACCCCTGGCCAGCTCCTCGTAGCGTTCAGAAGATTCGGAAATCGGGGCCAGTCTTTGCAAGACCTCCAGCATGGCAGCTTCACTAGCACGTTCAAACAATTCAGGTTTGACGACTTGATCAACCCGCAACACACCTGTTGCCAACTCCCCCTTCTCGGCCAATCTTGAGGCCCGTTGAACAACCGTTTGAATGGCGCTGAGCTGACCTTCCTTGCGAAGCGATTGAAGCAAGACAACCCGAGACTTGGCCTCACAAACATTTGCGAGCACCCGCTGTTGCTCCCCGCTGTGCACCGATGCAATCGCCTGAACAATATCTTGATCCCAACCATCCTCCTCCAGAAGGCTGATGAATCGTTGCCTCAGAAACTCAGAGAGATCAGCACAAAGCCCATCAGCTTGAGCTTGGCAGCCAGGAAACAGGCCCTGCCATTGTTCAGCAGATCGCTGTAGAAGTAGAGACACATTTAATCCCCATTCATGATGCCAGAGGATCTGCAACACGCCATTGCCTGCCCGTCTCAGGCCATAGGGATCAGAGGATCCACTGGGCCGTTCACCTCGGGAAAAATGACTGAGCAACAGCTCAAACCGCTCGGCCAAAGCCACCACCGCACCAGGCTCCGATTCGGGGAGTGCGTCGCCCGCGCCACGGGGCAGGTAATGCTCGAGCACCGCCAGGCCAACCGCCCGACTTTCACCCTCCGCCAAGAGATACTTCGCGCCCATCACACCTTGAAGTTCAGGAAATTCGCCCACCATCTGGCTCACCAGATCGTGCTTGCACAGGTGAGCGGCCCGTCGAGAAGCATGGGCCACCTCCTCGGAAAGATGAAGGGATTCCAGCAAGACGTCGGTGCACCACTCAAGCCGCTCCGTGCGATCGCGCAAGCTGCCTAGACCTTCGGCAAACGTGACCCGCGAGAGCGCTTCGCGCCGATCAATGCTGGCCACCGCATGATCGGCGTTCAGAAAGAAGGCTGCATCAGCCAGGCGAGCGCGAAGCACACGCTCGTTGCCTCGCCTCACTGTGGCCTCTGCTTCGGCAAGGCCATTGCTCACGCAAAGAAAACGGGGCAGCAAGGCTCGCTCTGCGCTCAGGGCCAAGGGATCGGTGGGCGCATCAGGTTTGAGCAGGGGCACATAGCGCTGATGGGCCCGCATCACCGTGCTGAGCACTTCAGGGGGGAGGGAGAGAAAGGCTGGCTCAATCACCCCCTCGATCACCCGCGGATCTTCCACCAAATCGACCAGCTCGGCAAACAAAGACTCCGGCAAGTCCAGGCGCCCCTCCTCTCGGGCCGCAGCCGCCTCCAGCTGGGCGCGAATCGCCGCGGCTCGTGCATGACGGTCGACCAGCACATCAGCGGCCGCCAAAGTGGCCCCATAAGCTGCAGCGTCGGCGATGGCCACGGGGGCTGGCCGGAGCCTGTGGCCTCGGCTCAACCGGCCGCTCTGAATGGGAGGGTCACATCCCGGGAGATCGACGGGAATCACGTCCTCATCAAGGAGGGCCACCAGCCAGTGCACGGGACGGCTGAAGCGACTCTCCCCTTGACCCCAACGCATGAAGCGACGCCCTTGCAGCCCCCAGATCCAGGCGGGGATGCACTCCGCCAACACTTCCTCCGTGGGGCGACCCTGCTGTCGTGTGGTGGCAAACACAAACGGACCTTTTGCCGTCTCCCTGACCTCCAGGAGCTCGACAGGCAGCCCACAGCGCTTGGCAAACCCTTCTGCCGCAGTTGTAGGCACCCCATCCTTGAAAGCCTGCTGCGCAGGGGGGCCTTTGTGCTCCTCCTGCCTGTCGTCCTGCTGGAGAGGCAGGCCGTCGACAAGCACCGCCAACCGTCGCGGGGTGCTTGTGACGGCAATGGATCCGAAGCCCAGCCTGGCGCCCCGCAAATCCCTTTCCAGCTGATCCTTGAGCTGGGGAAGGGCAAGGCGGGCAAAGTCTGCCGGCAACTCCTCTGTGCCGATCTCCAGAAGAAAAAAGGCCATCCATAAGCGCCCGGGCGCTACTGAGCTCGATCTGACTGTATGGAAGCGTGGGGCCTGGCCGGGTCGCCATGATGGAGCCAAGCTTCACTCTTGACGTCTTGGCAAAGACATCCAAGGTTTGCAGGCCCATGGCGCGGTTTGTGATGCAGGGACGGATTCCGTTTGTCTTCGCTCTGATGATCATTGCCTTGCTCTGGGGGCTGGCAGGTGAGAGCAAACCCAAGCTCTACGACCCCGACACCCAGGCCTGCCAGATGGAGGTCATCCGCCAAAGCTTCCGGGCCAACCTGCTGCCTTGGCAAGATCAGCCCGTGGTGGTGCAGCAGCGGCTGCGCCAGCTCCAGGCGGCCATGACCCTGGACAGCCTGCGGGAGTGCCAAGCCAAGGGACTTCTCAAGCCCGAACAGGTGAACGCCCTTGTGGTGGAACTGGAACTCACCCCAGCCCCCCCAGCTGGGGCTCAGTCGCCCGTGCGCCCGTAGATGGCCAGCTCTTGACCCGATCGCCAGGCCCAAAGCTGATCACCAAAGCTGAAGTGCCACCACTCCTGGGGATGCTGGGCAAATCCCGCCCCAGCCATCGCTTCGGCCAGCAGGCATCGCCTGCGATGCCACACAGCTGGCGGTCCAAAGGGGTCGGCCTCGGCCGCAGTGGCGTAGTGGAGGGGATGGGAGATCGGTCCGATCGCATCGATGGCTCCGCCCATCTCCAAGGGATCGCCAAGGGCGCTGGCCAGGGTGAGATCCACGGCGGCACCCGTGCTATGGGGGGGGGGCGTGGCAGGGTCCTCACTGGGGGGAGCCCAAAAACCGCCCACCTCCTGCCGCACAGCGTCCCAAGCGGGTCCCGAACCCTGGGGGTCCAAGCCCTGGGCGCGGCAGGCCTCGGCTGTGGCGTGGGCCACCATGAACCGCTGCACGGCCACCGGTCGCCAGGCATCAAAGATCGCCAAACGCCAGCTCGATTCCTGCCGTCGCAGGCGCTCCTGGGCTGAGAGCAAACGCTCCACCACCCCCTCTCGCAACCGAAAGGGGCAGACATCTGTCCCGTAGGGAGCCCCAAGCCTGGCGTAGGGGTGGGGTTCCAGGCGGAGCAACGCAGGGGGGAGGGGCACCAACGGTTCTCCCCCATCCCGAATCGGGATGGGACTCCAGGGGCGCAGGGCCATCGGTCGATCAATTGAGCTGGGCTGATTCCAGCAAACGCTGGCGCTGATTCTCCAAGGCCTCGCGCAACAACGGCACTCCTGCCAACTGGGGATCTGTCGCGAAGAGCGCCTGGGCCACACGGCGCGCGTCCTCCAACACCTCCCCGTCTTCGCTGAGCGACGCCAAGGCCAAATCCGGCAAACCGGACTGACGGGTCCCCAGCACTTGACCTGGTCCCCGCAGCCGCAGATCCATCTCAGCAATCTCGAAGCCATCGTTGCTGCGCACGAGCACCTCCAACCGCTGCCGCGCCATCGGGTTGCGGCTGTCGTTGATCAGCAGACAGTGGGAGGCCGCCGCGCCCCGGCCCACCCGGCCCCGCAACTGGTGAAGCTGGGCCAGGCCAAAACGCTCCGCGTGCTCGATCACCATCACGCTGGCCTCCGGCACATCCACCCCCACCTCCACCACCGTGGTGCTCACCAAAACCTGGCTGGCACCCGAGGCGAAAGCCTGCAGGGCCCGTTGCTTCTCCTCGCTGGCCAGCCGTCCATGCAGCAGACCCACCGTGAAATCGCCAAACACCTCCTCAGCCAGATGGCGATGCACCTCCACCGCAGAGCGCAGGTCCAGCTTTTCGCTCTCCTCCACTAGGGGCAACACCACATAGGCGCGCTGGCCGAGGGCAACCTGCTCCCGAATCAACTGCCAGGCGTCCTGCCGGTCCTCAGGGCGCAGCAAACGGGTGTGCACCGGTGTTCGGCCCGGCGGAAGCTCGTCGATCTGGCTCACATCCAAGTCGCCATACACCGAGAGCGCCAGGGTGCGGGGAATGGGCGTGGCCGTCATGGTGAGCAGGTGGGGTTGCAGCCCCTTGGCCAACAACCGGTTGCGCTGGCGCACGCCAAAGCGATGTTGCTCATCCACCACCACCAGGCCGAGCCGCTGAAACTGCACAGGGTCCTCAAGGAGGGCATGGGTGCCCACCAAGAGTTGGAGCTGGCCACTGGCCAGATCCTGCAACAGCTGCCGCCGCCGCCGAGCCGGCGTGGAGCCTGTCAGCAGGGCCGTGCTCACATGCAGTTGCGCCAGCCAGGGTGAGAGCTTGCGCAGGTGCTGCTCGGCGAGCACTTCGGTGGGGGCCATCAGGGCGCCCTGGCATCCAGAGGCGATGGCCGCCAGCAGTGCAGCGAGGGCCACCACCGTTTTGCCACTGCCCACATCACCCTGGAGCAGCCGGGCCATGGGCTGGGGCTTGGCCAGATCCCGATGAATCTCCGCCAACACTCTCTGCTGGGCGCCGGTGAGGGGAAAGGGAAGCAGGGCGAGGAAGCGGCCCAAGAGGCTGTGGTCCTCCTCATCGGTGGGCTGGAGACGCGGGGCCTCCCTCTCCCTGAGGCGCTGGCGACGCAGGCCCAGGGCCAGCTGCAGGAGCAAAAACTCATCGAACACCAACCTGCGCCGAGCCCGTTGCAGGTGGGCGGGATCCATGGGGCGATGGATCTGCTCGATCGCTTCGGCACGGCTGGGAAGGTGCAACACCTCCTGGCAGAGGTGGCGGGGCAGAGGATCAGGCCAGTGCCGCACCTGAGGCAGCACCTTGGCGATGGCCTGGCGCAGAGCATCAGCGGTGAGCCCTTCGGTGAGGGCGTACACCGGCACCAGCCGGCCAATCTGCTCTGAGCGCACCGGGCTGGAGGGGCTCTCCAACACCTCGATCAAGGGATCGGTGAAACTCAACCCCCAGGGCCCTTCCTTCACCAAGCCGCTCACCGCCACGGTGCAGCCGGGGGGATACAGCCGCTGCTGAGACTTCAACCACCCCGGGCTGGCAAAGCGACGACCCGCAAAAAAGCGGCTCACCTTCAAACGACCGGTGACATCTTGAAGGTGAAGCTCCAGAAAGGAGAGATTGGGATTTTTGGCGCTGGTGGCGGTGTGGCAGCGCCGCACGGTGGCCACCACCGTGGCCGTGCTCCCCGCCACCAGGGAACCGATGCGCACCAGGTTGGCGTAATTGAGGTAGTCACGCGGGTAGTGCTGCAGCAGATCCACCACTTGAAACAGGCCCAACCCGGCCAAGCGGGTGGCCAGGCGGGGCCCGATCCCCGGCACCTCTCCGAGGGGCGTGGTGGGTTCCAGCCTGGGCTGGCGGGAGGTGGTTGGGGCAGGCTGGGGGCTCTCCTGCGAAGGGAGGAGGCGCAGGCGGGGGGGGGCCACGGGGAGGGGCGGCCGCGAACGACAGAGCAGTTGGTGCAATCCCTGGCGCAGCTGGCAGACCAGCTGCTGGCGACGGGCGCCGCTGAGGTCGCCGTAGCGGCTGAAGCCCTGCCGCAACGTGTCCAGCTGCTGCAAATCCTGTGGAGCCAATCCGCCGGGGGGATCCGCCAAAGAACGCCGCACAAACCCACTGAAGGTGTCTGCACGGCCCTGAAGATCGCCAAAGCCGCGATCAGCCTCCAGCTGCGCTGCCCTCTGCAAGAGCTCGCACCAAGATCTCAGGCTTGGTGGGGAGGATTCAGCTGGCTGTCGTGACGCCACAGGCGTTCGGCATGGTGGGCCTGGAGTCGGCGCTGCAGGCGTTGGGCAGTCTCGGCCATTTTGTGGATCTCCTGGCGATGATGCAGCAGGCGCCGGCGGCAGGTGCGCAAGCGCGGCTGCTCCATCTCCAGATCCACCGTGCGCAGCAGCACCCCCATGGGCGCAGAAGCCAGGCCTCCAGCCTCCGGGGGCATCATCGGCAAGCGCAACAGATTGGCCGGTGCCCCCTGGGGCTCAATCTGGCCGGTGAGCACGGCATCCAAAAGGGGCACAGGCACCGCACCAACCACCAAGCCGGCACGCATCAACTCCAGATTCACACTGTGGGAGAGGTTGCGCAGCCGGCGGCTGAGGGCGACCTCCCAGCCCTCCAAACAATGGAGGAGATGCAGGGGATCCCTAGGCAGTTGGCCTGAAGACCAAGGCATCTCAGACGGGGATGGAAGATCCTCCAATGCCGAAAACAGAGCGGCACTCCAGCTGCGGGAGCGGGAGGACTCTCCCTCTTCCTCAGCGGCGCCGTTGGAGCCCGAAGGAGTCTGCCGCGGCAAGGGAAAGGCCTCTCCCCTCTGCGGAGGACTCATCTGGAGCTGGATCGAGCCCGTTGGCAAAGCGTCAACTCCCCCAAAAGAGATCGGCAGCCCGGCTTCCAGGCCGAGATCGGTCATGCCTCGCTCAAGGGTGTGCAGCAACCGGGATTGCTCCCTCAGGGCCAGCCGCTGCCGCTCCCCAGCCATCTGAGCAGCCAAATGGAGCAATTGTTCCACCGTGAGAAACGCACAGCAGCGGCCAACCAAGCTCTTCAGCCGGCTGTGCAGATGCTCGCGAGCGGATGGATGCAGACGGTTGTATCGGCGCGGATGCACCTGGGTGGCCATGTGGGAACAGGCCTGATCCAGGCTGGCGGGGAGCACCTCACGCAACACCTGAAGGTAGAGAGCCAGGTCGCGGTAGAGCTGGGGAACCTGCTGGTCCAGCCGAGCCTGGATGGCGCCAAGAGAATGAATGCCGGAACCGGCAGGCTCCCTCACCTCAGGCCGCCTTGCCCATCGCTGCGACTTCGGAGGCAAAGTCGCTCTGTTGCACTTCAATCCCTTCACCGAGGGTGTAGCGGGTGAAGCGCCGCACGCGAATGTTTTCGCCTGTTTTCGCAGCGGTTTGCTTCACCAGTTCCCCCAGAGTGAGGGAGCCATCACGGATGTAGGGCTGGTCGAGCAAGGCCAGCTCTTTGAGTCGCTTGCCGATGCGACCCTCGACAATCTTGGCCTTCATCTCTTCCTTTTTGCCGGCCAGATCGTCACGCCCCATCTCGATCGACTTTTCTCTCTCCACCACCTCAGAGGGGATATCGTCGGTGCTGACATATTCCACATTGGGGCAGGCAGCGATTTGCATCGCAACGTTGCGGACCAGATCCTGGAACAAGTCGCCGCGGGCAACGAAATCCGTCTCGCAGTTCACTTCCACCAGAACGCCGACGCGACCACCGGTATGGATGTAACTGCCAACGATTCCTTCAGCCGCGGTGCGGCCTGCTTTCTTCTCTGCGCTGGCAATGCCTTTCTGACGCAACCATTCAACGGCTTTCGTGAGATCGCCGTCGGTTTCCTTCAGGGCTTTCTTGCAATCCATCATGCCGGCGCCGGTTTTATCGCGCAGGTCTTTGACGAGCTTGGCGCTGATCTCAGCCATGGGAGGGGAAATAGGGAGCAAACAACAATCGGAACTTGATGATTCAGGAGGAGGACTCAGCCCTCCTCCTCCGCACGATCCTGGGAGCCATGGCGGCCCTCATTGATGGCATCGGCAAGCCGGCCCAAGACCAGCTGAACGGAACGCACCGCGTCATCGTTGCAAGGAATGGGCACGTCGCAAAGATCGGGATCGCAATTGGTGTCGAGCATCGACACGAGGGGAATGTCGAGCTTGCGGCACTCCAACACAGCGTTCGTCTCCCGGCGCTGATCCACCAACACCACCACATCGGGAAGGCGACGCATGGTTTTCAACCCGCCCAGATACTTCTGGAGGCGGTCCAGCTCGCGCCGCAGCACGGCGGCTTCTTTTTTCGGGCGCATGGCGATGGCGCCGGAAGACTCCATGCGCTCAAGATCCTTCAGGCGATCGATGCGGGCTCGCATGGTGCTCCAGTTGGTGAGCATGCCGCCAAGCCAACGCTGGTTGACGTAGGCCGCGCCACAACGGCTGGCCTCCTGGGCGATCACCTCGGACGCCTGCTTTTTGGTGCCAACAAACAGGAAGCGCTTGCCGCTTCGCGAAGCGTTGCGCACCCACTTGTAGGCATTGTTCATGCAGACGGCTGTCTGCACCAAATCAATAATGTGAACGCCATTGCGCGCGCAATAGATGTAGCGCGACATTTTGGGGTTCCAACGACGGGTCTGGTGGCCAAAGTGGGCACCAGCCTCCATCATCTCGGCAAGAGTGACGACAGCCATGGGTTTGGGTTTCGGGTTGGCCTCCACCTGCCAGGGATGGTGCCAAAGCGGCAACCCTCACCCGAAACATGCAGGTGTGCGGAATGGTTGAACCCAGCCAACTTACCAAACGGTCAGCTGAAGCCCTGCCGCCGCGCTTCAGCAAAGAGCTCCCGCACGCCAAGGCGATTCAAGGGCAGGCGCAGCAGCTCCATCGCCCAACGGGCCTGGCCATGGCGAAGCAGCCAAGCCAGGAGGGGCCGCAGGCTGCGCTCATTGAGGAGGCCTCCAAGGGTGAGCAGCTCCCAGAGAAGGCGATGGAACCAGGTGAATTGGATGATCGTGCGCACCCTGCGGGTGGGATGTTTGCGGAAAAACACCAGCCCCATCCGGGCCCGCTCGCGCTCAACCCGCATCAGATCTGGAATTTGCGCCAGCGTCAGGGGAGGGTGCCAGTGGTAGCCCACGGCTTCTGGCGCCCGCACGAGCACCACTCCCAGCTGGCGGAGCCGTTCGCCCAGCTCCAGATCCTCCCAGCCATAGAGGTGAAAGCCGGTGTCAAAGAGGCCTGCCCGCTCCAACACCTCCCGATCGATGGCCACATTGCCGGTGGCGAAATAAGCCCAAGAGAGATCGGTGAGCTTGTGGGGCTCGCTGGTGGGGTGATCGAAGTTGGCGGTGTTGATCACGGCGCCATAGGTGAAGCACAGCCGGTCGCCCCTCTGCCGCCAAGCCGCCTCCAGGGCGCGGCCATGGCAAGCGAGGAAGGTGGGCGTGACCACCAGATCGCTATCGATGAACACAATCACATCCCCCCGGGCCTCCTCCACCCCCCGGTTGCGCCCCTTGGCAGGCCCGCCGTGCTCTTGGCAAACCAGGCGCACATGGGGAAGGTCCGCGGCCTCACTCTGGAGCCAGCGCACGGTGTCGTCGCTGGAGCCATCGTCGACCACAATCACCTCGTAGCGCTCGACGGGCCGCTCAAGCTTCTGCTCCTCCAGCGCCCGCAAGCACTTTTGGAGGATTGGCAGGCGGTTGTAGGTGGGGATGACGACGCTGAGAAACATGGCTGGGGCTGGGCATGGAAAAGGGGGGATCCCTTTGGATCCCCCCTGCCAGAAGCTCCCGCAGGGAGCACCTAGGGGTCAGGGCACTCAGTCGGCCGCGCCACCATTGCTGGCGGTGCCGGTCACACCGTTGCCCGCCCCTTCGCCACGGCCATCGTTGCGCAGCTTGCGCTTCTTGAACTTGCGGGCATAGGCGCGATTGCGCTCCTGCTTTTCTTTCTTGAGGTTGCGGCGTTTGGCCATGCGCGAGCTGCGTCTGAATGAGAAAGCACAACCCTAGCCAATGGCGCTTCCCATGCTTGGGAAAAGCCAACCTGCCGGGGCTGCCTCGCTCTCAGAGCGCAAGAGCCGGCTCCTCGCTCCACAGGCGACCATCCTCCATTTGCACCAGGCGGTCGGCCACATCCAGGATGCGGGGGTCGTGGGTGACCATCAACACGGCGCAGCCCTGCTCGCGGGCCAAGGACTGGAGCAACATCACCACATCCCTGCCGCTTTGCCGATCCAGGGCGGCGGTGGGTTCATCCGCCAACAGCAGGCGCGGCTGGGCTGCCAATGCACGGGCAATGGCCACCCGCTGTTTCTGCCCGCCGGAGAGGTCATGGGGAAGCTTCACCATGTGATCCTCCAAACCCACAGCCCGCAGCCACTGGCGCGCCAGATCGCGCCGGCCCCGATAGGAGAGGTGGGGAAGCAGATCCGAGCCCATCTGCACATTTTGCTCAGCCGTCAGGCAACGCAGCAGGTTGTGCCCCTGAAAGATCATGCCGATGCTCTGGCGCAAGCGCTGCCGATCCCCCCGGCTGCACCCCCGCAGCTCCTGGCCAAGCACCCGCACCGAACCCTCCATCACCTGCCGCAGGGCACCCACCAGGGTGAGCAGGGTGGTTTTGCCACAGCCGGAGGGGCCCGTGAGCAAGACCACCTCCCCAGGCTGAATCACCAGGTCGACCCCTTGCAGCACCTGGCGCTGCGTCGAGCCCCGCCCATACCAATGGCTCAAGTCCTGCACCTCGACTGAGGGGATGGCGTCTGGCATGGGGCTAAAAGATTTCGGCTGGATCGGCGTCGGCCAGCTTGCGCATCGCCAGGAAAGCCGAAGCCATGCACATGGTGAAAATCATCGCCAGCACCATCAGGGAACGGCCCGTTTCCATGTAGACCGGCAGGTTGGTGCCCTTGCGCACCAACACGTACAGCACCTGACCAGCCAGCCATGCGGGCAGAAAGCCAAGCACAGAGAGGAGCACACCCTCCCGCGCCACGACGCCGAGAAGATCGGTGAGGGGGTAGCCCATGGCCATCAGCGTGGCGTATTCAGGCAGATGATCGCTGACATCGGAGTAAAGAATCTGATAAACGATCACACAACCCACCACAAAACCCATCGCCGCTCCAAGGGTGAAGATGAAGCCGATGGCGGTGCTGCTTCGCCAATAGTTTTTCTCAAATTCTTCGAAACCTTTTTTGCTGTAGATCGCCACATCCTTCGGCAACTGGCTGCGCAGACGAGCCGCCACTGCAACAGGATCAGCCCCTGGAACCAAGCGGATCAAGCCAAGCTCGATGCTGCCTGGCGGGGTGTCGGGCATCAGCTGGAGAAAGGTCTCACTGCTGGTGAGCATGTTGCCATCGGCGCCAAAGGAGGGCCCCAAGGAGACCAAGCCCGCCACACGCACCCGCTTGCCAACCACCTCGGTCTCCACCGTGCGGCCCTCCCGCAGCCAGCGGGCAATGGGGCCGTATTCCGGACGCGAACGCTCATCGAAAAGCACGCGCCCCCGCTGGGTGAGCAAACGGGGCTGATCCCCCAGGGCGGGAGGCACAAACAGGGAATCGCCCGGTTCAAAACCGATGGTGAGGATCGAGCGGGTCGTGCGGCTCTCGGGATTGCGCCACAGCAAGAGGTTCCAATGCACAGGGGTGGTGCCGGCGATGGCTGGATCGGCCATGGCTTGCACCAGGCGCCGCCGGGGGAACCCCGCCATGGCGATCGAGCTCATCGTGCGTGGGCTGATCAGCACCAAATCGGCGTCAAAGAGCTTGTGCAAGGTGACGCTGGCATCAAACAGGCCATCGCGAAAACCCAATTGCATGAACATCAAAATGCCCGCAAAGCAGATGCCTGCCAAGGCCACCGCCAAGCGGGCGGGCTGACGGGTGAGCAGCAACCAAGCCAAGGGGATGCGACGGCCCTGCCAAGGGAGGAACACCCTCATGGCTGCAGGCGAGCAATCACCTTGAGACCCGTCAAAGCCCGCACACGCCTGGCCTCCTCAGGGGCCAGTCCCACCCTCACCTCCACGATGCGTGCGTCCACATCGCCGCTGGGGTCTATGGAGAGCACCTCCCGCTGGCGCACTTGGGGACTGATGCGGGTGACGGTGCCCTGCAAGGTGCCTTTGAAGCCGCCGTTCTCACTGGTGAGCACAACGCTCTGGCCCAAACGCACCCGATCGATGTCGCTTTCATAAACCTCAAGCAGGGCCTCCATGCGCTCACTGGCCCCCAACTCGAGGATTCCCTTGTCGCCTGGGCGCTCTCCCACCCGAGCCACAATCCGCAACACCGTGCCATCCATCGGGGCCCGCAATTCGGTGTTGGCGAGATCCGCCCGCACCCTCTCCAATTCGGCGCGGGCCACTTGCCACTCCCCTTGCAGCTGCAGATATTGCTGCTCGCGCCGATCCAACTCATCAGCGCTCAGCGCTCCCACCCTCGTGAGCTGGCGGTAGCGATTGAGCTCCCGCTGCTCCACATGGAGCCGCCGCTGCAGATTGGCGAGGCGGGTGCGAATCAACTGTTGCTCCGCTTCCAGGGTGGGGCCGGTGTCGAAACGGGCGAGCAACTGGCCCTGGCGCACCGGATCGCCTTCATTGACCAGAAGGCTGGTGAGCCGAGGGCTTCCACCGATTCCCGCAATCGGAGCCGCAAGCACTCGAATGTCGCCCGCTGGCTCTAGCCGGCCGAGGGCAGCAACCGCTTCGGTCGGTCTTGGCGCCACCGGTTTGGCTGGGGCCCGATTTGCCGTCGCCGGCGCCCGATTCGGGAGAGCAAGCTGGCGAGTGGCCAGCAGCGCCATCAAGGTGAGGGCCGAGCCAGCCAGAGCGGCCAGCAGAGCAAGGGGCATGGGCCCACCCGGGAGCCGCGGGCGGGAAGCCTTCTCGGAGCCGGGCTCCGGGGTCAACCCCGACCCTGAGGAGCTGGCGGCGGGGGATCGTCGAAGAGGAGGGTCTCGATGTAAGTGTTCGCCCAATCCGGGTTGAACGCCTTCTCGAGCACCCGCCGCGTCTTGTCGTTCTGTTTCTGCTGCTGGCAATAACGGAGCTGCCCTTCCCAGCGCGCCACAGTAGCGGGATCCTCCCAACTCTGACGGTTGGCTGTGGCACAAGCGGCAGCCAATAGCTCAAGGTAGGCCGCTACCTCCTCGACAAACCAGCTCTCCTCCTCGGCGCTGTGGGGCCGAACGAAGAGGACATGGGGAGAAAAGATCGATCCCCAGGCGGGCAGCTCCCTGACCTCGCCAAACGGAGGCCGGGAGCGTTCGGCCAAAGCGGAGGCCATGCCACGGGGCAGCCCCCCCTCCACGGGGGAGAGATCCACGATCGCCGCAGACACCACGCCGCGGCCCGCCACGATGTCGGCGCCGAACACCGGCAGGTCGTAGCAGGGGTCGGGGAAGAAGACGCAATGTAGAATTTGCAAGCCAGCCCCGAGGCGCGCCGTTTCCAAGTGCAATTTGCGCAAGCCCCGACTGCGGTGCAGCTCATTGCGGATGAAGAGCCGCTCCCCATCCAGACTGCCGCTGATCGCTTCCAGGGCTGGATCCAGCGCCAGAGGCTCCAGCCCTGGCAGCCCCTCTCGCAACGCGCGAATGCGGGATGCCAGGGCATCGACCAGGGGATGCACCCCCAGGGAAAGCTCGTCGAGGGGGCGTTCCATTCCCTTCGGGTGAAGCTCGCCTTCAGCGGGGGCGGGCTCAGGGGCGGAGACCTGGCTCATCAGCGGGACCCAGCGGCCAGCAGAATGGCGATCCTGCCATGCGTTCATGAGCCAAACCGGAGGTTGTTGCACCCCGTTGCTGCCGGCCCTGGCGGAGCCCACCTGCCAACGACTCAGCAACGGGGTGGAGCTGGTGAGCCTGCAGATACCGGAGGCGCCTTTGGTGTGTCTGGATTTCTGGTGCCGGGCTGGCAGCGTCTATGAGGGCCCGTCGGAGTGCGGCATGGCCCACTTCCTGGAACACATGGTGTTCAAGGGAAGCGAGCACCTGGCCCCTGGCGAATTCGACCTGCAAATTGAGGCCCTGGGCGGCAACAGCAATGCCGCCACTGGTTTTGATGATGTGCACTACCACGTGCTCATCAACGCCGAGGCCGCTCCGCGCGCCCTCGATTTGTTGCTGGAGCTCGTGCTTTCCCCCCGGCTGGAGCCGGAAGCGTTTGCCATGGAGCGGCTGGTGGTGCTCGAGGAACTGGCCCAGAGCGAAGACCAGC
The DNA here is from genome assembly GCA_046081785.1 of Cyanobium sp. Classification (GTDB taxonomy): domain Bacteria; phylum Cyanobacteriota; class Cyanobacteriia; order PCC-6307; family Cyanobiaceae; genus Cyanobium. Next base: position 39,875 of record JBJTWN010000061.1, read on the forward strand.
CCGAGGAAGTCGCCCTGCAACGCCTGCTCGAGCTGGCCTGCCCCCATCACCCGTACAGCGTTCCCATCCTCGGCCGCCGCCAGGGGCTCCTCGACCATGCCCCTGAGGCCATGGCGGCCTTCCACCAGAGGCTGTATGGCGGCGGGCGCTGCGTGCTCTCCCTCTCCGGGGCCGTGCAGCCAAGCCTGATGGAGCACGCCTGCCAGGGGCCTTTGGCGGCCCTGGCCGCCTGTGCGGATCCGGCGACCCTTCCCCCGCTCCAGGTGGTGTCAGGGGAGCATCGGGTGGCGCTGCCGAGGCTGGAGGCAGCCCGCCTCCTGATGGCCTGGTGGCAGCCCCCCGCCTCCGATCAGGAGGAGGTTTTGGGGGCCGATCTAGCCAGCACGGTGCTCGCGGAAGGCAGGCGCTCCAGGCTGGTGGAGCGCCTGCGGGAGGACCTGCGGGTGGTGGAAAGCATCGACCTGGACCTCCACACCATGGAATGCGGCAGCCTTGCCCTGTTGGAGGCCGTGTGCAATCCGGAGGATCTGCCGGAGGTTCGCGCCGCCATCACCACGGTGTGGCAGGAGGTGATCGAAACGCCCTTGGGGCAGGAGGAATGGGAGCGGGCGCGGCGCCTGGTGAGCAACAGCTATCGCTTCGGCCTGGAGGCCGCTTCCGGAGTGGCCGGCCTGATCGGCAACTCCCGGCTGTGGGGTCGCCAGCCGAATCTGGCGACACCGTTGGAGATGCTCCAACGCTGGAGCCCGGAGCGACTGCAGCAGGAGGCCCTGGCCAGCCTCAATCCCGATCGGGCCTGCGTGCTCGAGGCGGTGCCCGCATGAGCAAGAGCATGGCCTTGGATCTCGAGAAAACAACGTTGACCGGCGGATTGCCGCTGGTGATGCTGCAGCGCCCAGGCCCCCGTGTCCTGTCCGCCCGGCTGGTGATTCGGGGGGGAAGCAGTGCCGATCCGCGCCAGCAACGGGGCGCCCACCAGCTGTTGGCGGGGCTGATGACTCGAGGCTGTGGCGATCTGGATGCCGAGGCCTTGGCCGACAGGGTGGAGGGCGCTGGGGCAGCCCTGCGGTCCGAGGCTTCAGAGGATGCCCTCACCCTGGCCCTTCACTGCGCGGCGGAGGACGCCCAAGACCTGCTGCCCCTGCTCCTATTAATGGTGCGCCAGCCCACCCTCCAGGCCGATCAGGTGGATCTGGAGCGCCAACTCAACCTGCAGACCCTGCAACGGCAGAGGGAAGATCCGTTCCAACAGGCCCACGACCAACTGCGACAGCTGCTGTTCGATGCGGGTCCCTACGGCCACGACCCCTTGGGGGTGGAAGCCGACCTGGCCGGGCTGGAGCGCCACCATCTCCAGCCGCTGGTGGATCAACTGGGGGAGCAAGGGGCTGTGCTTGTGCTCTGTGGGGACGTGCCCGAGGGGATCGAAGCGCTGCTGAATCGCACCCTGCGGGATCATCCCTGGCAGGTCGGGGCACCACCGGCAGCCCCGGCGGCCTCCCCTCCAACGGCAGCCAGACCCATCGGCTGCCTGCAGGAGGACACCGAACAGCTCGTGCTCCTGCTCGGCGCCGGAACGGTGCCCTACGGCCACCCCGATGCCCTGGCCCTGCGGTTGCTGCAGGCCCACCTCGGCGCAGGCATGTCCAGTCGCCTGTTCCTGGCCCTGCGAGAGGAGAGGGGGCTGGCCTACGACGTGGGGGTGCATTTCCCTGCCCGCTGCGGAGCCTCACCCTTTGTGGTGCATCTCTCCACCTCAGCGGAGCGGGCAGCCGAAGCCACCTCCTGCCTGCTGGAGGAATGGCTGCGCCTGTTGGACACCACCATCCCGGCAGAGGCCCTGAACCTTGCTCTGGCGAAATATCGGGGTCAAGATGCCATGGGCCGCCAGACCTGCGGCCAGCTGGCGGATCGGATCGCCCTGCTGCTCAGCCATGGCCTGCCCATCGATCAGATGGAAGCGCAGCTGGAGCGGGCGGGCCATCTCACCCCGGCCGATCTGCTGGCGGCCTCGGGCCGCTGGTTGCGCCAGCCCAGCCTCAGCTTGGTGGGTCCCCGCGCCTCCCTCCAGGCCGCCGAGCAGGCCTGGCACCACCATCCCCTCAACTCTGCGGTGGCTGGGCGCTGAGCTCGCCATCGAGTTGGGCCGCAGTCAGCAGGAAGGTGCCACGCCGGAAGCGCACGGCGAGCTGATCTCGAAGCCGCCGCTCCACCACCACGCCAACCTCCTCCGGATCCACCAGATCCGGGGGGCGCAGCATCGGCATGGGATCGGCGGTCTTGAGGTAGGGCACAGGGCCCTTGAGGCGCACATGGTCTCCGATCTGGGGGCCTGGCGCGCTGGCGGGTGGGGTGGACATGGAGTTCCCCGCATCGGGCAGGTGATCCCCACTTTGCAGGGGGAACGAGCTGCTGCAGGATGGAAGCGGTTCCATTCGATCGACGTGTTGCGGGCCTTAGCCACCTGGAGCGGCGCCATCGCCGGCCTGTTCCTGATCCTGGTTGGGGGTTTGGTGTCCGCGGCGGTTCCCTTCCCTGAAGCCGCGGGTTGGACGCTGCGTCCCCTCGGCGTGACCCTTCAGGTTCCCGCCCTGCTGCTCACGGCGCTGGTGGGAGGGCACCGCACGGCGCTGCTCGCCGCTGTGGCCTATCTCTCCATGGGCTTGTTCCAGATGCCGGTGTTCCATGAAGGTGGGGGGATGGGCTATCTGCTCGATCCAGGATTTGGTTATCTGGCAGGCTTTCTGCCCGCCGCCTGGCTCAGTGGCAAGCTGGCTCGCCAAAGCGGCATGGATGGTCCCTTGCCGCTTACAGGCGCAGCCGTTCTGGGCCTCCTGGTGTTGCAGCTTTGCGGCCTGGCCAATCTTCTCTTGGGCGGCTTGGCGGGCCGGTGGGGTGGGAGCTTGGTGCCTCTGGTGTTGGGATACAGCCTGGCCATCGTTCCCCAGCTCCTTCTGTGCTGCGCCGTGGGCTTGATGGCCTGGCTGCTGCGCCGCCTTCTGCTGGTCTCCACGTGAAGACCCCCTCCTCCCGGGGAGGCGCTCCCTTCTGGCGCTGGCTTGCCCTGGCTGTGGCCCTGGCAGGTGTGCTCCTCGATCAGCTCAGCAAGCGTTGGGCGCTCGACACCCTTGCCCCCGGGGTGGCCCACCCCTTCCTTCCCGGTCTGCTCAACCTCCAGCTGGTGAGCAACACAGGGGCGGCATTCAGTTTGTTCACCGGTGCTCCCAAGTTGCTGGGGGTCGTGAGCCTGGTGGTGAGCGGAGCTGTACTGCTCTGGATTTTGCGCCTTCCCCTCAAGGGTCCCTGGGAGAGCTTGGGCTTGGGCTTCCTGCTGGCGGGGGCCCTGGGCAATGGCCTGGACCGCTGGCGGATCGGAGCGGTGGTGGACTTTCTGGCCCTTGTGCCCATCCAGTTCCCCGTCTTCAACCTGGCGGATGTGGCCATCAATTTGGCTGTGCTTTGTCTGCTGGTGCATCTCACCCGTCCGCGACGTTCGGGGGATGACTTCCATGGCTGAACGCTGGCGTCGGCTCAAGCGCTGGGCCGCTGCCGGCCCAGCCCGATCCAAGCCGGCCCATGTGGAGGTGCATGTGCCGACGCAACCGGCCCGCAGGGTGGTGCTGCATGGCTCCTGCTACCTGATCGGTCGAGAGTCGAGCTCCGACCTGCAGATCGATCACCCAGCCGTCAGCAGACGCCACGCCCTCCTGGAGCGCCATGGCAGCCACTGGCTGCTCAGTGATTGCGGCTCCACCAATGGCCTCTGGTGGCACGGCCGCCGGGTGCGGCAATTGCTGCTGCGCCATGGAGACCAGGTGCGCTTTGGTCCCGCTGAGGAAGGGGGCTTGCCGGAACTCAGCTTCGAGCGCCTGGCCAATCCGCGCCTGCAGCGGACTTTGCAGCAGGGGGGGGCGGCGCTGGCAGCCCTCACGGGGATGTCCCTAGTGCTGCTGGCCCTGTCCGCCCTGCGCATGCCCATCCAGGGCTCCCTGGCGGGAGTGCGCGGTCCGCTGGTGCTTTACGACCGCACGGGTCGACCCATCTCCTCAGCGGAAGATCAGCGGCACCGGGAGCTGGGACGCCTCGGCGACTATCCCCCTGTGCTGATTGATGCGCTCCTGGCCAGTGAGGACAGCCGCTTTTGGTGGCATCCGGGCGTGGATCCCATCGGCACCGCCCGGGCCCTGCTCACCAACGTGCTCGGAGGACGGGTGCTCGAGGGCGGGAGCACCCTGACCCAACAGTTGGCGCGCAGCCTCTACCCCGATCTGGTGGGACAGGGAGAAACGCTGGAGCGCAAGTGGCGGGAGCTGCTCGTGGCCCTGCAGTTGGAAGCGCGCTTCAGCAAGCGCGACCTGCTGTTGAGTTACCTCAACCGCGTCTACCTCGGCGCCGGTTGGGGTTTTGAAGACGCCTCCCGACGTCTTTTCGAAAAGCCTGCCAGCCAGTTGCAAACCGATGAAGCCGCCCTGATCGTGGGCCTCCTGCCCTCCCCCAATGGCAATGATCCTTGCGTCAATCCAGCCGCAGCCCTGGCCGCCCGCAACGGCGTCTTGAACAAGATGGTGGACACCGGCCGGCTGGCCGCTGATGAGGCCCGCAAGGCACGGCGCCAGCCCATCCAGCTGGCCGGCGGCGCCTGCCGGGGCGTGCAGCGGCAGGCAGCCCCCTTTTACAGCGACCAGGTGCGCCGCGATTTGGAGAATCTGGTGGGGCGCGAGGTGGCCTCAGAGGGCAACTTTCTGATCGACACCCATTTGGATCCAGCCCTCCAGACGAGTGTGGAGCGCCTGTTGCGGCAGCGCATCGAAGCCAGCCGCTCCCTCGGCGTGAGCCAGGGGGCCGTGGTGGTGTTGGACCAGAAAACCGGGGGGATTCTGGCGATCGCCGGAGGGCGCGATTATCGGCAAAGCCAGTTCAATCGGGCCACCATGGCCCTGCGCCAACCCGGAAGCGCCTTCAAGCTGGTGCCCTACATGGTGGCGATTGAGCGGGGCGCCCGGCCCAGCGATGGCATCGGCTGCGGTCCACTGCAGTGGGCGGGTCAGATGTTTGACAGTGCCTGTGGGGGCACCATCAGCCTGCGGCAGGCCCTGGCCTCCAGCAGCAACACGGCCGCATTGCGCTTGGGCCGTCGCGTGGGCCTGGAGTCGGTGGTGCAAAAGGCCAGGGATCTTGGCATCACCAGCCCCCTCCAGCCGGTGCCAGGACTGGTGCTCGGCCAGAGTGAGGTCACGCTTCTGGAGCTCACAGGCGCCTATCTCGCCGTGGCCAATGATGGGCTCTGGCTCGCTCCCAGCACGATTCGCAAGCTCACCGATGGCGAGCACTGCCCAGCCAAGGGGGAAGAGAGCCGTTGCCGCCTCGCCGCCAGCGGGGGCAAGACCACCCCAACAACCACCCGGCGCGTGATGAGCCAAGCCACCGCTCGCACCATGCAAGAGCTGCTGCGCACGGTGGTGAGCAGCGGCACAGGATCCGCCGCCTACGTGCACCCGGGAGTGGGCGGCAAGACCGGCACCACCAATGAGGGGCGAGATCTGGTGTTCGTGGGGTTTGACCCCACCCGCCAGTGGGTGATGGGCATCTGGCTGGGCAACGATGACAACGCGCCCAGCCAAGCCAGCAGCGCTTTGGCCGCGGCTCTCTGGAGCGAGATCATCCGCTCCACAGCCCCTTCCCCGTGATGGTTCACGCCACCGGTTGCTGATGCCTCGCCTGCGTCTCTGGCTTTGGATCGCCATCTCCCTGGTGGTGTTGTTGCTCGTTGGAGTGGTCTTGCAAGGGGTCAACCAGTTGCTCTGGCAGCTGAGTTTCTGGCTGCCTGGCTGGCTGGTGGGACCTCTGCTGCTGGTGGTGCTCGTCGCGGTGGTGCTCGCCGTTGCCCAGTTGGGCTGGCCCTGGATCCAGGCCATGGGTCGCCCCGCCAAAACCCGCAACCCCCAGCCGCCGGAGCCAGCCAGCAACCGCCGCGAGGCGGCGGCCCGCAACCTTGAGGCCATCGACCAAACCCTCGAACAGGTGCGCGACGCGGTGGAGCGTCAGGCCCTGCGCCAGGAGCGGGAGCGGATGCAAGCGGAATTGGAGCGTGGCGATGTGGTGATTGCTGTGTTTGGCACCGGCTCCACAGGCAAAACCTCCCTGATTCGGGCCCTGCTCAAGGAGCTGGTGGGCACGGTGGGAGCAGCGATGGGCTCCACCCGCACGGTGACCCGCTACCGCCTGCGCCTGCAGGGGCTCTCCCGCGCCGTGATCCTGGAGGACACTCCGGGGATCCTCGAAGCAGGAGAGGCCGGCCGGGACAGGGAAGATGCGGCCCGCCGTCAGGCCGCCCGCGCCGATCTGCTGCTGCTGGTGGTGGATGGAGATCTGCGGGCGGCGGAGTGGCAGGTGTTTGAAACCCTGGCCAGCGTGGGCAAGCGCCTTCTGCTGGTGCTCAACAAATGCGACCTCAGGGGTGAGCAGGAGGAGCAGCGCCTGCTCACCCTGCTGCGGCGACGTTGCGCGGGACGCATCCTCAAGGAGGACGTGGTGGCGGTCAGCTCAGCCCCCCAGAGCGTGCCGATGCCTGGAGGACGCCCCTACCAACCGGCCCCGGAGGTGGAGGCGCTTGTGCGGCGGATGGCCGCCGTGCTCCACGCGGAGGGGGAGGAACTGATTGCCGACAACCTCCTGCTGCAGTGCCGAGAACTGGGGGAAGCCAGCCGGCAACTGCTCGATCGGCAACGGCGACAGGACGCCGAACGGATCGTGGACCGTTACATGTGGATCGGCGCGGGTGTCCTCCTGGTGACTCCGCTTCCGGGCGTGGATTTGCTGGGCACAGCGGCGGTCAATGCCCAAATGGTGATGGAAATCGGCAAGGTGTATGGCGTGCAGCTCAGCCGCGCCTCCGCTCAAGATCTGGCCTTGTCTGTGGGGCGAACCCTGGCGGGCCTGGGGCTGATCAAGGGGGGGGTGGGGCTCCTCACCAGCGCCCTCACGCTGCAAGTGCCCGTGCTGCTGGTGAGCCGCGCCATCCAAGCCGTCAGTGCGGCTTGGCTCACCCGGGTGGCGGGGCAGAGCTTCATCACCTACTTCCAGCAAAACCAGGACTGGGGAGATGGCGGGGTTCAGGACGTGCTGCAGAGGCAATACGATCTCAACCGGCGGGACGGAGCCCTGCGCCAATTTCTCGAGATGGCGCTGCAGCGCGTGGTCGAGCCCCTTCAGCAGCAGGGGCGCCAGTTGCCACCTCAGCCTGGCCCACGCTCCCGAACGCCTCGGGAGGTGGAGGACGCAGGGGGCCCGAACGGTCGAGAAGGATGACCATCAGCAAATACAACAAGCCGATCAGCACCGAGATTGCTCCAGTGATCAGCGCCACCCAGCGGGGACGGGGAGATGGGGGGGTCATGGGCATGGGGAGCACTCCAAACTGCGATGCACCAGCTGAGCCAGCTGCTCCAGATCGGTCGCACGGGTGTGGGGGTTGCCCAGCACAGCCTTGAGGTGATGATGCCCCTGATAGCAGGGGCGGGAAAGCATCAGGCGATGCTCCAGCAACAGCTGGCGCGTGGCTTGGCTCCAGCGGGCACTCACCTCGGGGTCGATCCCCTGAGGCCGAAAGGCCAACAGATGCAGCGGGCCACTGCTAAGCAGGAGCCGCGGGTCGGAGGCCAGGAGGGCCAACAGCTGCCGCTGCCTGGCGAGCGCCGCCGTCAAAACCGCCTCCACCCCTGCCCAGCCCAGTTGGCGCAAACCCAACCAGAGCTTGAGAATTTCAGCTGGCCTGGTGCCCTGCAAACCTTCCTCGCCGCCGTGGCCGCCCCCCCAGCTGGGCTCCATGTAGGGCAAGCCTGTCTGGAAGGCGGCTTGCAGGCAAGAGGGATCCGCCACCAGCAACAGGGAGGAGGTTTTGGTGATGCCAATCACTTTTTGGGGGTTCACGGTGATGGAATCCGCGCCACCGATGCCTGCGAGCAGGGAACGGTGCTCGGGCACCAGGGCAAAAGCCGCCCCGATCGCCCCATCCACGTGCAGCCAATGGCCGTGCTCCCTGCACAGCTGCGCCAGGGGGGCCAGCGGATCCACCGCTCCCCTCACGGTGGTGCCTGCTGTGGCCACAACCGCGATGACAGGGATGCCCTCTCGCTTCAGCCGCTCCAGGTGGTGGCCCAACAGCTCCGGCTGAAGCCGGCCCTGTTGGTCGACCGGAAGGCGGTGGAGCGCTCGGGATGGCAGGCCCATCACCCGCACAGCCTTCTCGAGGGAGACATGGGCATCGGCACTGCAAATCACCACAGGGTCCTGGCCGGCGTCGGGGCAGCGCTGCTGGCGCGCCACCACCAGGGCCATCAAGTTGCTCAAGGTCCCCCCACTGGCCGGCACCCCTCCAGCCCCGGGCGGCAGGCCCAGCCGCTCGGCGATCACAGCGCAGAGGCTGCGCTCCAGACGCCGCAGGCTTGGCGAGAGCTCATCGGCCAGAAGATTGTTGTTCAGACCCGCGGCAATCAGCTCCGCCACCACAGAGGCCGTCAACGGGGGAGGATCCAGATGGGCCAGCGCCCCGGGATGGCCCGGGTGGTAGGCCCCCTCCATCACCAGCTGCAGATCGGCCAACAGGCGCTCCGGCGGGAGACCTTCGCGTTCAGGCTCCACTGCGGGCAGCACACTGAGGCCGGGAAGTGGGGTTTGGGAACCGGCCCGGCCCAGCCAACGGCAGAGGAGGCTGGCGGCCTGAGTCAACGTCTCCTCCAGCAGCGGATCCGGCTGGAGGGGATCGGCAAAGGGGGCCAGCTCCGCTGGATGGGGCGACGGTGCCAAAGGCTCCAAGGGGCTGCTCAGCGAAGGGTTGGGATGGGAGGGCGGCTCAGCGGGATTCTCCGTGGCGATGGAGGGAGGCAACCAGATCGGCCTCCATTCTGCAGCTGGCCACCCTGAGCTCGGCAAGCGCTACAAGGGAGCCATGGAGGCTGCCACCAACCATGAGCTCTGGATGGAGCGCTTGCTGCGTCGAGCCGATCGCCTCGGGGCACTCGGGGAGGTGCCTGTTGCGGCGGTGGTGCTCGATGGGAAGGGAAGGGCGGTGGGCTGGGGCAGCAACCGCCGCCATCACGGCCAAGACCCCCTGGGCCATGCCGAGTTGGTGGCGCTGCGCCAGGCAGCCATGGCCCTGGGCACTTGGCGCCTCAATCTCTGCACGCTGCTGGTGACTTTGGAACCCTGCCCGATGTGCGCTGGAGCCCTGATCCAGGCACGCATGGGCACGGTGGTGTTTGCCGCTGCCGATCCAAAGCGAGGGGCGCTTGGAGGTTACCTGAACCTGGCTCTCGATGGCAGCGCCCATCACCGCATGCAAGTGGTCCCTGGCCTGAAGGCCAGGGAAGCCGAGCAGCAATTAAAGGCCTGGTTCAGGCGACGGCGGCAACAGCAGGAGCGCTATCGCGGAACCGGGGAAGCTCGGTTTCGAGGAGATTGAGCAAAAGATCCACATTGGCTGCATTGCTGTTGTAGCCCATCAGGCCGATGCGCCACACCTTGCCAGCCAGCGCTCCCAAGCCACCTCCCACCTCGATGCCATGGGTATCGAGAAGGTGGCGACAGAAGGCCTTGCCATCCACCCCATCGGGGATTCGCACGGTGGTGAGGGTGGCCAAGCGGAGCTCCTCAGGCACATGGAGCTCCAAGCCAAGCCGCTCAAGGCCCTGCCAGAGCCGCTCGGCCGAGCTGCGATGCCGCGCCCAAGCCTGCTCCAATCCCTCTTCCGACAGCAAGCGCAGGGCTTCGCGCATGCCGAAATTCATGTTCACGGGTGCCGTGTGGTGGTACACCCTGTCGGTGCCCCAATACTGATTCAGCAGCGAGACATCCAGATACCAATTGGGCACTTTGCCCTTGCGCTGGCTGAGCTTGGCTTCGGCACGGGGACCCATGCTGAAGGGTCCAAGCCCGGGGGGGCAGCTCAAGCCCTTTTGGCTGCAGCTGTAGGCCAAGTCCACCTTCCATTCATCGAGGAAGAGGGGCACGCCGCCAAGGGAAGTCACCGTATCAAGCAGGAGCAGGCAGTCGTAACTGCGGCACAGCTCACCGATCCCCTCCATGGGCTGGCACACCCCGGTGGAGGTTTCGGCATGAACCATGGCCAGCACAGCCGGTCTGTGGCTGATGAGGGCCTGCTCCAACTCCTCCAGGCTGAAAGCCTCCCCCCAAGCTCGCTCAAGGGTGATCACCTCGGCGCCGTAGCGGCCGGCCATGTCGGCCTGGCGCAGGCCAAAGTAGCCCATCACAGCCACAACCACTTTGTCTCCAGGCTCCACCACATTGGCAATGGTGGCTTCCATCGCCGCACTACCGGTGCCGCTCATGGGCAATGTGAGGCGGTTATCGGTCTGCCATGCATAGCGCAGCAATTCCTGCACCTCCCCCATGAGCTGGATGTAAAGGGGGTCGAGGTGGCCGATGGGGGTGCGCGCCAGGGCCGCCAACACGGTGGGATGGGCGTTGGAGGGGCCCGGCCCGAGCAGCAGGCGACTCGGCGTATCGATGGGCTCCAGCGGAATCCTGTGGGTGCTGTTGATGGGGGGCAGGACGGGGAGTGGAGCCAAGGTCCGAGGAATCAGTGATGTGGGCCGAGATTAGGCAAGGGTTGCGCTTCAGCGAGCGCGGACGTTGTTGGAGGCCAATCCCCGACAGAGATGGTCAAAGGGAGGACAAACAACCGCCTGGATCGTGGTCGCGTCGCCCTGGCCAGACTCCAGCAGTTGTTCGCACACCACCTCACCAAGGAGGGCAATGCTGCGCACCGTCGGTCCAGTGGGCACGCCCAAGCTCTTGTAGGTGTCATCAAGGCCGTTGAGAACGCGCTCATCCAGCAGGGAGACGTCGCCGGCGATCAGGGCGTAACTGGCATAGCGAAGGAAATAGTCCATGTCCCGCAGACAAGCGGCCAGCCGCCTGGTGGTGTAGGCATTTCCCCCGGGCAAGATCAATTCAGGATCCTCCAACCAGAGGCGCTGGGAGGCCTCGCGCACAATCGCCGCGGCTTCACGATTGATCAACTCAACAGCAGCCAGGCGCAGCGCCGATTCAGCAAAAAAGACGTTCAAGCGGTCGACCGCATCACGATCGAGGTAGCGCCCGAGCTGGTCATAGCGGCCGATCAGCTGGCCGATGGCATTGCGCATGGGGGGATCGACGCACTGATGCGGAAAGTAGCACTCACTTTCCAGCAAGACGGCAGTCGGGGGGCGGATTGGCGCCAAGTTGACAGAAACGGTTACGCAGGCTCTCGGCGCCCCGCCTGGCATGCAACGGGGCAGGCCCGACCCGACCCGGGACAGGCAAATGGTCACAACGGCTACAAGAGCTGCAAGGATCGCTCCTTACGGTCAGCCCGCTTGCCTTTCGGGCACCATTCCTCCTTGGCTCATTTCCATGGCTCAGACCGCACAGGATGTCCTCCGCCGGATCAAGGACGAGGGGATCGAACTGATCGATCTCAAATTCGTGGATCTGCACGGAAAATGGCAGCACCTCACCGTTTGTCAGGACCTGATTGACGAAAGCGCCTTCAGCGAAGGTGTGGCCTTTGATGGCTCCTCCATTCGCGGCTGGAAGGCGATCAATGAGTCAGACATGGCGATGGTGCCTGATCCGAAGACTGCTTGGATCGACCCCTTTTACAGCCATAAAACCCTCAGCCTGATCTGCTCCATCCAGGAGCCGCGCAGCGGCGAGCCCTACGGCCGCTGTCCGCGAGCGTTGGCGCAGAAAGCCCTGAACTACCTCTCCTCCACAGGCCTGGCCGATACGGCCTACTTCGGCCCCGAGCCGGAATTTTTCATCTTTGACGACGTTCGCTATAAGAGCAGCAACGGCGGCAGCTTCTACCAGGTGGATTCCATCGAAGCCGCTTGGAACACCGACCGCGTGGAGGAAGGCGGCAACCTGGCCTACAAGGTGTTGCTCAAGGAAGGTTATTTCCCCGTCGCCCCCAACGACACCCTCCAGGACATTCGCTCGGAAATGCTTCTTCTGATGGGCTCCCTCGGAGTGCCGATCGAGAAACAACACCACGAAGTTGCCACGGCCCAGCATGAATTGGGCATCAAATTTGACGAATTGATCAGCGCGGCTGACAACGTCATGATCTACAAATACGTTGTGCGTAACGTGGCCAAGAAATATGGGAAAACTGCCACCTTCATGCCCAAGCCGGTCTTCGCCGACAACGGCAGTGGCATGCATGTGCACCAAAGCCTCTGGAAAGGGGGACAACCGCTCTTTTTCGGGGAGGGCACCTACGCCAACCTCTCGCAAACCGCCCGCTGGTACATCGGCGGCCTGCTCAAGCATGCCCCCAGCTTCCTGGCCTTCACCAACCCCACCACCAACAGCTACAAGCGTCTGGTGCCCGGTTTCGAAGCGCCGGTGAACCTGGTGTATTCCCAGGGCAACCGCTCCGCCGCTGTGCGCATCCCCTTGACGGGCCCCAACCCCAAGGCCAAGCGGCTGGAGTTCCGCTCCGGAGATGCCCTGGCCAATCCCTACATCGCCTTTGCCGCCATGTTGATGGCAGGCCTCGATGGCATCAAGCACCAGATCGATCCCGGTGATGGCACCGATGTCGACCTGTTTGAGCTCTCGCCCGAAGAGCTGGCCAAGATTTCCACCGTGCCAGCCTCCCTCAATGGCGCCCTCGAAGCCCTCGATCGCGACAAAGATTATCTGCTGGCGGGTGGCGTGTTCAGCGAAGATTTCATCAACAACTGGATTGCCCTCAAATATGAGGAAGTCCAGCAGCTCCGCCAGAGACCCCATCCCCACGAGTTTGTGATGTACTACGACGCCTGATCGACTCAGGCCAATTCCAGCCTGCATCTTCTGGGCGGTTGCAAACTCTGGAATGGTCATGCTGATGACCGTTCCAGAGTTTTTTTCGGGCGTTCTAGCGGCCGAGGAGCAGCGCCAAGACCATGCCGCAGCCTCCCCAGCGAAGGGCGCTCCAAAACTGCTCAGCTCCACGGCCTGTGGAACGCAAAGCCTCAGGCAAGGGATCGAGAAGCCGCTGGCTGAGGGCCAGATGCTGTCGGCGCCGCCGCTCGGCGCACCCGGGGGTATGCCCCTCCAAACGGCCTCTGCCAGCAGGCCGGCCCGTCACACCCAACAGGGCCTGCAGATGGTGGAGGAGTCGTGGAGAAGGATCGGGCCGGCGGCGTTGAGAGCCTCGCCTCATGCGGGAAGACATCCAGCGGCAACACCGGCGATGATGCCACGCCAGGATGATGGATGTTTGGCGAGGCTGTCTTGCCTGAGCCCTCTTCTCTTCCCCGGATGCCTCCTGGCAGCTTGGCTGCGGGAGGAGCCTCCCCCTCCATGGCGGGCGCATCAAACTGGCCGCCGGAGGCCCTTGCCCTCGCCCAGCAGCTCCAACGCTCCCTGAGCATCAATGAGCGGCAGTGGCACCGCCTGAAAAGCCAGAGACCCAGGCGGGCCGCCGAACAACTGGCCGCCGCGTTGGTGCAGCTTTTGGCGGCGGATGACCCCAAAGTCCAGGCCGCCAGCCAGGGCCGTCGCGATGCCATCGAGCTGGTGGAGCATGCGCTCGGCTGGCTGCGGGCAGAGATCAGCGATCCGGGCTGTCCGACCCACGGCGGTTGAAGCGGGCCCGGCGGACGGCGACCTGCAGCCGATTGCCCCTGGCGCTCCAGCGCACATCATCAAAGCAGTGATGGATGATGAAGAGACCCCGTCCTGTCAGGGACTCGGGGTTGGCAGGCAGACCTTGGAGGCGCGCCTGGCTGGGGATGCCCGGGCCCTCGTCTTGCACCTGCCAGATCACCCAATGGGGAGTAAGGATGCGGCGCACCCGCAGGCACTTGCAGGGATCGCAGCCATTGCCATGGCGCACCGCATTCACCAGCACTTCCTGCAGGCCAAGTTGCACCTCCATGCGAGCTCCCGGCGCATGGCGGAGGGGCTCCAACAAAAGATCAAGCAGGGGCGCAAGCTGAAGCGTGGAGGGTGTGATGAAATCAGCCCAGCGCAGTGCCATTGTCCCGCGTGCAGCCGCTTGCGGCAGACTCTTCGACCTTAACTCTTAGGCGCTCGCAGTGCAGCCTCTGTCCTCTCGAGAAGCACCGGGTGCGTTAGCAAGGCGTCCATCAGGCGCACGCCCCGCAGCTGGTTGATCAGGGGCATGTGGCCCTCTGGCGCCGTGATCGACCAGGTGAAGCCTGAGGGGTAACGGGTCCAGACCCCATCCTGTTTCCAGCCCAAAAGCGACCAGAGATCTTCCCAACGCCCCTGAACGCGCCGCAAGATCTGCCCTTGCACTGAAAAGCCAAAGCGCCCCAGGGAATAGGTGAGCCAGAGGCGATCAAGGCTCTCCAGATCCAGGGCGGGCAACGCTGCCACCTCACTGAAGTACACATAGCCCCGTTGTTCGGCTGCGGAGCCGGCCAGCTGGCGCAGGTGGCTGCTGGTGAGCCTGTCAGCAGCTTCAAAGTCTTGCTGGAGCAAATGAGCCTGCAAAGGGCCGTAGTCGATGGCCACCCCGCTGGGAGCGATCAACCAGCCACCGGGGAAGAGATCCAGCCACGGCGCATCGGCCAGCTGATCGGATGATTCCGCCAACAACTGCAACAGAAAGCCGCAGCGCCAGGATTCCCCCTCCCGATCGGCACAGCGGAGGCGCTCGCCGATCAAAGGGGCCAGGTCCCGGAGCTTTTGGCGCAGGGGGTTCACGAGGGTGCGCGCCTTGCGATCGGAGCCCTGGAGGAATTGATCCAGGAGTTGATCAGCCCGAAGCGTGCTTGGGGCTGGAGCACCGGAGAGCATGGCAGGCGGTCGGCTGCAGATCGCAGTCAGCTACCGCCCACTATGTCAGCCCAAAAGGCCCCGTTCTGACACTGCCTAAGATCTCCTCATTTCTCCCAGGGATCACCATGCCCGCCTCGATTCAATTTTTTCAGGGTGTGGATGAGCCAACCGTTCCTGATATTCGTCTCACCCGCTCCCGCGATGGACGCACCGGCCAGGCCCTTTTTGTCTTCGAGGAACCCCAGGCCCTGGCACCGGAAACCATGGGCGACATCACTGGCATGTATCTGGTCGATGAGGAAGGGCAGCTGGTCAGTCGCGAGGTGAAGGCCCGCTTCGTGAATGGCAAGGCCAGCGCCCTGGAAGCCACCTACACCTGGAAGACCCCCAGCGATTTCGAGCGGTTCATGCGGTTTGCCCAGCGTTATGCCGACAGCCATGGACTGGGCTTTTCCGGCCAGGATGAGCAGGATGGCGTTGAGGCGCAGTCAGGGGACCAAGAAGCTTGAGCTTCGGAAACTGGCTGGGACTGGCCGCCCTTGTCGCTGCCCTGCTGCTCCTTTGGAGCCTGCGTGAAGCCCTGGTCTTGCTGTTTGCCGCCGTGGTGTTGGCCATGGCCCTGTGCACCCTGGTGGGCACGGTGCAACGCCGCTTGGGGAGCCAACGGCCCTTGGCCCTGGCCCTGAGCCTGCTCGCTGTGGCGATTCTGCTGGGGATCGTGGCGACGGCCATCATTCCCCCCTTCATGGCGGAGTTTGCGGAGTTGCTTCAAAAACTCCCCACCGCTGCCCAAACCCTGCTCAACCTGATCAATCAGGCGATGGAGTCGGCCTCGCGCATGCTCTATGGCAACCGGGATGGGGGCCTGAGCTGGCTGCGCCAAACGCTCACGCTGCCCTCGGCGGGGGGAGGCGGCGGGGGGCTGGTGGACAATCTCAGCGGCGGGGTCTGGCGCCTCCTTGGCATGGCAGGCAACTTGGGCACCGGCTTGCTGCAGACGATTTTTGTCATCGCCGTGGCACTGATGATCACCGCCCAGCCCACCGCCTACCGGGAAGTGGTGCTGCTGCTCGTGCCGGGTTTCTACCGCCGTCGCGCCCGTGAGGTGTTGCTCCAGTGCGGGGAATCCTTAAGCGCCTGGATGGGGGGGGTGTTGATCAGCTCCCTCTGCGTGGGCACCCTGGCCGCCGTGGGCCTTCTTCTGCTGGGGGTCAAATTGGTGGCTGCCAATGCTGTCTTGGCCGGCCTGTTGAACATCATTCCCAACGTCGGGCCAACGTTGAGCACGTTGTTTCCCATGTCCGTGGCCTTGCTGGATGCCCCATGGAAAGCCTTGGCCGTTTTGCTCCTTTATGTCGTTGTTCAAAATCTCGAGAGCTATGTCATCACCCCTTCCGTGATGCACCACCAGCTCAAACTGCTGCCCGGCCTCACCCTCACCGCCCAGTTGCTATTCACCGTGTTGTTCGGACCTCTCGGTTTGGTGTTGGCCTTGCCCCTGGCCGTCTGCCTGCAGGTGCTTCTGCGGGAGGTGCTCATTCATGACGTGTTGGACCACTGGACCCCGCCCTCGTTGCGCCCATGAACGCCCGCTATCTCATCGGCGCACTTGCCCTGGTGGTCGCCACCCTGTTGGTGTGGCAGCTGCGCTGGGTGCTCTTGGTGCTCTTCGGGGCAGTGGTTCTGGCTGTGGCCCTCGACGTGCCGATCACCTGGCTGCGGCGGATGTTTCCCCTCAACCGCCCCGCTGCCTTGGGGGTGGTGTTGGGAGCGGTGTTGGGCGTTGGCGGCCTGCTCTCCTCACTCTTGCTGCCTGAAGTGATCGAGCAGGCCACCGTGCTGCAACGCCTCATCCCCGCGCTTCCTGCCCAAATCAACAGCCTCATTCGCCAAGTGCCTGCGCTTCAAAGCCTGGAGGAGCAAATCCTCAGCCAAGCCTCCTTGGAGCGAGTGCAACCGATCGGTGAGCAACTGCTCGGATTCGCCGGTGGGGCGGCCAACAGCACCATCCAAACCCTGCTGATGGCCCTGTTGGCCGTGCTCCTCGCCCTCGACCCCCGCAGCCATCAGCGCCTGCTCACCGCATCCACACCCAGTTTCTACCGGCCCCGGATGCAAGTGCTGATGCGTGAATCGCGTGAAGCCCTCGGTGGTTGGCTGGCGGGGATGACCCTTTCCTCCGTGGCCGTTTTTCTGACCACCTGGGCCGGTTTGGCGCTGCTGAAGGTGCCTTTGGCGCTGCTCTGCGCCTTGGTCTGCGGGCTGCTCACATTTGTGCCCACCATCGGCCCCACCCTGGGCACCCTTTTGCCCATGGGCGTGGCGCTGCTGTTGGTGTCGCCAGGCAAGATGGTGCAGGTGTTGATTTTGCGGTTGATTCTGCAAAACCTGGAGGCTTTTCTCCTCACCCCGCTTCTCCTCAGCCGCACCGTGAATCTTCTGCCCACGGTCGCCTTGGTCTCTCAGCTGTGCCTGGGGGTGCTATTGGGGCTGCCCGGTGTGTTGTTGGCCCTGCCGCTCGTGGTGGTGCTTCAGGTGTTGGGCAGAGAAATGCTCGTGCACGATGTGATGGATCAGTGGGATGCGGCCTGACAGCTGGTGGCCAATCCAGCAAGGGTCGGGTTCAAGAAACCCGTTGGTACATCCGCCAGATCGAGGGCATGAGAGCCAAGACCGTCACAGCAAGCAGATGGGACTGGATGGCCACAAGCAGTGTTGTGAAGGTGAAATGATCCAGCAACAACCTAAGCTCTGACTTCAAATCGGCCAGAGAAAGGATCAACAAAAGCAGAGGAATGGCAGGCACCTGGCGAGCGTTCATGGTGCAGTGTTCTTAGGCCTGTCCCAAGCGAGTGATGTCACGAGCGCGAAAGGAGAGGCAACAAAGTGGGCGCCAAACCAATGCTGGACCAACTGCCCACGGCAATTCCCAAAGCTAGGGCAATGGCAAACCAGAACAAACTGCTGCCACCAAAAAAGATCAAACCGATCAGGGGCAAAAGGGTGGTGAGCGAGGTGTACAGCGAGCGTGTGAGGGTGGCATCGACCGCCACATCCACTTGCTCAGTCAGGGGCAGATCTGCGAGGGCGCTCTTCTGTTCCCGAATGCGGTCGTAGACCACAACCGTATCGGTGACGGAATAGCCGGCCACGGTGATCAAGGCAACGGCAAAGAGGGAATCCACCTCCACCCCCCTGAGCAGGCCGAGCCAGGCAAACAGGCCGCAGGTGATGAGAACGTCATGGGCGAGGCAGAGCAGGGCCAACAGCGCGAAGATCCCGCTGTAACGAAAGCTGATGTAGGCCGCGATTGCCGCAAAGCTCACCAACAGGGAGAGCAGGCTGCCTTGCAAAAGGCGCGAGCCAAGGGTGGGTCCAATCGTGTCGATGGAGGTGCCATTGCTGCTCAGGGGACCAAGCACAGGCTGCAGGCCTGCAATCAGAGCCTGGCCTTGGGCAGGGCTGAGGGCAGGAATCCGAAGCACAACAGAGCGGCCGCCATCAAGCACCTGAACGGCGGAGGTGGCCAGGTTCGGGGCCTGCTGACCCGGTTCGGCCGGCAGGGAAACGCGCTCCAGTTGACGCTGCAGATCATTCACCGTGAGGCCTTGGCAGGCGCTGCCGCAGTCCCGCTGGAGCTGAATCTGCGTGCCTCCAGTGAAATCCAAACCCGGCTTGAGGGGACTGCCAATGGCGGGATTCATCCAACAGAGCACCAAGCCGAGCAGGCTCAAGGCACAAGCGAGGGCAGAGCCCCACCAGGCCAGGCGGCGATGGCGATGGATGCGAAAACGGGGTTCAGGGTGGGTCAAGGGGGATCTCTCCTCAGGCAGCCGTTGCTGGCAACTTGTTGGCCGGCAAGAAATAGGTGGGTCGGCGCAGGGCCGGGTAGCTCATCAGGATGCGCAGCAAGGTGCGGGTGCAAGTGAGGGCGGTGAACAAGCTGAGCACCAGACCAATGGCCAAGGTGACAGCAAAACCCTTCACCAGGCCTGTGCCCAGCAGAAAGAGCGCCGCACAGCTGATCAGGCCGGTGACATGACCATCAAGGATGGAAGAAAACGCCAAGGAAAATCCAGAATCAATCGAACGAATCAGGGTGTTGCCCCCCCGCAATTCCTCCTTGACGCGCTCAAAGATCAGCACGTTCGCATCCACGGCCATCCCCACCGAGAGGATGAAACCGGCAATGCCCGGCAGGGTGAGGGTCACCGGGATGAGGGCATAGATGGCGAGGTTGAAGAGCGCATAGAGGCTGAGGGCCACCACGCTGACCAAGCCGGGCAGACGATAAACGATGGCCATGAACAGACCAACCAGGGCGAGGCCCGCCAAACCCGCCAGAAGGCTCCTGCGAATGTTGGCTTCCCCGAGGGAAGGGCCCACCGTGCGCACCTCCACAATCTTCACCGGCAAGGGGAGGGAACCTCCACGCAACTGCACTTCCAAATCGCGGGCTTCTTCCGCGCTGAAATTGCCTGTGATGCTTGCGGCGCCTCCAGTGATGCCGGCCACCTTGAATTGATCGCCCACGGTGGCCTCGCTGATGGAGCGGCCGTCGAGCACAATCCCAAGAACGCGATTGGTGCCAGCCAGGCCCTTGGTGAGAGCAGCGAATTTATCGCCGCCTTCACGATTGAAATTCAGCGTCACATCCCAGGCGTTGCCGCTGGTCTGCTGCACCCGGCCGGCGCTCACCAGATCCTTGCCCGTGAGCACGGGGGGGTCATACAGAGCCACCATGCGCTTGTTGACCTCCTTCTCCAAGAGCTCGAGCTGCTGCACTTCCGAACTGCCCTCGGGCACGGAAAGCCCCAAGGCCAGCAAGGCTTTGCGCAACTCCTCAGGAGAGAGATCCGGTGGGGGCTGTTCGCTGGAATCAGGGGCGGGAGCACTCTCCCGGCGGCTCCGCAACACGGCCTCCACCTGCCGCTTCAGCGGAAGCAAGGCACGAAAATCCTTTTCGCTGCCTGGCTTTTGGGGGCGGAATTCCAGCAGAGCAGTGGTGCCGAGCACCTTGGCGGCTCGGGTGGGATCCTGCTCGCCGGGAAGTTGCAACACGAGTTGATCATTGCCAACCGTATTCAGAGTGGATTCGGCCACACCCAATCCATTAATGCGCCGTTCCAGCACATCTTTGACCGCCTCCAACTGCTCCTTTTCCACCCGAGTGATCGAACCTGAGGGAAGCACCTGCAAGGTGAGCTGGCTCCCCCCTCGCAGATCCAAGCCCAGGCGCAGGCCATAGTTGGCCAACAGGGCTCCAGCGGCGATGGCCAGAGCCAGGATGAAAGCCAGCCAACCTTGAGATCTTGCCATTTCAGATCAGGCCAAGTTTGAGTTGGCGGGCGGCTTCCACAATCTGATGGGGCTGAATGATGGTGAGATTTTCCAAGTTGCCGTTGTAGGGGGTAGGGATGTCTTGGGAGGAGAGGCGCACGGGACGGCAGTCGAGATCATCAAAGCAGTGTTCTGTGATCAAAGCGATCAGCTCCGCTCCGATGCCTCCGGTTTTCATGCACTCCTCCACCACGATCACCCGATGGGTTTTGCGCACAGAGCGGGTGATGGTCTCAAGGTCGAAGGGCTTGAGG
>JBJTWN010000062.1:0-2613 GCA_046081785.1 Cyanobium sp.
GGGGTGACAAACACCTGGCCCTGCAGGCCCAGCAGGGGCTGGGCGATGGGGCTGCCGAAACTGTTTTGCTTGGAGCGCTTCAGCAGGGGGCCCACAAACGTGGTGGTGGTGTCCACCCCCACATCCAGCACCCGCACACCCGCATATGGGATGAGGGTGGTGGCGCCGGGGCTGCTGATCGCCAGCTCCCGCTCACCCAGGCGGTAGCGCAGGGCGAAGTCGTAAATGCCCTGGGTGAGACCCACCTGGGCCTTCAACGCGCGCGTCGGCACCGGCAGGTTGGGGAAGCGGCGGCGTTGGGGCTGAAACTCGCGGGCGGTCTGGCCGGCCATGCCCACGTAGCTCAAGTCGGTCTGAACGCCGATCCGGTGGTGTTCCACACTGCCGCGGATGGAGAAGGCATCGGTGAGGTGCGTCAGGATCGCGCCTAGCCCCACATCGGTGGCGGTGGTGAAACCGGGGATTTCGATCGTCTCGGGCAGCTTGCCGCGCAGTCCTTGCCATTGCTTGGGAAAGGTGAGGTCTGGTAGCTGTTGCAGCCCAGCCGGGCCGCTCTGTGCCAGCGGGCCCGAGGGGCGGTCGCCTCGATGGTTGTTGAGCAGGCCCGAGAGTTCCCGTTCCGTGGCGCCGCGCGACACCACCGAGGTGAGCCTCAGCGGCGCAAAGCCGTAAAACTCCAGCGTGCCCGCCCAGGCAGAAGGCGCAGCTTCAGTGGGTTGAGCAGCTGGGGTGGCTTCGGCCTCGGGGGAGGGGTCGACCTGCTGGGCCAACAGGCCCATGGCCTGCGCCTCGGCCAGCGTGATCTGCGCGATGGTTGGCGCCATGGCCACTGGCTGAGCCACGGCAGCAACCGCCGGCAGCAGCAGGAGGGTGGAGAGAACGCCACTGGCCCCTTGGAGACAAGATCGAAGCATGGATTCAGGGAAGGCAGAGCCAGTGGGCGCTCAGAGTAACGACCCCGAACGGGCTGGCCAGCCAGCGGTGGGCCAATCACCGGCTGCCACGCAACCGAGCAGGCCCAATCATCAGAATGACAGAAAGATTTGTCCCTATCCCAACAACTTCACCATGCTCCTCAATCCACCTCTCAGCGAGACAACCGCGCTTCGTCATCTCACGGTCAGGGCCGTGGTGGACCTTCCTCTCATCCGTGGCGCCGGCCATGGTGATGCCCATGCCATCAAGGCCTTGTTTTGTGGCTTTTGGCCATTCGTTCGCGACTTTCAAACTCTGGTGAGAAGCGATACCTTTTTCCCCATCGATCCTCTCATCACGCGCTACGGCAGAGCCGCAACAGTTCAAACTCTACGCTTCATGAAAACCTCGCTGGATCAGATGGCGAAGGAAGAAGGGTTGCATGCGGAGCTTTGGCGCAAGGGCGCCCATGAAGCTGGTTTTGATGTAGATGCCCTCCGTGGTCCATGGCTGCCGGCGGTGGACACACTCCTTTCCTTCCCCCGAAACCACAGCCCATCCTCCAAGAATCCCCATCTCTTTTTCTGCCACCTGGCTGCAACCGAATATGGTGCCGAAGAAATCTCACGCTTTCTTGTCCAACAGGAGGCCTTCATTCGATGGTTCCCCGAATCAAAACGTTGGCATTGGGGAGATATTCACCTTCTCGATCATGGCCATGGTCCGAGCCACCTTATGATTGATGAAGACCTGGCCCAGGCTTACTGCCCCCATCCTGATCCAGCTGCTGTTGTCAGCGAGGTCATCGCTCATTGCATCTCCCTCTTCGCCCAAGCAGGGCAAGAGGCCATTGAGCTCTTTCCATCTGCTAAAGCGCCGATTTAGAATCTCAACATCCATGATTCCCAACCAGAGTTCTAGAAGCCACTCGCAAAGCCACCCCATCGCCAAAGGCCTGGCTTATCTCAACGACAAAGAGCCTCACTCCAAAACGACTTGGGAGCTTTTCAGATATGTTCGCAGCGAAATCCAACACGAACACTCCTTGCTGCTGGGTCGCGTGGCTTGGTATATCACCTGTCAATCCTTCCTGATTACGGTGTATGCCGTCTCTTTTGGAGCCGTCAAACGATTCAATTGGTTTTCCAACATCCTGCTGCCAATATTGGCGATCACCATCTCGATCCTTGCCTATTTCATGATCCATGGTGCAACCACAACCATCAATATGTGGGGAGAGTTGCGCAAGGATCTAATCAGATTCTCTGCATCTTCCCAGCCAGGAACTGGCCTGGATCCGATCCTGATTCAACGCTGGCGATCTGATTTTGGAAAAGATTCCATTCATCAACGAGCGCTCTGGTTTCCACAATTCATCACCATCGTCTTCATGGTGTTTTGGATCGTTGTTTCCTTTCTGTCTTGGCGATCTCCCTGGACGAGATAAGCCCTGACCAGTCCACTCATTCCATTTCGACGCTCCCCCTACAGCCCCCGCACAGCCGGCGCCATCGATGGGGCATTGCTGCGGGGGGCAAAGCGGCTGGCATCCGCCTCCCGCTGGGCCTTGAAGCGCTGGCGGCGGGCAGCCTCCCGCGCTTCCCGATCCTTGGCGGCCTCCACCTGGGCGGGGTAGAGCTCATCAAAAAACTTGCCCAGCCCCACCGACACGCTCAGCACCCCATCCATGAACTTGGG
>JBJTWN010000063.1:0-2718 GCA_046081785.1 Cyanobium sp.
AACCGTGCACGAGCAGGATCGCCGGCCCGACGGGCTGCTCGGGGGCACGCACCAGGGTGTGAACGTGATGACCGTCGAAGGTCCAGGGAGCCGCCGCGACGCAAGCTTGCTCAGGCAC
Organism: Cyanobium sp.; assembly: GCA_046081785.1. Taxonomy (GTDB): domain Bacteria; phylum Cyanobacteriota; class Cyanobacteriia; order PCC-6307; family Cyanobiaceae; genus Cyanobium. The sequence continues at coordinate 119 of JBJTWN010000063.1, forward strand.
AGGAATCAACGGACAGCGTCAGAGCCGGCGATGCTAGGGAGACCACCCACCGTTCCGTTGCCGGCCCTTCCCGCGTGCTGCACCCCGACTGGTCCTTCCTGCTTCCCGGCACCGCCCTCTGGGCCCTGGCGCTTTACGTGCCCCTCAGCGGCCCCCTGGGCCGGCTTGAGAAGGTGCTGGCGGAAGGCACGCTTCCGGACGACCAGCAGCAGCTGGTGTTACTGGTCAGCAGCCTGCTGCTGGCCCTCGTGGTGGGCGGCCTGACCAATGTGGGCCTCGGCTGGGCCCTGGGCCCGAGCTGGGGCACGAGTCTGGGACTGATGGCTGCCCTGGCCGGGCTCTTCTGGAGCCTGGCCGACCGGCAGGAGCCGCCTCGCTAGGCGCATCCAGGGCTCACTGGCGCCAGTCCAGCCCGGGAACCCGGGGAAGAATCGCCGGGGTCGCGGTCCGGTAGGCGAGGTAATCGGGGTGGCGCTCGATCAGCAGGCGCTCCTCGCGGCGGGCCTTGCCCACCAGCACAGCCGCCAGGGCGGCGGTGAGCAGGAGATGCAGCAGGCTCGGCCAGGCCAGGGAACAACCCAGACCCGCAAGCACGAGAGCCTGATAAAGCGGATGACGACAGCGGCCGTAGGCGCCCGTGGTGACCAGCGGTGCCCCTGGCTTGGGATCAGGCAGGGGCGTGAGGCTGGGGCCGAGGCCCCAGAGCGCCTGCACCGCCAGCCCCAGGCTGATCAGCACAAGCACCCAGCCGCTCAGGAACAGGGCCAGCGGCCAGGCGAACCCCATCGATCCTGGCGCCGGCCAGGGCGGCAAAAACACCAGCAGAGCCACGAGCAGCAGCTGGGCCAGCAACCACCATTCACCGCGGCGATGGTCAAACCAGCCGCGCCAGCTCAGGCCCCAGTCAGCCAGTGCCTGCCTGCGATCCATCGAGCGCCTCCGCACCGGACAACACCAGTTTGAGCAACACCGGCGCCAGGAAGGTGGTGCCGATCACCATCAGCAGAATCGCCGCCTTCAAGGAGGGGGTGAGGATGCCGGCCTGACTGCCGAGCCCAAGGAAGATCAGGCCCACCTCGCCCCGTGGCATCATCCCCAGACCCACCACCAGCCGGCTGGTGGGTTCCTTGCTGAGGTAGCTCCAACCGGCGGCGATCTTGCCGGCGATGGCCACGGTGAGCAGAAAGGCCGCCACGATCAAGCCTTCCCGGTTGGCGGGATCGAAGGGGTTCAGCACCGAAAGATCCATGCCGGTGCCGATCAGCACAAAGAACACCGTGGCGAAAAGCGCCACCAGGGGTTTGACGGCCTTGTCGATGTCGTCGGTGTGCTTGGAAGCGCTGAGGATCAGGCCGGCCGCGAAGGCGCCCAGGGCCGCTTCCAGGCCGATCGCCTGGGCCGCGAAACAGCAGAGGGTGAGCACCAGAAAGCTGGCCACCGCCACATCCCCTGGGGCCTTCAGGTGATCCACCACCCAATCGAAGAGGGGGGCCGCCGTGCGGCTGAGCACCAGGGCCACGGCCACGAAAGCCACCGCCGCCAGGCAGAGCCTCACGATCGGCGCCACGCTGAAGGCCCCACCGCCCACGATCGCCACCACCAAGGCGAGGATCACGATGCCGAGGATGTCGTCCAGCACGGCGGCACCGATCACAATCTGCCCCTCGCGGCGCTTGAGCCACTTGAGCTCACCGAACACGCTCGCCGTGATGCCGATGGAGGTGGCGGTCATGGCCGCGCCGGCAAACACCGAAGGGATCAGGGGCAGGTGAAACAGATAGAAAAGCCCTGCGGTGCCCAGCACAAAAGGCAGCACCACGCCGGTGACGGCCACCGTGGTGGCCTGCCCTCCCACCGCCACCAGCTCATCGAGCTCACTTTCCAGCCCCGTGAGGAAGAGCAGGGAGAACAGCCCGATCTCAGAGACAGCCTCAAGGTTGGGAAACGTTTCCCGGTAGATCTCCCGCACGGCCTCCGGGCCGATTCCGGCCAGAGACCCCACCAGGGCCACGGCGCTGTCGCTGAGCTGGGCTTGCACATCCGGCGGCACGATCAGATGCAGCCCTGAGGCGCCCACCACCACCCCCGCCACCAGCTCCCCGAGGATCGCGGGCAGCCGCAGGCGCACCATCCCCTCCGCCAGGGCCCGGGCAACGAAAAGGATCACCACGAACTGCCCCACCTGGATCAGGGTTTGGGCCGCCTCGATCGCGTGGCCGCCTGTGAGAAAAAGGGTGGGCAGGCCCATCGATACCAACTGGATCCAGAGATGTGGGGTAATCCTTTCAGATCACCACGAAGGGGCTGGCGGAGAGGGGCAGATTCGGCGACAGGGTGGCAAAGGGGACGGGATCGAGCGGGGCCGAGCCATCCGGGTCGTAGAGGAGAGCACCGGTGAGGGGGTTGTACACAATCCTCTGAGCGATGGTGGTGGCGGCAACGCCATTGTGAAAGCGCCTCCTGGCAAGGGAGCCGACAGGGCCCAGGCCGGGGAAGGCGGATCGCGCCAGGTGGATCTTTTCGCCAGCTTCCGCTGAAAAGTCAACCACAGTGTCGACATTGGTCCATGAATCAGGGGTTGTCGCAAACCGGAAGACATC
>JBJTWN010000064.1:0-4894 GCA_046081785.1 Cyanobium sp.
TTTGAGGCCATCGGCCTGGATGTGAGCGGGGAGGCCGTGGCGGAGGCCCGGCGCATGCACGGGCCCGGCGGTGTCCACCTGCGCTGGCTGCAGGTCGATCTCTTCGATCGCCCGGCCCTGGCTGAAGCCGGGCTGGGCGCCGGCAGTCTGGCGGGAGTGGTGGAGCACACCTGTTTTTGCGCGATCAACCCGGAGCAGCGGCCCGCCTACCTGGCCCAGATGCACCATCTTCTGGAGCCGGGCGGTTGGTTGCTCGGGCTCTTCTGGTGCCACAGCCGCCCGAGCGGTCCACCCTTTGGCAGCGAGCCGGGGGCCCTGGCACAGCAGATTGGCGGGGCTGGCTTCACCGCCCAGCGATGGGAGCCGGCCAACGGCTCGGTGGAATCGCGCGAGAATGAATGGTTGGGACTGTGGAGGCGAGAACCATGGGCGCCCTCAGCGAGCGATTGAGCCAGTGGGGCTTCAGTTGGGAAGGCCTCCGCGACAACCGCCGGGGGGAGTGGTGGCTTCTTGCCCAGCTGGCCCTGATCGCCGCCCACCTGCTCCCGCCCACACCGCAGCCCGTGGCCCTGGGCGTGATTTGGCCGCTGGCTTTGCGGGTGCTCGGCTGGAGCGTGTTTGCCCTGGGCCTGGTCCTGGCCGGCCAGGCCGTGGGCGGCCTTGGGGCCAGCCTCACGCCGCTGCCCGAACCCATGCCCAGCGCCAAGCTGGTCACCAGTGGCGCCTACGGCCGCTGCCGCCATCCTCTGTATCAGGCGGTGCTCGTGTGCTCGCTGGGGGTGACGCTGGCCTTGGGGAGCCTGCTCCATCTGGCCCTGCTGCTGGCCCTGGCTGTTGTGCTCAGCGGCAAGGCTCGTCGGGAGGAGCGACGCTTGCTGGAGCTTCACCCCGGCTACGGGGCCTATCGGGCCAGCACGGCGGCGATCATGCCAGGGGTGCCGGGGCTCGACTGGCGCTGATCGCCCGTCAGGGCACCAACCGCACCGCCTCAATGCGATCGCCATGGGGTTCATTCAGCCGAATCCACACCACCCTTCCCAAGGACGACGCCAGTCGTTGGCGCATGCTGGCGTAATCAGGCTGATCGGCCCGCAGTTGATAGAAGCGGGCCGATTCGGCAAAGATCACATCACAGCCGTGGTCCGCGGGGCGGATCTGCAAGACGGTCATCGGACGGTCTGGCACTGGCTGGGCGATCACCATCATGGGCAGGTCTGCAGGGATTTGTACATCTTGAGCGTGGCTTCCGTCGCTGTGTATTTGGGGTCCGTGTTGAAGGCGGTGCCTGCATAGTTGGCGGGCTGATAAGCGGTGCCTGGCTGGATGGAATAGCTGGATACATTGGCCTTGGCATAACAGGCCGTGTTTTCTTGAGCGCTCAACCAAGTGCTCAAGAAAACGGGAGCGTTGAACATGCCCGGATCAATCACCATCACAAAGGTGAGCGGGATTGGAGGAATCCCCGGAAGAGTAATGGTGGTTCTGACGCGCAGCACGGGCGCAACATGATACCACCAAGTTACACAACAGCCGCCCCACTTGTCGGCGCGAACAGCAAGCCGATCATCGTTCTGGTTGGCGAAACTAAAGACTTTATCCACGCAATATCCCCATTTCTTCGTGATCAACCGGCGCATCTGATGGGCTCTCGCATAGCAACCATCCACCACATATTGAAAGGGAATACAGGGGGGCACGGCTGGAGGCGTTGGCAGATGACAAGACAGCGCCGCGCAATAGTCAAAAATTTCTTTTGCTTTGGCAAAGCCGGGGACGGTTTGGGTGCAAAGAGTGAACACCGGCCACTTTTGTCCCGCATCAACAAGGTCAAAGCTTGTCGGGTCGATCTTGGCCAAATCCAGTCGCTCCACCCGCTCCGGCTTCTCCAGCAGCGCTCGATCCGCGGTCAGCGCGGCTCGAGCGCCCTCGGGGGGAGCGGTGATGTCAAGGATTGCGCCCCGCTCCAGATCCAGGGTGACTTGCAACGGTTGCCCACCAGCCTCCGCCGGGGCTCGCAACTCCGCCAGACCGCGCCGGCCCTCCTCGGTGAGCGTGAAGATGCGTGCACGTTCATTGAAGAGATATTGAGTTTTTCCTTCAACACCTTCGCGCACGGCGGCCACTGTGAGTAGTGCGCGCTCTTCATTTTTTTCCAAGGAAATCTTTCTCGATTCCCTCCAACCCTATCCAGGTTCGATCAGTCCGTACGTCAACCCTTGCCGCTTCCAGCGGTGAAGCTGGCAAGCGCTTGCGGAGCAACCCATGCCCCTCCGCTCACGTGAGCCACGGCCTTGCAAGAGGAGGGCTGGGCAGGGCCCAGAACAAAGGACGCGATACTGGTGGAGAGAACCCATGTGGTTGCGATCAGTCCAATCACAAGGGAGAGAGGCTGGTCTTGTATGGGCTGCGTGAGCAAAGAGAGCAACCAATGAACTGTTTCTCCTTTGTTCGAGGAAAGAAGCGAATGGCGAGATGACTTCATAGTAATCGGCCCGGGAGTGACACGGGAGCTTGGCCCTTTCCATTCTTTCCCCCTGTTCTAGCTTTAGCTGTGATCGGCGTATAAGCGAAGCGTGATCTTGCTCACCTCTGCCGCCAACTTCTTCACGGCCATAAGCCTAGACGCCACTCAGCACAAATACTCATTTTTTATAAGGCAGCTCCCCAAAGGGCGCATCAGGCCACGCAGGGAGGGCCAGGGGCCTCACGGGGCGAGGGGTGCAGAGGCTCCTGGCGTGCCCTCAGCCTCAGGCTTTGTTTCCGCGCAACCCTTTGAACACATCTCCAATCGCCTCGGCCGCGTCTTGGGCCTTGTCTTTGAGGTCTCCAGCCACATCCTTGGCTTTATCGCCCAAATCACCAGCCAGATCCAGGGCTTTGTCCCCCAGGTCGCCTGCAGCGTCCTTCGCCTTGGCGCCGAGGTCGCCCGCCACATCTTGAACTTTGTCCTTCAGGTCGGCTGCGGCATCGATCACTTTGTCGTGCAGCTTGTCCTCACCGCTGATCTGCTCAGCAGCGGCCTGAAGCTTGTCTTCGGCCGCCTTGGCGGTTGCATTGATCTTGTCGCTGAGGCCCATGGCTGGAGAGGCAGAGGAGGAAGAAGGAAAAAGAGCGCTGGGAGCACTCACCTTGCAAACCTAGCCAGGAGCGGGGCCGCGCCCTTGGCCGCCCTGCTTTCGCCAAACTGGCTACGGCCTGCCTCGCCCCGTGATCGAATCCGCTCCCGCCATCACCCCACCAGAAGCCGCAGACGAAGAGGACTTGGGCGATCTGCTTCTGGCGGTGCTGCCTGGCGATGGCAGCAGCCTGGGCAACCTTTCCGCCAGGGAGGCCCTGGGCAAAGCGGCGGGTGTGGAGGTGAGCGAGGAGGCCTACGAGGAGGTGAAGGAGCGCCTGCTGGCCATGGGGCTGATCCGCAAGGGGCGCGGGCGCGGTGGAGCGATTGCGCTGGCTTCCGGCTCCCCCAATGGCCGCCGGGGGAAGAAGGAAGCACCGGCCAAGGAGTTCAAGGCCGTGCTCTGGGCAAGTGCCGACAAACTCCGTGCCCAGATGGATGCGGCGGAATACAAGCATCTGGTTCTGGGTTTGATCTTCCTGAAATACATCTCAGACACCTTCACCGAGCATCGAGCGAAGGTGCGGGCGATGGTCAGCTCGCCAGACTCTGACTTCTACATCGGTGATGACCCTGCCGATCACGAAGAAGCACTGGAGGATCGTGACTACTACACCCAGGAAATTGTGTTCTGGGTGCCTGCTGATGCGCGTTGGGAGTCGCTGCGGGCACGAGCAAAACAACCTGACATCGGGCAATTGATTGATCGGGCACTGGTGGCCATCGAGAACGAAAACCCAACGCTGCGGGGCAAGTTGGATAAGCGGTTTGGTGCCGCCCAACTGGAACCAGGGCGACTGGGGGAACTGGTGGATCTGATCTCCACGATTGGGTTTGCGGATGACCCCACGCTCAAGGGCGATCCGATCGGCAAGATCTATGAATACTTCCTCGGTAAGTTTGCACTGGCGGAGGGGAAGAAGGGCGGAGAGTTTCTGACGCCGCCTTCCGGGGTGAAACTGCTTGTCGCCGTGCTGGCCCCCCACAAGGGGCGTGTGTATGACCCCTGCTGCGGATCAGGGGGGATGTTCGTTTCCAGTGAGGAGTTTGTGCAGTCGCACGGTGGGCGAATTGACGACATTTCGATCTATGGGCAGGAGAGCAACCCCACCACCTGGCGCCTGGCGGCAATGAACCTGGCGATCCGTGGGTTTGCTGCAGATCTGGGTCAGGAACCTGCTGACACCTTTTCCCGTGATCAGTTCCCTGATCAGAAGTTCAACTATATCCTTGCCAATCCGCCGTTCAATATTTCTGATTGGGGCGGGGAGAAATTTGAAAGCGATCCACGCTGGATCTATGGGCGCCCACCTGTCGGCAATGCGAACTATGCGTGGTTGCAGCACATTCTCTGGAAACTCAGGCCAGGCGGAATGGCAGGGGTGATTCTGGCCAATGGATCGATGAGTTCCAACCAGAGCGGTGAAGGGCAGATCCGTGAAGCCATGGTGCGGGGCGATGTGGTTGAGGTGATGGTGGCCTTGCCCAGTCAACTGTTCTTCAATACACAGATTCCCGCCTGCATTTGGTTCCTCACAAATGACAAGGCGCAGAATGGTCGTGATCGTCGTGGCGAAACACTCTTCATTGATGCCCGCCAGCTGGGCACGATGGAAACCCGGGTGAACCGAGTGCTCACCGATGAGGATATTGGGAAGATTGCAGGCACCGTTCACGCCTGGCGCAGCGATGGCGAGGTGTGTGGTGCTTATGAGGATGTGGCGGGCTTCTGCTACAGCGCCAAGTTGGCGGAGATCGAGAAGAATGGCTTTGTGCTCA
>JBJTWN010000065.1:0-8928 GCA_046081785.1 Cyanobium sp.
GATGCGGGCCCCCCGCGCCTTTTCCTCCAGCCATTGCCCCGCCCGCTCAAACATCTCCGTGTTGAAGAGGGTTTTGAGGAGGGTTTCCCTCTCCTCGGCGCGGGCGCGCAACACCTCAGCGAACTTCCCCTGGGGCAACAGGATCACCTGACGGAATTGGGCCGCGCTCAGCCCCACCAGCCCCTCCACCTCCCGGGTGACTTCCGAGTTGCGGCTGGCGATCGCCTCCCGCTGCGTGCCATGAAGACGGAAGAGCGCCGCGGTGGGGGGCTTTTCCGTTCTCCCCTCGCCCCGAGCCTTGGGGGCACTGTGGGCCGCGCTGCGCTCCACTAGATAGCGCCGGTCGCCCGTGGAAAATTCCAGGCTCACCCGCGGCACGGCTCCAGGAGCGGCGTGATCCGATTTCAATCCCTTGACGTTGCGATCCCCCGAAACCTCCCCGTAGAGGGCGAAACAGAGCGCATCGAGGAGAAAGGTTTTGCCAGCGCCGGTGCTGGCGTGAATCAAAAACAACCCTTCCTGGCTGAGGGAGTCGAAGCTGATTTCCAGGGGATCGGCGTAGGGGCCGAAGGCCTCCATGCGCAGGAGATGGGGCCTCATCGCTCCTGCGCCTGGTCCGCCGCTCCCAACGCTTCGCGCAGCAGCTTCGCTTCCGCCGGCTTGGCGGGGCGCCCCTGCTGATCCTCAAAGAATGCTGACGCCAGATCCAAAGGGGAGGAGGCCTGCCGCACTTGTTGATGACGGGCGCTGAGGGAGCCGCGTCCCACCTCCGGAGGGCGATGGCGCAACTCGGCGATGTGGGGGAAGCGGCGTTGCAGCCGCGCTTTGGCCTGCAGGGGCAGGGCCTCATCGGTGAGAATCGCCCGCACCCTGGCGCCCTCGGCGGAGCCGAAAGCTGCATGGCTCAGGAGCTGCTCAATGGGGCCCTCGATTGTGGCCAGGGGCCGACCCGCGTTCAGGGGCACGCTCTCTACCGAGGGCAGGCCAGCGGGGCTGAACTCGATGAGCCGCACCGATTTGCTGTGCTGTTCTTCGGAGAAGGAATAGGGCAGTGGCTAGCCGGAATAGGCCAGGCGAGCACCATCCAGCTCCTGGCCGCGGTGCAGATGGCCCAGAGCCACCAGATCAAAGCCCGCGAAGGCCTCCACGCTCACCCGATCCACATTGCCCACCGTGAGCTCCCGCTCCGATTCGCAGCTGTCGCCCCCCGCCACAAAGGTGTGGGCGAGGAGCACGGAGCGGTGGAGCGGGCGCCGTTGCAGATCCTGGCGGATGCGCCCCAGGGCCAGCCGGGTGACATCCTCATGGCGCAGGCGGCTGGTGGGGGAAGGGGCGTCGTCGGCGAGGGCCGGACCATCCACCGTGGGATCCAGATAGGGCAGGGGGTAGATCGCCACCGGGCCCCCTCCCCGCCGGGGGTTCACCAGCACGGGCTCGTGGGCACGTCGCACCTCGCCCCGGATTGACACCCCGAACGCGGAGAGCAGGGGGTCGTAGATCGACACCCTCACATGGGAATCATGGTTGCCGGCGATGGCGATCACCGCCGCGCCGGCCTGGCGCAACTTCGCCAGGGTGTCGTTGAACAGCTGCACGGCCTCAGCGGGGGGGATCGCCCGGTCGTAGATGTCGCCAGCGATCAGCACCGCATCGACTTCCCCTTCCTGGACCAACTCCACGATGCGCGCCATGGCCGCTGCCTGCTCCTCCAGCAGGGAGGCGCCATGGAAGGAGCGGCCCAGGTGCCAATCGGAGGTGTGCAGAAGACGCATTAGGAGGCCAGTGCCGCCGTCATCCGGGCCACCTGGACGATCGGGCCCACATCATGGACGAGCAACACGGCGGCGCCCCGCTCCACCGCCAGGGCGCAGACAGCGGCCGTGCCCCATAGCCTTGCCCTTGGGCGTGGTTCGTCGAGCACCGCACCGACAAAACTCTTGCGGGAGGGACCCACCAGCACAGGAAAGCCGGCGGCGCAGAGCTCATCCAGCCGTCGCACCAGCTCGAGGTTTTGACGTGTGGTTTTGGCGAAGCCCAGGCCAGGATCCCAGAGAATTTGCTCCGGCTGCATGCCTGCGGCCAGGGCCTGCTCTGTGGCCGCCCACAACCCGTTCAGCACCTCTGCCAGCACGTCGCTGTTTGACGTCAGGTCATCCATGGTGAGGCTGTCTCCGCGGCTGTGCATCAGCACGTAGGGGCAACCCGAGCGGGCGATCAGGGGCAGCATCGCCGGATCCCGCAGGCTGCCTCCAGGGGCGCCGGGTGTGGCGTTGGCCCCGCGCACATCATTGATCCAATTGGCGCCGGCGGCCAAGGCGGCTTCCGCCACGGCGGCATGGAAGGTGTCGACAGAGAGCACCACCTCTGGATGGGCCCCCCGGATCAGCCGCAGAGCGGGTAGAAGGCGCTGCAGTTCGATGTTCGCCCCGACGTCCTGGGCGTCGGGCCGGGTGCTCTGGGCCCCCAGATCCAACACGCTCGCCCCCTGCTGGAGCAACCGGTCCGCCTGGCGCAGGGCGGCCTCCACAGTGGGGATTCGGCCGCCATCACTGAAAGAATCCGGGGTGAGGTTGAGCACCCCCATCACGGCCGGAGGACCGGCGGGCCGAAGGGGATGGGGCCAGGGCGCTGGTGCGGTGGACAAAAGAATGGGGATGGAGCGGCAACGTGGGCTGATTCTCTCGTGGACACCGCGGTTTCAGGGTCGATCTAGCGCCTTGGAGGGAAGGGGGGATGGGGCTTGGCGCGGGGCGTCTTCCAGGTGAGGCGATCGGTGGAAATGTAGTTAAATCCAGAGCCGACCATGGCTCCGAGCAGGCCGGCGACCATCCACTGGGCGCCCAGCCCAAAGGCGAATTGGGCGGAGAGCAGGTTGAGCAGCGCACCGAGGCTGCAGGCGAGGCAAAAACTCAGGAGCCCGCCAAACCAGGCCGCCCCCCGCAGACGGCGCGCCCGAAAGGTAATGACGTTGTTCAGGGAGAAATTGGACAGCATGGCCACCAGGATCGCTGCTGTTTGCGCGACAAAAAAGGACAGCCTGAGGGTGTTGTGCAGCCAGCCAAGGGCCACCATTTGCACCAGCAAACCCGAGAGGCCCACCGCCAAAAAAAGAACAAATCTTCGTTTCAAGAAGGGAAAAAGGCGGAAGAGTTCAAACAGTTTTTGTTCGGCCGTGGTCCTCAACATCGCTCACCGCACCCAAAAGCCACAAACAACCACAGTTTCGATGAACGGCCCTGATCCACGGCGGGCACCATTGCCACTTCGGCGACAGTTTGAGCCCCATGGCTCGCACTGGCCACGGTTCGTGCCGCACCTTGTGGCCTGGAGAGTCCCTCTACCCTCCCCGCCAATGCCGACCTTCGCCATGGCAGGTTTTGCCACCGGATCACCGTGACCCCCGGCCTCTGAGACATTTTTTCTTGAGGACGACCAGCAACAGGAGCAGATCTTGGCTGTGGGAGGCGCCCTGCTCGAGCGGGCCCGGGCCCAGGGCGGCGGCCTCCTGAGCGGACGCTTTTACAGCGATGCCTTGATGCAGTGGGCTCTGAAGGATCCGGCCTTCAAGGTGAGGCTCTTTCGCTTTGTGGATGCCTATCCCTGCCTGCGCACCCCAGAGGAGGTGTTGGCCCATTTGCACGATGAGCTCAGCGGCGGCGGGGTGACCGTGCCGCCAGTGTTGAGCGCGGCATTGGCGGCGGGGCGGCTTGCGAAGGGGCCGGCGGCAGCCACCATCGCGGCGCAGATCACGGCGATGGCCCAAACTTTCATCGCCGGAAGGGACCTGAAGGAGGCGCAGCCGCGGCTGCGGCGGCTGTGGGATCAGGGGCAGGCCTGCTGCCTTGATCTGCTGGGAGAGGCCTGCCTGAGCGAGGAGGAAGCAGACACCTTTGCGGCCCTCTACCGATCGGTGATCGATGACTTGCCGAACCACTTGGCGGCCTGGCCAGCCAACCCCAGGCTGGAGCATGACCATTTGGGTCCGATTCCCCGGGCCCAGGTGGCCATCAAGGTGTCGGCTCTATGCCCCCGCTTCGATCCGATCGCCCCGGAGGCGGCCCTGGCCGCCGCCATGGTCCGTCTGCTTCCCCTGCTAGAAACCGCCCGCGATCGGGGCGTGGCAGTGGTTTTCGACATGGAGCAGAGCAGCGTGCAGCCCCTCACCTTGGAGCTCTTTCGCCGTTGCGTCAGCCGCATTGGGGGGCCATTTGGGGTGGCGCTGCAGGCCTATCTGCGCAGCGCGGAGGCCGACGCGCGGGCCTTGGCGGAGTGGGCTCACCAGGAGCGCAAGTTGATCACGGTGCGGTTGGTGAAGGGGGCCTATTGGGACGCGGAAACAGTAGCGGCGGAGTGGAGCGGCTGGCCCTCGCCGGTGTGGGCGAGCAAGGGCCACACCGATGGGGCCTATGAGCGGATCACGGCGCTGCTGCTGGCCGCCACCCCCCGCGTCGGCGCGGCGCCCTTCGGGGTGAAGCTGGCCCTCGCCAGCCACAACCTGCGCTCCATCAGCGCGGGCCTGGTTGCCGCCGGGCAGTTGGGGTTGCCGCCCCAGGCCCTGGAGGTGCAGATGCTCCATGGCATGGCGGAAGCTCTTAAGCCTGCCCTTGTGGAGCAGGGGGTGCGGCTGCGGGATTACGTGCCGGTGGGGGAGTTGATTCCAGGGATGGCCTATTTCGTGCGCCGGTTGCTGGAGAACACCAGCAATGAGAGCTGGTTGCGGGCGGGGTCCTTTGGAGAGCGAAGCGCCGCCGAGCTGCTTCAGGCCCCACCTCCCCCCCCGGAGCGCGGAGCTGGGGGGGTGGATGGGGCCGCCATGGCCCGCCACCACCAGCTCTCGCCTGCTGTGGCGGGCTTGGGCGACGACCTGCCCTTCCTCAATGTGCCCCTGCGGGATTTCAGCGAGCCACTGCAGCGGGAGGCCTTTGCCGCCGCTGTGCTCCGAGCGCAATGGCCACGCCACGCCAGCGACGCCACCCCGGAGCGGGCGGCCCAGCTGGTGGGCCGGGCAGTGGCAGCCCAGGGAGCCTGGGGGGAGGCGGACGCCCGGTTGCGGGCCCGGGTGTTGCTCACCGCGGCCGAGCGAATAGAGGCCGAGCGGGATAATTTGGCGGCGCTGCTGATCCTGGAGGCAGGCAAAACCTGGCGGGAGGCTGATGGGGAGGTGGCGGAAGCCATCGATTTCTGCCGCTTCTATGCCCGCTGTGCCGTGCCGTTGTTTGAGCGGCGGCGGTTGGGGCGCTTCAGTGGCGAGGTGGATGAGCTGTGGCATGAGCCCCGGGGGGTGGCGGTGGTGATCGCCCCGTGGAACTTCCCCTTGGCGATTCTTTGCGGCATGACCACCGCCGCCCTGGTGACGGGCAACACGGTGGTGATGAAGCCGGCGGCCCAAACCCTGGCCATCGCCCATCGCCTCCAAGAGATCTTGCGGGAGGCCCTGGAGTTGCATGGTGCCTCGCCTGAGGCGGTTCAGCTCTGCACGGGGCCGGGCAGCAGCACCGGAGCGGCTTTGGTGGCCGATCCCCGGGTGGCCGTGATCGCCTTCACCGGCAGCCAGGAGGTGGGGCTGGCTTTGGTGCAGCGGGCGGGGATCACACCGTCGAGCCAGCCCCACATCAAGCATGTGGTCTGCGAGATGGGCGGCAAGAACGCCGTGATTGTGGATACAAGCGCCGATCTGGATGAGGCGGTGGCGGCGGTGCGCGCCAGCGCCTTTGGTTACCAGGGGCAGAAGTGCTCCGCCTGCTCCCGCCTGATCGTGGTCGATCCCCAGGGTCCGCACGGGCCCTGGATCAGGGGGGTGGTGGGGCGGCTGGTGCAGGCCACCCGCACGTTGGGGCTGGGCGACCCCCGCGATCCGGCGACGGATCTGGGTCCGATGATCGACGCGGCGGCGCGGGATCGGCTGCAAGCCACCCTGCGTGAGGCCTTGGCGGAGCCCGGCACGCCCCTGCGGCTGGAGCTGGCGATGGCGGTGCCCCCGGGATTGGAGGAGGCCACGGGCCGGGACTACCTGGGCCCCCACATTGTTTCCGGGGTGCCGCCGGAGCACCCTTTGGCCCAGGAGGAGCTCTTTGGCCCGGTGTTGGTGGTGCACCATGCAGCCAGCTTTGAGACGGCGTTGGCGATCGCCAATGGCTCGCCCTACCGGCTCACAGCTGGGGTGTTCAGCCGAAGGCCAGCCCATCTGGAGCTGGCGCGGCGAAAGCTGCGGGTGGGCAATCTTTATCTCAACCGCGGCATCACCGGCGCCGTGGTGGGGCGCCATCCCTTTGGCGGCTTTGGTCGCTCCGGCGGCGGCAGCAAGGCTGGCGGGGCTGACTATCTGCTGCATTTCGTCTGGCCCCGCAGCTGCGCGGAAAACATCCTGCGGCGAGGATTCACGCCGGAGCTGGAAAGTTGAAGCTGGGCTGGCCGTGGCCATCCAACAGATGGCTGGCTGGCCATTCGCACTAAGCCCCGAGGAAGATGAGATCGATCTCCCTTATCCCTCACCATCAACGGGCAGGGGGAGTCAATCACGTACCAACCCCTTAGGAGAGGATTCATTCCGTGCCTGCGAGCAGTTAGCTGATGGACCTGGTGTGGATCCTGGGTGACCAGCTCTTGCAAGAGCACCCCCTTCTTCCGACCACGCCTGATCCCAACCGCTGGGTCGCGATGGTCGAATCCGCCCCTCGGGCCAAGCGGCTTCGCTACCACCAACAAAAACTCACCCTTCTCTACGCCGCCATGCGCCACCACGCCGCGGCCCTTGAGCGGGCGGGCCATCGGGTGCTGTATCAGCGGCTGGAGGATCCCCTGCCCAGCTCCGCCCCAGGATCCTCCGCAAGCGGCCCTATTTCCGCCCCCGTCACCTCCGGTGCCGTCCCAGCGTCTGAAAGCCCCCGGGCTGCTGATGGCCCCCCCCCGACAGCGCCACGGTGTTTGCCGCCTGGATCGCCCTCCATGGCGTGCGCGCCATCCACCTGCTGGAGCCCAACGACTTCCACACCCAAGCGGCCCTGCCGGCCCTGGCGGCACGTCTGGGAGTGCCGATCCACACCCACCCCAGCCCGCAGTTTCTGCTGCCCAGGGCCGACTTCCTGGCCTGGGCGAAGGGCCGCCGCTCGGTGGTGATGGAGCAGCACTACCGTCGCCTGCGCAAACAGCTGGGGGTGTTGATGACGGCAGAGGGCGAACCGGCAGGCGGCGTGTGGAACACCGACGCCGACAACCGCCAGACCCGCGCCCAATTCCGCAAGGCGCGCCCCGTGGTGCCGTCCCTCCCGGCCTCGAGGGAGGATCCCGTGGTGCGGCAGGTGGCCGAGCAGGTGGGGCGCCTGTTCGCCGAGCACCCCGGCAAGGCGGCTGATCTCTGGCTGCCGGCCACGCGGGCGGGGGCGCTGGCCTGGTTGGAGCGGTTTGTGGCGGAGCGGCTGGCGGGCTTTGGCCCCTGGGAAGATCTGATGGTGGAGGCGGAGCCCGTGCTCTTCCACTCGGTGCTCTCCCCCCTGCTGAACATCGGCCTGCTCACGCCGATGGAATGCGTGCGGGCGGCGGAGGCGGCCTACGCCGAGGGCAGGGTGCCGCTGGCCTCGGTGGAGGGCTTTGTGCGGCAGATCGTGGGCTGGCGGGAATTCATCCATGGCATGTATTGGCGCCACATGCCGGAGTACGGCCAGGTGAATGCCCTGCAGGCCCACCGCCCCCTGCCTCGCTGGGCCTATACGGGCGACACCGAGCTGCGCTGCGTCGCCACAGCGATTCAGGCTGCCCTGCGGCTGGGCTACAACCACCACATCCAGCGCCTGATGGTGCTCGGCAACTACTTTTTGCTGGGCGCCTACGAGCCCCGGGCCGTGTTGCGTTGGTATTTGGAGATGTACATCGATGCCTACGACTGGGTGATGGTGCCCAATGTGCTCGGCATGGTGCTCTATGCCGATGGCGGCTGGTTCGCCACCAAGCCCTACTCCGCCGGCCCCGCCTATCTCGACAAGATGGGCGACCACTGCGCCCAGTGCCGCTACAACCCCAAGCTCAAAACCGGCCCCGATGCCTGCCCCTTCCAGGCGCTCTATTGGGCTTTTCAGATCCGCCACGCCGAGCGCTTCCGCGGTCATCCGCGCATGGCGATGATGGTGCGCCAGGTGGACCGGATGGAGGAAAGCTTGCGCCAGGAGTATGGGAAGGGGGCGGAAGGATTTCTGGCGGGGCAGGAGGAGCGATGACGGTTGAAGCCACGGCTGGAAGACGACTCCACAGCGCCCCATGAAGGTTTTCCTCTCCTCCACCGCCCAGGATCTGATCGCCCACCGCCAGGTGGCGGACGACACGATCCTGCGGCTGTCGCAGCAGGCGGTGGTGATGGAGCGCTTCGGGCCCTTGCCGGGTGAACCGGTGGCCGAATGCGAGCGCAAGGCGCGGGATTGCGATGTGGTGGTGTGCTTGGTGGCCCATCGCTACGGCTTCGAGCCGGAGGCTGGCCAGGGCAGCATCACCCGCCGGGAGGTGGAGGCGGCCCGAGCGGCGGGAAAGGACGTGCTGGTGTGGATCGTCGCCGACGACCACCCCTGGAGCGAGCCAAGAGAGCAAGACCGTCTCACCGACCCCTCCGTGCTGGCCGACCCGGAGCAGGTGGTGGCGGTGGCGCGGAGCGTCCAGGCCCTGCAGGAGTTCAAAAGCTGGCTCCGCGCCAGCTTCGTGTGCGACAGCTTCACCACACCAGACGAGCTGGGCAAAAAAATCGCGGTGGCCCTTGGCACCTATGGGCGGGAGCGGGCCGCGGGCGGCGTGCCCCCTGCGGCCCCCGCCCGCGGCGAGGTGCGCATCGTGCATGCCCTCCAGCCCGCGCCCCACTTCCAGGGCCGTGAGGCCTTGCTGGAGGAGCTGAGCGAGTGGGCGGCAGATCTGGCCTCACCGGATCGGGTGTGGGCGCTGGTGGCTCCG
>JBJTWN010000066.1:0-18661 GCA_046081785.1 Cyanobium sp.
AATCCTGAAAACCAAATCAGGAAAGGAAAGAGCAGATAAAACTGCTCTTCCACCCCGAGAGACCAAGTATGTGTGAATGGATTTAATTCAGTCGAAGGGGCAAAGTAATCAACAGAGGCATTGTAAAGCGCTATGTTTGAAAAGCCAAAGAGTGCCCGGATTCCAATTCCCAATGGAACTTGAGGCTCCGGGTTAACCAGGGATATCAACACCCCCATGGTCAGCGTAAAGACCACCAAGGCTGGCAGGAGACGCTTGATACGCCGCTCATAAAAACCACTCAAAAAGTCCGCAAAATTTGAACTCTTTCTTCCCGCCAGCGAAGCCGTGATCACGTAACCCGAAATGACAAAAAAGATGTCAACGCCTAGATAGCCACCGGGCAATAGAGCCTTATCAAAGTGATTGATAATCACGGCCAGCACTGCAAAGGCCCTGAGCCCGTCGATCTCCGGTCTGTAATTCACTTTGGGCTGGACAGGCAGATTGGATTGCTCAACTTGTTGTTTGACCCCTGCCACTCCCACCAGTCCTGCCATGACATGTTCAAATAGAGCGTTCATGATCTCTTAAAAGTTGATCCTCCTGTCGCTGCGCATTCCGATGCAGCCACTGGCTGCTCGCCCACATTGCTCCCCCTTGGCAAGGGCCCCTCGCTGTCCAGTGTTCGTCGGTTGGCGGGCGTCGACTAGGTGGTGTAGTCAGCGTTAATACGCACATACTGGTCAGAAAGATCGCACCCCCAGGCCCTGCCTTGGCCAGGGCCGCTCCCGACCACCAAGCGGATCACCACAGAATCTTCCTGCAGATAGGCACCGGCCGCCCGGTCCCGCATGTAAGCAGAAGCAGCCTGGCGATCGAAGGAAAGGGGCTGGCCCGCAGCCATCAGCTGATGCTCACCCAGCCACAGAGCTACGGCATCGGGATCAAAGCGCACCCCTGCCCGGCCCGCAGCGGCCACGATTCGCCCCCAGTTGGGGTCGCGTCCATGAATGGCGCACTTCACCAGCGAGGAACCGCACACGGTTCGGGCGATGGCGCGAGCCGCCTCACCGTCGATCGCCCCTTCCACCTCCACCTCAATCAAACAGGTGGCCCCCTCTCCGTCACGGGCGATGGCCCGGGCCAGGTGCTGGGCCACAGCGGTCACACCAGCCTCCAAGGCGTCAAAGTGCTCGCTGGCCAGGGGATCCCCTGCGGCAAAAGCCAAAAACGTGTCATTGGTGCTGGTATCGCCATCCACCGTGATCGCATTGAAGGAGCGCTCCACCGCCCGCTGCACCATCCCTTGCCACACCTCGGGCGGCACCCAGGCATCACAGGTCAGGGCGGCCAACATCGTTGCCATATCGGGGTGGATCATCCCGGACCCCTTCGCCATCCCGCCGATGCGGACCAACCGACCACTGAGGGAGGCCTCCATGGCGATCTGCTTGTCCACCAGATCGGTCGTCAGGATCGCCTGAGCTGCTGAAGCGCCACCCTCCGGGCTCAGAGCCGCCACCAGCGGATCCAAGCCCTCCAAAAGAATCTGCATGGGAATCGGCACCCCGATCACGCCTGTGGAGCAGATCAGGATCTCCTCGGGGGCAAGCGCGAGCCGTTCGGCCAGAGCGGCGGTGGCCGTCAGGCTGTCGGCCAGTCCCCGCGTCCCGGTGCAGGCATTGGCCTGTCCTGAATTCATGAGCACAGCCCGGGCCCGGCCACCCGAAGCCCGAAGGCGATCGGCACACAAATCCACACAAGCTGCACGCACCACCGTGGTGGTGAAGGTGCCGGCACACACGGCCCCTTCAGGAGCCAACAGGAGGGCCAGATCAGGCCGGCCTGAGGCCTTGAGGCCGGCCGTGATGCCAGCGGCCTGAAAACCATGGGGCGCGGTGATGCCGCCGGGGAGAGGAGACCAGGGGTGGAACACCACGTCAGAGAAACCTTCCACCATCTTCTCTCTGACCCCCCGATTCTCCCTGCCCGAGGCGGGTGCGCCAGCGAAAGCCAGGGCAAGATGGGCCCAGCCCACCGGGTTAAGGCGCATGGCCACGGCTCCTCCTCCCCCCACCCGCCCGCGGCAGGTCCGCCAGGCGGCCATCGCCTCCCGCCCGCGCTGGCGCCGTTGGCTGCTGCTCGGTCTCTGCTTCGGCCTGGGCTACGGGCTCACCCAGCGGCTCCTGGATGTGCGCTGGGGGGAAGGCTCCACCAAAGCCCCGTCCTTCAAGCCAAAGTCGCCCCCCGAGGGCACCACGCTTGAGGAGTTGCGCCGGCGGGAGGGAAGCCAAGCCAAACCTTTGGCGGCCGATCTCGAGGAGCTTTCCCGCAAGCAACAAGAGGAGAAGGAGAAGGAAGCGGGGGCAAAACGTGAGGAGGCCGCCGAGCGCCAAAACGCTGCCCGCGACGCGGAGAAAGAACGCCTGGAGAGCGATAGGCGTCGCCTGGAGGAACTCAACGGTTCAGAGGAGCCAACACCAACAACCCCAGAGCTGCCGTTGTCGCCCCCTGCGGCTGCTCCCCTGCCCGCTCCGGAGCCATTGCCACCACAAGAGCCAGCGGCTCCGACCTCCCAGCCCAACACCGACGCTCCCGCAACCTCGCCCTGATCTGCCACAGTGCCTCCATGGAGCCCGATCCGTTGATGAGCACTCCGCAATCCCTGCTACAGGCCACACTCAATCGGCTCACCGCCCGCTTGGGCAGCCAGCTAGTGGATCGGGCAGCGGAGCTGGCCGTTTTTGCGCAGGATGCCCCCCAGCGCCTCCAGCAGGAATGGAATCTCTTCTGGGAAGAGGTGGAGTTGGAAGCCCGGCGTCTTGAAAAAGTGGATTCCCCCTCCTCAACCGATCAAGGAGCGCGGGGATCCGCCGATCCTCAGGATCAAATTGATGCTCTGCGAGCTCAGGTGGCCACTTTGGCCCGCAAGCTCGAGCAACCCATCCGCGGGGGCGGCCAGGCGAGGTCGGTTTAATGGGGGCAGCCAGGCTCGGGGCATCCGCGCAGCGCCGATGGAGCGCCTGGACTCGCCCTTTGCGGATCTGGTGGCTCGCCCTGAGGCTCCTGTTCACGCTTTGGTGGAACGGCCGCCGCTGGAGTTACCCCGGCGGCATGACAGTGGAGCGCCAAGCCTTTCGCCAACGCCGCCTGGCTCACTGGCTCACCGGGCAATTTCTGGAGCTGGGTTCAGCCTTCATCAAGGTCGGCCAACTCCTCTCCGCACGGCCGGATGTGCTTCCCGCAGAAGTGGTGGAGGAGCTGGCCAGCCTGCAGGACCGCGTGCCCGCATTCCCGTTTGCGGTGGTGGAATCCATCCTCGAGCAGGAATTGGGCCAACGACGCCTGGAAATCATTGATTTGGAGGTGGATCCCCTTGGCTCAGCCAGCCTGGCCCAAGTGCACCGTGCCAGTCTGAGAAGTGGGCGCCAGGTGGTGTTCAAGGTGCAGCGACCGGGCCTGGAGCAACTGTTTCGGCTCGATCTGGAGGTCCTGCAGCAGGTGGCGGCCGCCGTGCAACGCCACCCGCGTTGGGGGCAAGGACGCGATTGGATCGGGATCGCCAAGGAATGCCGGCGGGTGCTCCTCAGGGAGCTGGATTTCCGCCTTGAAGCCCAACATGCGGCCCGCTTTCGGCAGCAATTCCTCGATGATCCCTCGATTCGGATCCCTGCCGTGGTCTGGGAGCTGAGTTCCCGCCGGGTGCTCTGTCTCGATTTTGTGCCAGGCATCAAAATCACCGATCGCCAGGCCCTCGTCAACGCTGGTGTCGAGCCTGCAAGCGTGGCCGAGAAAGGAGCAGCCAGCTACCTGCAGCAGTTGGTGCGATTCGGTTTTTTTCATGCCGATCCCCACCCTGGCAACCTGGCAGTCGCCCCCGATGGCGCCTTGATTTACTACGACTTCGGGATGATGGGGCAACTCTCTGAACGGCTGCGCAGCCGCTTGGGTCGGATGGTGAGGGCCGCCGCCACCCGGGATGCGGCAGGCCTTGTCGAGGAATTGCAAGAGGCGGGAGTGATTGCGACGGGGATTGATCCAGGTCCGGTGAGACGACTCGTGCGCCTGATGCTCAACGAAGCCCTGACACCTCCCTTCAGCAGCAACATGATCGACAAGCTCTCGGGAGACCTCTACGACCTCGTCTATGGCCAGCCCTTCCGATTGCCTGCGGAGCTGATTTTTGTCATGCGCGCGCTCTCCACATTTGAGGGAGTGGGGCGCAGCCTTGATCCTGGCTTTAGTCTGATGGCCATCGCCCGTCCCTACCTCCTGCCTCTGATGACCTCCAGCGGTCCTGGCACCAACGCCCTCTTCGGCGAACTCACCCGTCAAGCCGCAGATGTGGGCTCGCGAGCCCTGGGCATCCCCCGCCGGTTGGACGAGAGCCTCTCCCGGATCGAGCAGGGGGATTTGCAGGTGCAAATCCGGGCCGGAGAGACAGATCGTCTGCTCAGACGCCTGGCTCTGGCCCAGCAAAACACGGGGCAATCCTTTCTGCTTGGAGCGCTTGCTGTTTCGGCCTCCCTGCTTGCGTCGAGCAGCCAACCAGCATTGACAGCTGTTCCACTGCTTCTTGGCGTGCCAGTGGGCTTGGGTTGGTTGAAGGTGCAAGCCAAGCTCAAACGCGATGGCCGGATTGATCAGCTCCCCAGCCAGCTGCCAAGCTCCTAGGTCTCCAACCTTTCTCCAAATTTGTCGAGTCTCCAAATTTGTCGAGTGGTTGAGGCGTGACCCAATAATGGGCCACGCCTCACGATTTCAGCATTTAGGCCTCAAGCAACGGGGAGCTGGGCGTCTGGATTGGGCTCAACCTTGGCATCAGGGGTGAGCTTATCGATCACCTGTGGCAAGAATTTGGCCATTAAATCAGCAGCCTGGTTGGTATCCAAACCAAGGCTCTGAGCAATGGTTTGCACCTGGGCAGAACCCAAGATGCGACTCATCGCATCGGCAGCGATCGCTTTGTTGTCGCCGGTGCCAACCCAGCTGGAAAACACCTCTCCAGCTCCACCGTTCTGAAACTTTTCTGCCAGGCCGCTCACGCCTCCGTTGTCCTTGAGAAACTGGGAAATAACGTTGGCCTGGTCTCCTGCCACCTTGCTCACAACGGCATCGATCAGGTTGTCCAGAAGCGCCATGGAAAATCTGCTAATTGAACCCCCACACTAGAACCTCGTTCAAAGTCGGCTGGCCAACCAACGTGCGGCTAGCCGATCACTCCAACAGCCATCAGGCGAGTCCCCTGGGGCATGGAATCCGTTGTGTCCGCCGCGAGCCGTGATGACCACCTCCGGCCACAGCCCTGCACTCGCTCCACCCTTTCTTTCCATCATCCGAATGGTCTCTGCCAGTGAGAGCGCAGCATCCACAGGCACCCACGGGTCATCCTTGGCGTGCACCAGCAACAGTGGTGGCAGGCGATGGAGCGCGTGCTGCAACCGCCTGAACGGGCTGCAAGCGTCGTAATAGGCCATCACTCCAGGAAACCCCCATCGGGGCGCGGTGATCAACGCATCAAAGCCACGAATAGTGAAAGGCCGGCCTGGCCCCCTCAGCCCTTGATGTTCTCGCTCCAGCAGGCCATAGGGATCTGCCAGGGTTTGCTTGATCAGCCTGCGCACCAACCAACTCTGGTAGATCCGATTGCGAGGGCGTTCAAAGCGATCGGCACAGCTCGACAGATCCAAAGGACTGCTGACGCAGACCAAGGCATCCAGAAGCGGGGGCTCCTGGGGGTCTGTCGCCAACAGAGCATTGAGAAGCACCGTGCCACCAAGAGAAAGGCCCACAGCCGCCAAAGGCAGGGCACCACCCCCCGGCGTCAGCTCCGCCGCCAGGGTTCTGCACTCCCGCAGAGCCGGAAGCAGATCGGCGGTGCAGCTGGCGGCATAGGTGCCTTTTGCCAAGACTCGCCCTGGCCCAGCGCCACGCAAATTGAGCCGCAGCGCAGCAAAGTTACGGTGTCTGAGGGCACGTCCAAGCCTGCGCTGGCCTTCATCGTCGCTGTTTCCACCCAACCCGTGAACAACCACCACAAGTGCCTTTGGGGGAGCCAACCCCGGGGGATCAAGCCTGGCGAGCAAGCGACCCCCATCCGGGAGGGAAAACTCAAGGGTCTGGCCCGTTTCCAGCGAGGTCCTGTTGGAGAGCCGGAGAGTATTCCGCAGCGTCTGCAGATCAGGACCAAGCCAAGGCCATCGCTGTTGGAAGGGAGGCAGTCCCTGCGTTTCGAGGAGATGGCTCACCCATCGGTTGCGACATCAGCAAGCATCTCAGGGGGCGAGGGTTTAGGCCGCGACCTTTTCCTTGCCAACACCAATCGAGCGCAGCTCAGAAAGCAAACCGTTCAGCACAGCTTTGGCATCACCAAAGACCATGGCTGTTTGCGGCAACTCAAACAGGGCATTGGCAATGCCTGCGTAGCCAGCTCCAAGAGATCGTTTCACAACAAAAATCTGGCGAGCTTGATCCACTTCCAAGACGGGCATGCCATAGAGGGGGCTGCTGGGATCATTCTTCGCCTGTGGGTTCACCACATCATTGGCCCCCAAGACAATCACCACATCGGTGCGTGGGAACTCCGGGTTGATGGCATCCATCTCGACCAATTGCTCATAGGGGACATCGGCCTCAGCCAACAGCACATTCATATGTCCAGGCATGCGGCCGGCCACCGGGTGGATCGCATAGCTCACTTCCACACCGTGGGCCTCCAAAAGTTTGGCGAGCTCCCGGAGAGAATGCTGCGCTTGCGCCACCGCAAGGCCGTAGCCCGGCACAAACACCACGCGCTCGGCCTGTTCGAGAGCCATGGCGCACTCCTCAGGGCTGCAACTGGTGATGCGGGTGTATCCCGCCTCACTTCCTCCACCGCCCACCGCGGTCGTCGCTCCGCCAAGGGCGCCTCCAAAGAGAACAGACACCAGGGATCGATTCATGGCGGTGCACATCACCTGAGTGAGAATCAATCCGGCAGCTCCCACCATGGCTCCAGCCACAATCAAGAGTTGACTGCCAACCACAAATCCCGCCGCTGCAGCTGCGACGCCGGAGTAAGAGTTGAGCAGGGAGATCACCACGGGCATGTCTGCTCCGCCGATGGGAAGAGTCACCCCGATGCCGAGAAGGGTTGCAGCCCCAACCTCCACCCAGAGTGCTGGGCCATCCGGATGGCCGCACAACACCACAGCCGCACCGAGGCAGAGGAAGGCCAGGGCAAGATTTACAGCGTGGCGCAGGGAACTCTGAGTCCAGGCAGGCGTTTCGAGCCAACCCTGCAATTTGGCCATCGCGACAATCGAGCCACTGAAGGTAATGGCGCCAACGAAGAGGGAAATGGCGACCGAAATCCGTTCCACTGCCCCCGCAGCGGACCCTTGAAACAGAGCCACACCCAGCGCCACCAACAGGGAGGCGAGTCCCCCGCACCCGTTGAACAGGGCGACGGTTTCCGGCATTGCCGTCATTGGCACCTTCATGGCCGTCAGCACCCCTGCCAGGCCGCCAAGGGCCAACCCAATGGCAATCCAAAGCCAGGCTGCTGGGGAGGGTTGGGCCTGAACCAACAGCCCCACCACGGCCAGTGCCATGGCAAGCGCTGCCAAACCGTTGGCGGCTCGGGCGGAGCGCACCTTAGACAATCCCTTGATTCCCAAGGAGAGAAGTAGCACCGCCACCAGGTCCATGACCTGTGGCAAATGGTCGAATGAGAGGTTCATCAGGAGTTGCCTTTGCGGCGAAACATGGCGAGCATGCGATCGGTTACGAGGAAGCCTCCGATCACATTGAAGAGGGCGAACCCAAGGGAGATGGCTCCGATCACCTGAAGCGCAGTGTTGCCTCCGGCCTGTTGAATCAAAGTGAGTGAAGCCAACATGGTGATGCCACTGATGGCATTGGCACCAGACATCAAAGGAGTGTGCAAAGTCGGAGGCACCTTGCCAATCAGTTCAAAGCCAAGCAGGCTGCCGAGCAGGAGCACCCAGAGGGATTGCGTTAAAGAAGTCATGAAGCTGTTCCAGTTGCGAGAAGAGGAGCCCCGGTCAACACAACGTCATCGCGGCGGCAAACACCTGCATGGGTGAGCAGGCAAGCCTCCAGGATGGGATCTTCAAGGTCGAGATGAAGACCCGTCTCTTTGTGAACCAGATGTTCGAGGAGTGCGGCCACGTTCCGAGCGTAAAGAGCACTGGCATGGTTTGGCACTGAGCTGGGGAGCGCCTCTGCACCGATGAGTCGGACGCCACCGCGGATCACCGTCTCTCCAGCCACCGTCCCCGCACAGTTGCCGCCTTGGGCAACGGCCAGGTCCACTACAACGGCGCCTGGACGGAGACGGTCCAGCATCGCTTCGTTGATGAGCCGGGGAGCGGGACGTCCAGGAACTTGTGCTGTGCAGATCACCATGTCAGCGAGGGCAAGCTGCTCAGCCAACTGCTCCCTCTGGGCTGCCAGGAAGGCTTCCGAAGCCTGAGTTGCATAGCCCCCTTTCTCGGAAGGAAGGTCCTGCTCGGCAGGGGGATCCAGAAACCTTCCACCAAGGGATTCCACCTGTTCCTTGGCCGCCGCCCGCACGTCCGAGACGTAGACCACCCCCCCAAGCCGACGGGCCGTGGCCAGGGCCTGGAGACCCGCCACTCCTGCACCGAGAATCAGGACCCTGGCAGGCTGAATGGTGCCTGCTGCCGTCATGAGCATCGGCACGTATCGGTCGAGCTCGGCGGCGGCGAGAAGCACCGCTTTGTAACCAGCGATGTTGGCCTGAGACGACAACACATCCATCGACTGGGCCCGGCTGATGCGCGGTAGGAGCTCCAGCGCAATGGCGGAAACAGATCGATCATTGAGAAGGCTGATCAGGTCGCGGGCCCCATGGGGAGCCAACAGGCCGACGAGCAGGGCACCTTCCCGCAGGCGAGCCATCGATTCCCGGGAGGGAGGCTGAACACAAAGCACTCCATCGCCACCCTCCCAGTCGAGGTCTTCGCTGGAGGCAACCGATGCACCGACGGCGCTGTAAAGAGCATCAGGAAAGCCAGCGGCCTCGCCAGCGCCTGACTCCACTTGGATGTCAATGCGGTGACCCTGCAACCGGCGGACCGTTTCTGGTGTCACGGCGACGCGCTTTTCGCCAGCCGCACACTCCCGGGGTACCAACAATTTCATCCCGTACGATCGAAAGAAGGGGCATTCTCAACTCATTAGATCTGACCGACCAGCGCAGGCAACACCTAGCGGCGAATTGTCTGGAGTTCACCACCTTGGCCTTGCAAAGTTGCAGAATTGCTAAGGAAGCAACAGCTTCACCTCCAGCGTGGTTAGCCCTGTGGTGTTGATCGCAACGCTGCCCGATGGCCCTGTCCGCACTTGACTGCCCCAATGGCTTCTGCCACAGCCACCACGGCGGGCACAATGTCAACCGTGAACAGGTGGAGCAGCAGCTCACAACCCGTGGTCAATCTTGGTGCGAGAAAGTCGCAGAGCGCACCTACGAAATCGCCGTCGATAGCTTCTCGCAAATGGTCATGCCAAGCCTTCACCAGCAGGGCTGGCAAAGACGTCATCTAGATTGGGAATTCAAGCTCTCCTCTGAGCCCGCTGAGGTGGAGCGCACCGTGGTTGATGGCACGATCAATGCCCTGGAGAGCTTTCTAAGAAGCAGGGAAGTTCAACGACTTTTTGTGGAAGAAGTCGTGCAAGGCACCATGGCTGAAGCCAGCAAGAACAGCCTGCGCAGCGTGGCAATTCGCTATTTAATTGAGAAAGAAATACTTGTCCTCCTCAATGAACAAAAAGATGCATTGCTTGATCGCATTGGTGAAGCTTTGCGGGATGAGGCCGATGGAGATTTCGCACGCGCCCGTCAGCAGGCTAGCGAAGGCATACGAGAAGTCGAGGAATTACTGATCAACCATGCGGAAGCAAACGGTTGACAACCCTGCAACCAATTGACAAGCCTGCTTGACAACAATTTCAGCAATTATCGATAGATCGATAGAGTTACTCGACAGATTTCCCCAGCGCATTCGCCAAGAGACCCAACGCTCATGCCCCCTGCGGATACTTTGTGTCAAAAAACACACCAAAAAATCATCCGCGCAGGCATAATACCATCAGACCGGACGCTAGGAATGGACGCCTCGGTGCACCGCAGGGTTACTGTTGCTCTTTGTTGGGCCCTCGCAAGAAGAGCAGCTCTTGACGGGCTGGAGCGCTTCGAAGACAACTACGCGCTCACCGAGGAATTCAGAGAGTGGCTTGTCTCTCTTGATTCTCACCCTGAGATGGTCTCTGACAATGTTCTCATGGTGCCCTGTCACCTTTTTTCAAGACGCCCTGAAACAGACGGATTACTCGAAATCTAAAAAATCTTAAGTATTAACAAGTTTTTCCTTTCGCCTTTGCTGCGCACTGGATTGGCTCACTACGAGGCCGTCTTTTGGGCACTAGGCTTAAGTCGTAGTCAATCCGTGTTAGGCCCATGGGTGGTCACTCCTACCCTCTTCAAAACCTGGTCATCATCGGCTCCGGTCCGGCGGGCTTCACGGCAGCCATCTATGCCTCTCGGGCAAACCTCTCGCCGCTGCTCATCACCGGCTTTCAAAAGGGAGGCATCCCAGGCGGCCAATTGATGACCACGACCCATGTGGAAAATTATCCGGGCTTTCCTGATGGCATTCTTGGGCCTGAGCTCATGGATCGTTGTCGAGCACAGGCGCTGCGCTGGGGCACACAACTGATCGAAGCTGATGCGCTGAACATCGATCTAAGCGAGCGTCCCTTCACCATCGAAACCTCAGATGGTGAGACGGTCAAAACCCAGGCCCTCATCCTTGCGACTGGGGCCAGCGCCAACCGCCTGCACCTGCCTCAGGAAGAAAGATTTTGGAGTCGTGGCATCAGTGCTTGTGCCATCTGTGACGGGGCCACACCACAATTTCGCCAAGAGCAACTTGCCGTTGTCGGCGGTGGAGATTCCGCTTGTGAGGAAGCGGTTTACCTCACGAAATATGGAAGCCATGTCCATCTCATTGTGCGCAGTGACAAGTTGCGCGCCAGTGCAGCCATGGCAGACCGGGTCCTAGTGAATGCAGCGATCACGGTCCACTGGAATTCAGAGGTTGTTGATGTTTTTGGTGATGAATGGCTGAAAGGCCTCACGCTGAGAGAGCGATCGAGCGGCGCCATCCGTCAACTTGAAGTTCGCGGTGTTTTTTATGCGATTGGCCATACACCCAATACAGAACTTCTCAACAAACAACTTGAACTCGATGACAAGGGATATGTGATCACCCGTCCAGGCAGACCAGAAACCTCCCGCGAGGGTGTCTTTGCAGCAGGAGATGTTGCCGATGCTGAATGGCGCCAAGGAATCACAGCAGCAGGCAGTGGCTGTCAGGCTGCACTGGCCGCGGAGCGCTGGCTAAGCCACCATCAACTTGCTGTCACTGTAGCCAGGGATTCCGTCGACCCAGAGCCATCAGGCACACCAATACGCACGGCAACAAGTGATGTTGAAAATTTCTCGGCGGATGCCATCTGGCAAAAAGGGTCTTACGCTTTGAGGCGTTTATACCATGAAAGTCAAAAACCACTCCTGGTCATCTACACATCACCAACTTGCGGCCCTTGTCATGTACTAAAACCCCAACTCAAACGCGTCCTTGCAGAACTTGATGGAAGAGCCCAGGGTGTAGAGATTGACATCGAGACAGACCAAGAAGTAGCCGCGCAAGCGGGAATTTCTGGAACTCCAACCGTGCAACTTTTTATGGGGAAAGAACTAAAAAATCAATGGCGTGGAGTGAAGCAGCGCAGCGAATTCCGCCAAGCCATCGATTCGCTCCTGGTCTGAATCATCGCCTCCTAGGCCCCCCGGGTCGATTGCCTGCGGGACGGGGACTCGCAGCTCCAGCGTTCCGTTCTCTGTAGGTGATCCGACCCCGGGTGAGGTCATAGGGACTGATTTCCACCAACACCTTGTCGCCAGCCAGGAGCTTGATGCGAAACTTGGTGAGTTTTCCAGCAGCCCTGCACAGACATTGATGTCCGGCAGGCTGTTCAAGGGTGACGAGGTAGAACCCGTTTCCTTGCTCTTTTTCAATCACACCAGACGTTTCGATCATGCGGGAAAGGACGGCCTACAAACTTCACTTCCTACTGTAGGGGGCAAAGACCACCCATCAAGCGAGCCCTGAAAACCCTCCTCTTGCACAAGCCTTACGGTGTGCTGAGCCAGTTCACTCCCGAACCATTGAGCCAGTGGGGCACGCTCGCAGAGTTCATTCCCATTCCAGGGGTCTACCCGGTTGGCCGTCTGGACGCTGACAGCGAAGGCCTTTTGCTGCTGACGGCCAACGGTCGCCTGCAAGCCAGGTTGACTCAGCCCCGCTGGGGACACTGGCGCACTTACCACGTCCAAGTGGAAGGTGAGGCCAATGAGAGCCAACTCCATGCTCTCAGGGTTGGGGTGCGCATTCGGCAACGGCCAACGTTGCCCGCCAGGGTGAAGCGCCTGAGCGCACCCCCCTGGGCTCCCAGGGTTCCACCGATCCGCTCACGACTCACCATCCCTACGAGCTGGATCGAGCTGAGTCTGCAGGAGGGCCGCAATCGGCAAGTCCGAAGGATGACGGCGGCCGTAGGCCTCCCCACCCTTCGGCTGATCCGCGTTTCCATCGATCTCAACGATGGCCAACCGGCTCTCAACCTTTTCGGCCTTTCCCCCGGCCAATGGCGCCATGCGAACCAGGAGGAACAGCGCCGCTTGAACAACTTGTTCTTTCAACCAAGCACTTCGAGCAGTTGACGGGCGGTCTGCAATTGACCGAAATAAAAATTGGCGCGGGCACGGCGCTCAGAATCCTCAATCGAATCCAAAGCGTCAAAACCTAAGCTCTGCCACAGCTCGTGACCACATGCTCTGGTCACCTCCAAGGTGGCCTCCTGCTCCAGCAAAGCAAGCCGGCGCTGAAAATTCTTGATCTGGGAAATGGACACAGGGCCGCATGAAAGCCTTAATAGTACACAAGAACCATTGCAGGCGGATCAGAAGGGTAGCTTCTTTTTGGCGTCCTTCGCCAAATCAGCGTCCATGTCCTTCAATCGTTTGAGAATGGTTTCGTAATACTCCTTCAAGTATTGCTCAAGCGAGGTGGTGTCAGAGGGGTCTAAACCAAACGCCTCGTAAACCTGCTCCATCGGGGCATCAAGCGGTTCGCCTCCCCCTGTCACCCGATCGAAGGCAAGCCGCTCAGCCACATTGACGCTGGCATCAAAAAAACTTGCCACAGACCGCATCAATCCGAGAAACAGTGGTGGAACCCGAGCAATCCGGGCCTCCTTCCCAGAGAATCGCTCGCAGAGCTGGGTGATCTCACCGGTGGTCCACGCACGGGTCCCAACCACGGGAAACACCCCACGCGCGGTCTGGGGCCTGGCGAGGGCAGCCACAGCAAATTTGGCCATGTCCTGTGTGTTCATGTAGGCGATCGGCGTCGGCACACCGCTGACCCAAACGGTTTGTCCCTCCAAAACCGGTATGGCGAACTGACTAATCAAACCTTGCATGAAGGCTGCGCAGCGAATAATGGTGTAATCCAAATCGGATGCCATCAACCACTGCTCCGAGCAGTTCTTGATGTCCATCAAGGGCACTTCTGGATGTCGATCAGCGTGCAGAAGAGAGAAAAAAATCAGGCGCTTGATGCCAGCCTTGCCAACAGCATGGAACAGGTTTTGTTGACCAGTCCAATCAACTGTGTAACAGGAGCCTGGATCAGAAGCCCGCGAGGTCGCAGCATCAATGACTGCATCCTGCCCCTCTAAGGCATAGGCCAAACTTTCAGGGTCGAGAAGATCACCTCTGGTGAGCTCACAACCCCACTCCTGCAAAAAAGCAGCTTTCCTGGGAGAGCGCACAATGCAACGCACCGAATGCCCTTCATCGAGAGACCGCTTGGCGATCTGTCGCCCCAGGGTGCCTGTGCCGCCCACCACGAGAACTTGCATGACCCATGCACAGAAGCCGGCTGAGCTTAGGCGTCCCCAGGGCAAAGACGTGCCCCAAGGGGTCAGGATTTCAATCCTTCAGCACTTTTAGCAACAGACTGCCGCCCACGAGTCCCACGGGAATCAACACCCAAAAGAGAGCAGCAGTGCCGAAAATTTCCGAGGCCATAATCGGTGGGTGGGGAAGGTGATACCTATTTAGCAGCTTCCCAACCCTCTTCCCCCGCCAACGACAGGATGGTGTCCCATGGAGCATCACTCCGCAGGGCTCCGGGCATCACCCCGCTCGCTGAAGCGTGATAGCCCTCCTCCTGCAAACGGCGCACCAGACCCTCCAGAGGAGGCTGACAAGCCCCAAGCCGACGGGCAATCACGGCAAGCGACCAGCACTGGGCAGGCCAGCCCCTGTCCCGACGTAACCGCGCGAGTAAGCGGGCAGAGCCCTTCGCCAGGGTGTTGGGGGTGGCAGCAACATCGTCTGCCATGGCGTCAAGTGTTTGGATGTGCTGGAGAGGCCCAATCCAAAGGGGGCCACTCACAGCTAGCGGGCCCGTTCCGTGGGGGGAACAAGCGCAGGCGCACCAACGCTTCAGAGTCATCAAGGGTTGAACCTGCTGATCGCCGCAGCTGTTGCAGATGGCCAGAAAGCCAAGCTGAAGCTCCTCTTCGGGCCGGAGGGAGCGACGCAACCGGACCGCTGTTCGAAACGTACGCCCATCACTGAAGGAAAAAATCGGTTCGACGCCTCGCCCCTGACACCAAGCTGTACGGGCAATGTGGCCAAGCTGAAGGCGAAGTGCCAACTCCCAGCTGGCGGGATGGCAGCGAACGGAAGCGCCTAGGTGGCGCAAACCAGCCCGTCTGTCATGCCCCGTCGGACCTCTTCCATCCGTGCTTGCCAGGTAGAGGACACCGTCCAGTGCCACAGCCTCCAAGGCCAAGGGCACGAGGGCGTGAGGAGATCCAAAGGCATCAAGATCGACCAAATCAAAATGCTCACCTTGCAGCAGACACGCCGCGAGCAGTCGATGGGCACTGAGCGAACTCTGCTTGAGAAGACAGGTGCCCTCCAGCACAGCGAGATTGGCACGCAGCAGAGGCAGCCTGTCAGGATCCGCATCGTTCACCACAAGCAAACGGGCCTGCGCCTCCAGCCCATAGCGCAGAGAGCGGAGACCACACCCTGCCATCAGATCCAAGACTCGCAGGGGTCTTCTGCGCGCCAGGATGCGAGCAAGGAGCACGCCCATGTCTCGCGCAGGTCTGGAGGCCGGATTGAAAAATCCTGGTCCGGCCTGAAACCGAGCCACACCCTCGGAAAGTCGATGAGCTTTGGCATCGTCTGGAACGCCAGAGGGCAGAGTTGGGAAGGTTCCTTGTTCCATCAGAGATCAGGCAGCCTGTGACCCATGCCAAGGCCCAACGCAACACACCGCAAAGTGCCAACCTGCCCCTCACCCATCGGGAGACAGTCGACTGGGGGTCGCATTACGAGTGGCAGTGGAACCAACAACGTTGTCACTGGCGCCACCTTGGAGATCCAGAGGCTCCTGCACTTGTTCTAATCCATGGCTTTGCCTCAGGCAGCGGGCATTGGCGGAACAATGCAGCGGTGCTTGCAGCATCTGGTTGGAGCGTTTACGGACTCGATCTGGTTGGTTTCGGAGCGTCCAGCCAACCAGGATCACCGCACCTGGATAACCGTTTCTGGGCTCGTCAGGTTCAGGGATTTCTGGAAGAGGTGGTCGGAAGGCCTGCGGTCTTGGTGGGGCATTCGCTTGGTGGGCTAGTGGCCCTGACCTGCAGCGTGTTTTCCCCCCACCATGTGCATGCGGTGATCGCAGCTCCCCTTCCAGACCCAACACTCTTGACGGTGTCGCCTGCGGAGGGCGACCGGTATTGGCGCAGAACACCCTGGCGACGGGATCTCAAACGTGTTCTCGTGAAACTGCTCTGTCGAATCCTTCCCCTCGAAGTGGTGGTGCCCCTTCTAGCCCACTCCCCACTGCTCGATCTTGGCATCCAGGCCGCCTACTTGAAGCCGATCATTGGAGATCGGGATTTGCACAGGGTGATTGCCCATCCAGCGCGTCGACCTGGTGCGTTCCGTGCCCTTCGTGCCATGAGCATCGGCATGGCCTTGCGGCCACAGGGAGCCACCGCTCCACGCCTGCTTCAGCGAGTGCGAATGCCCATGCTCTTGATCTGGGGCGAACAGGACCTGCTCGTTCCGCTTCAGGTGGGATGGCAATGCCAACGCTTCCGCAAAGAACTGGCCCTCAAGGTGATCCCAAGCGCTGGGCACTGCCCGCACGACGAACAAGCTGAGCTTTTCAATGAGGTGGTCATTGCTTGGTTGATGGGGCTTTCAATCCCACCGGCTTAGCCGGTCGATTGGCCCAATGGTCCAGCCGAGAGCGTACCGTGTAAGTGTGCTCGGCCTCCGAAGATCAGATGAAGCACACTCTTTCAGTGCTGGTGGAAGACGAATCCGGTGCTCTGAGCAGGATTTCCGGACTTTTTGCGCGGCGCGGCTTCAACATCGAAAGCCTGGCGGTTGGCCCGGCAGAACAGAGGGGGATATCCAGGCTTACGATGGTTGTGGAAGGTGACGACCGCACCCTCGAACAGATGAGTAAACAGCTCAATAAGCTAGTGAACGTTCTAGGGGTGATTGACTTAAGTACAACGCCAGCTGTTGAGAGGGAGCTGATGTTGCTAAAAGTCGCCTCGACGGAAGAAAACCGTGCAGCAATTTTTGACCTGGTGCAAGTCTTTCGTGCCAAGGTCGTTGATGTGGCGGATGGTGCCATGACCCTCGAGGTCGTTGGTGACCCCGGTAAGCTGGTTGCTCTTGAAAGATTGCTAGCACGTTATGGAATCCTGGAAATTGCACGCACTGGCAAAGTTGCACTGGAGAGGGCCTCTGGCGTCAACACAGAATGGTTAAAAACGACACGTTCAGAAAGCAGGGTTCCTGCGTGAGCTTTTTTTGTCAACCACTAAGGCTTAGAACACAGGCCAGGAAAGGCGAGGCACATGATCATAATTATTTTTTGTCGAGCAAATCAGCCCGAATCAGCCTGTCACCCTGTTGTAGCTGGTCAACAATATCCATTCCACGGATGACTCGACCAAACACTGCGTACTGCCCGTCGAGTTCTGGAAGGGCCTCGAGCGCGATATAAAATTGTGCACTGGCAGAGTTGGGCAGTGACGAGCGCGCCATGGCAATGGCCCCTCGATCGTGAGTTAAAACAGGCTTTTTTTCTTTGCCTAGAGAAGAGATCACCTGACCATAAACAAACTCCTGAGAAGTCTTCAACCGGAATTCCAGGGGAACATATCGAGCTTCGCCGGAACCCGGGTCGATGTAATTTCCAGTTCCATAAAGACTAGCAGGGGTCTTCGGATTAGCGCTCAGGGGGTCGCCACCTTGCACGACAAAAGGTAGTGGTGATCGGACAACTCGATGAAAAACAGTATTATTATACAAACCTCTGCGAACCAAATCGACGAAGTTGCCAGCGGTCAATGGAGCATTTTCGCCATCCAGCCGTAAAACAATGGTCCCCTTACTGGTTTGCAAGGCGACATCAGCCGTTCCGACGAGACAAGGACGAGAAGAGGATTTGCAGTTCACGTCTGAAGATGCCTGATCTCTTGCACAGCCGATTGCCGAAAAGGCGAAGCTCATGGCAATAGCCAAAAGCAGGCTGCTGGTCAATACCGATCGTTGAACCAACATCAGAGACCCTCAAGGGGCACGCCAAGAAAACGAGCAAGGCGGGCGCCAGTGGATTCCAAGTCTGCTAAAGGAATGGGTTCACCAACGCGACTCAAAGGAAGATCCCGCCTCCCTTGGATACGTAGAGCCAATCGTCTCATCGGGCTCAATCCCTCCCGAATTTCAACCTTCACAGCTTGGATGTCTCTCAGAGGAATCTCCACGGTGATCAGCTGGCGCAGACCTTGACGAGAAATCGAGGCAATCCCAGTGGTTTTGTCAAAGCGGTTACGACCACCTCCCAAATCTAAAAAAATAACGACCCAAAGATAAACAGCTAGCAAGATTGCAGCGACACCGTAAAGCCCCATCACCAGACCCTGAGGAACCCAAACAAGGCCAGATGCAGAAAGCCCAGGCAGAAGATTTCTGCCCAATCGGCTTGACAGGCTTGCCAAGAGAAAACCGGTGCCTCCAAGCGTGACAACAGTGGCGACAAGAATGTTTGACACACGACGTGAACCAAGAACGGATTGTTCCAGAACTGTTTCAGGACCTGTTGGGAGCGTTTCGGGAGGGGCAGGGCTTGACGCCATGAAGGCAAAAAGGGCCAATAGCGAGCTCATCCTGGCTCTCGGGGTGGCAAGGCGTCGAGCGAGGGTGAGAAGGGACACATCAATGCGCCGACAGGATGTCAGCGCATGTCGACAGTCTCGGAGGGCCCAAGAGCATTGTTACGATCGGTCGGCAACCCACACCCCTGCGGGTTTTCCGGCCCGCAAAACGCCCACTTCCTCTCATGACGATTGCTGTAGGACGCGCGCCAGCGGCCCGGGGATGGTTTGACATCCTCGACGACTGGCTCAAGCGCGACCGCTTCGTATTTGTGGGGTGGTCTGGTCTGCTGCTGTTCCCTTGTGCCTACTTGGCCCTGGGCGG
>JBJTWN010000067.1:0-5456 GCA_046081785.1 Cyanobium sp.
AACCTCCTCATCGCCATGCAGCAGCTCAGCAGCGGGGGTGAGGTCGTGCACGTTGGCAGCCGTGGTGACGACTGAATGGATCAGGCCTGAGTCCTTGTCGACACCGACGTGGACTTTCATCCCGTAGTACCACTGGTTGCCTTTCTTGGTCTGGTGCATCTCTGGATCCCGCTTCCCGTCTTTGTTCTTGGTGGAGCTGGGCGCCGCGATCAAGGTGGCATCAACGATCGTGCCCTGGCGCATCGTCATTCCCCGTGAGTTGAGGTGGGCTTTGACCGTCTCAAAGATCCGTTCGCCCAGCTCGTGCTTCTCCAGCAGGTGGCGGAAGGTCAGGATCGTGGTCTCATCCGGGATCCGATCACTGATCAGCTCGATGCCGGCAAAGCGGCGCATGGTGGGCACCTCGATCAGGGCCTCTTCCATCGCCGGGTCGCTGAGCGAATACCACTGCTGCAGGAGATGAACCCGCAGCATGGTGGCCAGCGGATAGGGAGGCCTGCCACCCTTCTTGCTGGTCTTGGGGTAGTGGGGCTCGATTAACTCGAGCAGCGCCTGCCAGGGCACCACCATCTCCATCTCAGAGAGGAACTTCTCCCGTTTGGTCTGCTTTTTGGCGGTGGTGATCTCGTAATCAGAGAAACCGAGCTGCTTGCCTCCCATCACCCCAGTCCTGGCCTGCGATCACAGAGCCATTGTCCCGCGAAAGGCGCTGGTTTTCCAGAGTCTTCTTAGTTTGACGATGCAATTTGACAGGCAGACAACTGACTGAGGTGCGTTACGAAATGTTTGCTGACGTTCGCTAGTGAACGCTGATTGCTATAAGGAGTTTAACCACTCTTGGATTCTTCAGAAATGGCTTCTAACTGGGACAATCTGATTGCCTCAATTAAGGCAAGCTCTATGACGCCATCAATGAAGGTTGCTTGTGTCGCGCAGGCTATCCTGGAGAGTGGCAGGGGTACATCAAAAGTATCAGAAGTGTGCCTTAACTTCTGGGGCATGAAGATGAGGCCAGAGCTCGCGGCAATTGCTCGTGGAGAGGCAGTCTCTGTAACTTCGGAGACAGAAGGACGGGCGACTTTCGCAAAGTTTGCTAACACCGACATTGCGGTCACAGGCTGGCTGACATTTCTCTCAAGGCCCTTTTACAAAGGCTGGGAAGCATACAAGGACGACAGCAATGGCTTTATCCGCCATATAGCCAAAAGCTGGTGCCCTAGAAAGGACTATTCTGACATTGTAGTTGGACTAATACCAGAAGCTCTAAACATTCTAGACATGGAAATGCCTCACGCTCCAAATCCAGGCTTTAAGCCAATTAAGCGCGGAGCCGAGGGTTCAGATGTAGAGACACTTCAGCAAGAGTTAAACGATCACTTTGATGCCGGTCTTGAGATTGATGGGGATTTTGGCTCCAAGACGGAAGCCGCCGTAAAGAAAGTGGAAATAATCCTAGGGAATAACGCTGATGGTGTCGTTGATTCGGATTTTTGGAATGCTCTTCTTTCTCTACAAGGGCTAAGACAAGATATCACCCCGGCAATTCAAACTGCAAAAGACTACATGCCATTTGCCGTTCGAATGAATGAGATTCCAACTAAATGGACCTATGAAAATGGCTGGCCAACTGGTGGCATTCTGCACTTCACTGCTGGAAGGGACAATCCACGTGGCACTGTTGAATATCTCGGCCGTGTTGGCTATCCTTGTATTGTAATGGGTCGTGACGGAAGAGTCTACCAGGCATTCCCCGCGAGCAGAGGTGGTTACCATTGCGGGACAGAGCACCATAACTATTCTTTCGGTCTTGAGGTAGTCTCAGCTGGGAGGTGTACGCCCGTTGTATTAGATGGTGTGCAGAAGTATGCGCCTTGGTTCGCGTTCAAGAATGGAGATCCTGGCACCAAGAAGATTGAGAAACCCGAGGATTGTTTTGATGAAAGTATGATGCGCTGTGTTGTCCGAAATGGAAGCAGAAGGGAGGGCTGGTACCAGAAGTATACCGATGCTCAGGAAGTATCGATCATTAACGTCTTTCTTTGGTATAAGTGGGCTGACCCAACTGGCCGCTTTGATCTTAATAGGGTTTTGGGACACGATGAAGCTTGTGACCAAGGGGGCCGGCCTGGCGCAAAGAATGATCCAGGGGGAGCTCTCTCGATGTCAATGCCCGAGTTTCGCCGACTCCTAACCACTAAATGGACTGACTTAATGTCCAAGACAATAGATGATCAACTGAAGTACTTTGCATCTAGATAATAAGCGGACAAGTGCTGATGATGGCATTCGGGGTCAATCGTCTTGCTGGAGAGCTTGTCCCACTTTTCCTCGGTCTTGGCTTGTTAGCTTCTAATCTGGGTGCTTTCCGATTACAGCTAAGTAAACATTGAATTATAGTAAGAAGATGTAAGGAGATAAGGGGTGTTGCTCGGGCTCGCCCATCCGGGATGCATGTCAACCACTGAAATGATTTCAGCAATATCTAATCTGGCTATAGTCACATTTGGCAATATTGTTGACGATACAATTATATTCTCTTGTAAAGGTAGTATGCTGCAAACTAACCATGCCATCCACCTGGGCCGCGATCCAAGTCTCCTGCTGTGTGGTGTCACACTCTGCGGCCAGGTGATGGCAACGTTAGACTAGATTCAATTCAAAGAAATGGAGTTTGCTCATGAAAATGCCAGGACTGAGATCGATTCTTATTGCACTTCTTCTTTCAGGTATAGCCAGCACCCCTTCAGCTGCTCAAGCTAGAACAATTTATCGCTGCGAAAGTTACAGAAGGATTGATGGGACATCAGCATATCGTGTTAGCCCTTTGATAGCAGGAAGCTTTGGTTCGTCTAACCCGCGTGAGTTGTATCGTCAATGCTTGGTTCCAGTAACAAAAAAACAATGTCTTTATAAAGACACTTCTAATGACAACAAATGGTATAAGTGTGGTGATACTGGGGTTCGTCCAGGAGGATGGGATTTTAGAAAAGGTATCGGAGAGATAGTAGAAGATAATGATGGCAAAAAGTATTATGCCTTCAATTCAGTTGTACAATTTACTTTTGAGTAGGGGATTCGTAAGGTTAGATATTGCGCTAATCCGATTTTTTAGGTGCAACGTGGTGCTAGATGGAAATCTGTTGAACGCTACAGGCCAGGAGCTACTATAGTTATACTTAATTCTGATGTTGACAAGCATTTCCAACAAGTGATTCGGCCAATGAGGCACTTCGTCAACTTATGAAATTCGCCGAAAGGCAAAAGCCTAAAGCCGCGATGGGGAGCCGGCCTCTCAAAGGTAGTCTGTAAAAGTTAATATTCATCTGTGGCGGCTCAACTGGCCCGTTAGACAAACTGAGAGGACAGGAAAGTCAGCTCTCGAAAGCGGTAGCCTGTAGCGCGACTCAGATCCGAAATCAGCCTCACCCAGGATGTTCGAGCGCTGCGAGGTTGGCTTCGATTTCTGTTTCTGGTAGGCTTTGCGCTTGGAGGATCTTCAGGTAGTTCCCCTTCACCTTCTGGGTGTTGGGATGATCAATTCCCAGACTCGCCAAGAAGATCCGCGCAGCCCGCCCTGACAGCGGCTCCGCCTCCGCCAGGCGGCTGGTGTCCTGCAGCAGCCGTGCCAGGTTGTTGAGACGAATGGCGACGTTGGGATGGTCGTTGCCGTAGCTGGCCTCATCGATCGCCAGGGCACGGCGCATCATCGGTTCCGCCTCCGCCAGGCGGTTGGTGGCTTGCAGCAGGTGCGCCAGGTTGTTGAGCTGAATAGCCACGTTGGGATGGTCTTTCCCGTTACTCCTCACTTCGATTGCCAGGCCACGCCGCATGAGGGGCTCCGCCTCCGCCATGCGGTTGGTGGCATACAGCAGCTGCGCCAGGTTGTTGAGACGAATGGCGACGTTGGGATGGTCGTTGCCGTAGCTGGCCTCATCGATCGCCAGGGCATGGCGCATCAGCGGCTCCGCCTCCGCCAGGCGGTTGGTGGCTTGCAGCAGCGAAGCCAGGTTGTTGAGATAAATGGCCACGTCGGGATGATCGGGGCCGTAGCTGACCTCATCGATCGCTAGGGCACGGCGTATCATCGGCTCCGCCTC
The DNA here is from genome assembly GCA_046081785.1 of Cyanobium sp. GTDB lineage: Bacteria > Cyanobacteriota > Cyanobacteriia > PCC-6307 > Cyanobiaceae > Cyanobium. The sequence goes on from JBJTWN010000067.1 coordinate 4,098, forward strand.
CGCCAGGCGGTTGGTGGCCTGTAGCAGCGAAGCCAAGTTGTTGACAGTAACGGCCACCTCGGGATGATCATTGCCGTAGCAGGCCTCACCGATCGCCAGGGCACGGCGCATCAGCGGCTCCGCCTCCGCTAGGCGGTTGGTTTCCTTCAGCAGATGGGCCAGGTTGTTGAGATCCCTGGCCACTTTGGGATGGTTGGGGCCGTAGCTGCCCTCGTCGATCGCCAGGGCACGGCGAAACAGTGGTTCGGCATCATCAAATTGGGCAATCACTTGCAGGAGGGAGGCCTGCCGATCGAGTAGGCCGGCAACCGCCGGATCGTTCGCACCCAGAGTCTTTGCCGCCTCCTGCACACCCCTCTCGGCCACCGCCAACAGCGAGTGCCAGATCGTGCCCTCCTCCAGCTGCTCCAGCCGCTTCTCCAACCAAGCTGCCCATTCGGCCGCCGGCTGAATCACTCGGGCATGCCTGAGAGCCCGCTGCAACCGCTCCGCATCGTCTGCCTGGATCGCCTTGGCCTCAAGTGCCTCCAGCGGCCCATCGAAGTAGGCAAAGCCCCAGCGGTGCACTGCCTTAAACGTGTCTTCATCTCGCTTGCGCTCATCGGCCTGCAGGTGGTGGGCCATCTCGTTGTGGAGTTGCCATCGGCCCGCGCCGATCGGCTCGATCGACCAGAACCGCCCCAGCTCCGCCGCGCCTGTTGCGGGGTAGCCCGTCGCGAAGTGGGTCACTGCCTGGCTGAACAGCTCCCGATCCCAGATGCCAAAGGCGGCCAGCAGCTTCAAGGTGGCCCGTTCTGAGGCATCGAGGTGGGTGAGCAGCCGATCGATCTGCTCCTGCTGGCTGCCACCGAACAGCTCTGGCGTGCGCTCATCGGCAGGGGTCTGGTCGTAGAGCTGGGTTTCCAACTCCAGATAGAAGGGCACCCCAGCCGCCTGGCGGAGGATCTTCTCCACGATCGCCGGCTCCTGGATGCTCCGTTTGGCCAGGAAGCTCCTGCCGTCTTCCTCGCTGAGCTGGCCCACCAGATGTTGCTCGCAGGCTTCGCTCCAGCCCCGGTCGTAGCCCTCCTCCCAGCTCAAGCGATCCCGCCCGCCGACCACCCACAGCACCTCGGGCAGCTCGCTCACCAGATCCACCAGCCACCGCTCCCGTGGCTCCCGCCGCCGGCCGCTTCTGCCCGTCCCTGAGTGCCAGAGGGTTTCGAGGTGTCGAGGGCGATCAGGGGCGGCGGGCCGCTGTAGGTGATGGCGTCATCTCAGTCCTCTTCGAGATGGGAGGCGATCGCCTGGCGGAAATCCCGCGCCCACTACAGCGGCAACTGGGCCAGCAACTGCTCTTCTGAGAGGCTTTGGCTGCGC
>JBJTWN010000068.1:0-2685 GCA_046081785.1 Cyanobium sp.
GCCAGGAGGCCCTGGCCCCCACAGAAGAAGCCGTGAAAATCCGTCGCGAGCTGGCGAAGACCAACCCGGCCGTCCTGCCCGACCTGGCCGGTTCCCTGACCAACCTGGGCAACCGCTACAGCGAACTGGGCCGCCGCCAGGAGGCCCTGGCCCCCACAGAAGAAGCGCAGAGGATCTACCGCGAGCTGGCGAAGACCAACCCGGCCTTCCTGAATGATTTGGCCATGGCCCTGAACAACCTGGGCGGCCACTTGAGCAACCTGGGCCGCCGCCAGGAGGCCCTGGCCCCCACAGAAGAAGCCGTTAAAATCCGCCGCGAGCTGGCGAAGACCAACCCGGCCTATTTGCCCGATGTGGCCGACTCTCTGAACAACCTGGGCATCCGTCTAAGCGAAATGGGCCGCCGCCAGGAGGCACTGGCCCCAACAGAAGAAGCTCTCTTGATCTATCGGGGGCTGGCGAAGACCAACCCGGCCTATCTGCCCGATCTGGCCAGGGCTCTGAACAACCTGGGCATCCGCTTGAGCGAGTTGGGTCGCCAGGATGTCCTGCCCCCCACAGTTGAAGCGGTGAAGATCTACCGCGAGCTGGCGAAGACCAACCCGGCATTCCTGTCCGATCTGGCCGCTTCACTGAACAACCTGAGCATCCGCTTGAGCGACCTGGACCGCCGCCAGGAGGCCCTGGCCCCCACAGAAGAAGCCCTAAAGATTCGCCGCGAGCTGGCGAAAACCAACCCGGCCTTCCTGCCCGATCTGGCTAGCTCCCTCAACAATCTTGGGGCGAGTTACGCGCACCTTGGCGGCCGCCAGAAGGCCCAGGCCCCCACAGAAGAAGCCCTCAAGATTTACCGCCAGCTGGCGAAGAGCAATCCGGCATACCTTCCTGATCTGGCAGCCTCATTGAAAAACCTGGGCAACCTACGTAGCAACCCAACACGCCGCCAGGGAACACTTGAGCCCATGGTGAAAATCCGCAGTGAGCTTGCGAAGAACAATCCCGCTTACCGGGTGGATTTTAGTGTCTCCTTTAACAACCTTGGCGCGAGCAACACGGAGTCGAGTTCCCTTCAGGCTAATCAGGTGATCCTTGACGAGGAAGCCCTGAGGATCAGCCGTGAACGCGCGATATCCAATCCGGCTTTTATGCCTGATCTGGCTAACTCTCTGAGCAACTTCGGGGTGACCTTGAGCGAATTGGGTCAGCGCGAGAGGGCGCTAGAGTTAGATAAAGAAGCGTTGAACATCCGTCGCAAGCTGGCGAAGACTAACCCGGCATTCCTGGCCGTTCTGGCTGACTCCCTCAACAATCTTGGAGTGAGTTTAAGCGATCTCAGGCGCCACCGGGAGGCCCTGGCCCTCACAAAAGAAGCTCTAATCATTCGCCGCAAGTTGGCGAATAACGACCCGGCTGTCCGGCCAACTCTGGCCTTAGCCCTGAACAATCTGGGCTACCTCCAGCTGCAACTGGGCCAACCTGAAATCGCTCGCGATGCCTATGAAGAGGCCTTGACGCTCTACCGCCCCCTGGCAGCCAGCAACCGCGCGTTCCAGGAGGGCTTACAGCGCACCCAGAACAACCTGGATGAACTGAACAGAAAAGAAGGCATCCGCACCGGCGCCAAGCGGGAGCTCTCCGCCGCGGATCGGAGCTATCTGCCCCAGGGCGATCCCCTCACCCCGGTGAAGCGGGCCGTGGTGTTGCTCTGGCCCACCTTTTCCGGCAAGAGCTCTGGTGTGGGCCTTTTGGGCACAGGCTTTGTGGTGCGCCGTCAGGGGGATCGTGCCTGGATTGCCACCGCCTTGCATGTGGTGCGCGATCTGGAGAGCAATGCCCTGGCCACCAAGGTGGAAGCGGAACTCTTCACCGGACCGCTGCCTTCTGGCCTTGTGGCGCCAAGGGTGGAGGTGGTGCTCAGCCCGGTCCAAGCACTGCGAACCAGCGGCGATGAACCGATTGTGTTGGAGGTGCGAGGTCTGCCGCCCGACATCCAACCCCTGCCGCTGGCGACGACACCGGCCCAAGGTGTGCTCATGGTGGTGGGTCATCCGAGCAAATCGGGCCCCTGGACAGTGGTGTCCTACCCCCTGCTGAAAACCACCGATGAGGCCCTACTCCTCGATGGTGGTCTCGACCCCGGGGCCTCCGGTTCTCCGGTGCTCAGCGCCTCTCGCCAGGTGGTGGGAGTGGTGTATGACTCGCCGGAAGTTTCCCCTAGCAGGCCAATTCCCCAAGTCTGGGCGTTTCCCGTGAAGGCTTTGAAGGGGAAAATAACCCCGTGAGGTTGCCTGTAGAAAACATGTCCCCATCCTCCTTCCATCCCCATCCCATTTGCGTGTGGGTGGCCTTTGGCCTTTTGATCGCGAGCCTGGCTCCACCTGCTGTCGCCCAGCCGCCCTGCCCCACCCGAGGCAATCCCCGCAGCACGGCCTACCAGTTCCGCCCACAGATGGACCGCTGCGAGGGGCTGCGGGGCAGTCGGCCGATCGCCGCCGTTGGGTTGCGATTGGGCAGCTACACCATCGGCCAGCCCCAGAGCCAGCCCAGCCAAACGCGGGGGGAAGTGTTCAACCTTCAGGTGCCTGCCACACCAGCCGGCCAAGGCGAGCCATCCGTGACGGTGCAGGCTCGCGGCGGCGAATACCAGATGACTCCCCTGCGGCTGGGGAGCCCTCAGCAGGGTTG
>JBJTWN010000069.1:0-9428 GCA_046081785.1 Cyanobium sp.
CATCAATTGGAGATGGCCAGGACCCTGCTGCTGGTGGGAAGTTTTGCGGTGATCTTTCTGGCGGCACGAGCCATCTCAGAGCTCACCGTGCGTGTGCGATTACCCACGATTCTCGGCGAGCTGGTGGCGGGAGTGCTGATCGGCGCTTCCGGCCTCCACCTGATCGTGCCCCCCGATGTGCGGGCGGAGCTCAGCGAGGGGGCCGCCCGCTTCGTGGGGCGATTGGCGGAGCTCGATCCGACGGCCGTTCGTGAGATCTATGCGGCCACCTTTCCCAACCTCCAGGCGATCTCGGAGCTCGGCCTGTTTTCCCTGCTGTTTCTCACCGGACTGGAAAGTGAGCTGGATGAGCTGATGGCCGTGGGGGCGCAGGCGACGACGGTGGCGATCACCGGCGTGGTGCTGCCCTTCGCCCTGGGCACGGCGGGCCTGCTGCTGCTGATCCATGTGCCGCTGATTCCGGCGGTGTTTGCCGGGGCGGCGATGACGGCCACCTCCATCGGCATCACGGCGAGCGTGTTCGGCGAGCTGAAGTGGCTCAAGCGCAGCGAGGGCCAGATCGTGATCGGTGCCGCCGTGCTCGACGACATTCTCGGCATCGTGATCCTGGCGGTGGTGGTGGCGATTGTGGGTGGGGGCGCCTTCACCCTTGGGCCGGTGGTGCGGCTCTGTCTGGCGGCGGTGGCCTTTGTGGCCGTGGCCCTGGTGCTCAGCCGCACCGCCGCACCCCTCTTCGACTGGGTGGTGGACCGTCTGAAGGCCCCCGGCGATGTGGCCGTGGCCAGCTTTGTGGTGCTCACCCTCTGCTGCTTTGCAGCCCAGGCGATCGGTTTGGAGGCCGCCCTGGGGGCCTTTGCCGCCGGCCTGATCCTCAGCGCTTCCAAGCACACCGAAGACATTGACAAGGCTGTGAAACCCTTGGTGGCTTTGTTCGCCACGGTGTTTTTCGTGCTGATCGGCACGGGCATGGATCTCTCAGTGCTGAACCCCTTCGATCCCGCCAACCGGGAGGGCTTGATCGTGGCCGCTTTTCTGCTGGCGGTGTCGATCGTGGGCAAGGTGGCCGCTGGCTGGAGCTACGTGAGCAAGGAACCCACCAACCGGCTGGTGGTGGGCCTGGGGATGATGCCCCGCGGTGAGGTGGGCCTGATCTTCCTTGGTCTCGGCCGCCAGGCCGGCATTCTCACTCCAGCCCTGGAGGCTGCCATCCTGTTGATGGTGATCGGCACCACCTTCCTGGCGCCGATCCTGTTGCGCCTGGTGATCCCTGCGGAACCTGAGCCCGCACTGGCTGAAGCGATTCAGCCCTCTGCTTAATCGTCCTCCCCTTGTTGGCCTCTCCAAGTCCCTATGCTCAGCAGGTTGTCGCTCTGGCCACCCGCCACGGCAAGGAGCGAGTGATCGGCCGCGCCCTGCGCTGGGGGCTCGGGGCCAACCTGCTGCATCTGCCCTGGGTGGACACCGATGCGCTTGGGACGTTTTGTGGCAGCGTGACACGGCGGGGAAGCGCTCTGCAGGCCTGCATCGCCAAAGCAGAGGCCGCCCTGCTTGAGGGTGGTACCCAGCTGGCGATCGCCAGTGAAGGCAGCTTCGGACCCCATCCCCACCTGCCGTTTCTGGCCGCAGGCTTGGAATGCGTGGTGTTCCTCGACCGCCGTCTGGGCCTCACGATCAGTGAACAGGGCCTGGCGCGTCGCACCAACTTCGCCCACCGGCTTGTGGAGGCTCCCGGTTCCACTGGGCCAGACGCAGACTTTTTGCGCTGGCTCAAGCAGGTGGGATTTCCCAGCCATGCCCTGATGGTGCGCCCGGCTCCTGGTTCGGCCAGCCAACCTGAGCTGGCGGGGCCAGTGGAGAAGGGTTTGCATCAGTGGGAGCTCTTGCAGAGCGCCATCCAGCGGGCGGTCGCGGCATCCGCCGATGGGTTGGCCCTGGTGGAAACCGATATGCGGGCCCACTGCAATCCCACGCGCATGGCCGCGATCCGGGAGGTGGTTTTTCGGCTGGTGCGGCGCCTGGCGACCCCATGCCCGGTTTGCCACGCACCCGGCTGGGGGTTGGTGGATCAGCGGCCGGGGTTGCCCTGCGGAGATTGCGGAAGGCCTACGGCCTGGCTGCTCGCCCAGGTCTGGGGATGCCAGCGCTGCGACCATCGCCAAGAGCAACCCCGGCCCGATGGGTTGCTTCAGGCCGATCCAGGCCAGTGCCAGTGGTGCAACCCCTAGCTCCTGCTGCCGTCCCCCTGTTCAAGCTTCTGGTTCGTCCTCCTTCGAAGCGGCCTCGCCATGGCTGGGAGGGTGGGCGTTGTCTGGCAGCTCAACCACCAAAATCTTGTCGACGCGTTTGCCATCCATATCCATCACCTCAAAATTGAGGCCATCCCAGCGAAAATGCTCACCGGCCATGGGGATGCGGCCCAATTGATGCATCACAAATCCACCGATGGTGTGGTAGCCCCCTGAGACTTCATCGGGCAATTCCTCGCGATCCACGAGCGCTTTGAAATCGCCAATGTCGAGAGAGCCATCCAACAGCCAGGAGCCGTCCTCCCGCTGAATCACCAGGGGCTCCTCCTGATCCTCTGCGGAGGGGAGATCGCCCACGATCGCCTCCATCAGATCGTTGAGAGTCAACAGACCCTCAATGCCTCCGAATTCATCGGTCACCAGGGCAATGTGCACTCCGGTTTCGCGGAACTGCTCGAGCACATTGAGGGCCCGCATGTTTTCGGCCACAAAGAGAGGGGGTTGCAGCATCGATTCCAGATCGACCGGCTGGTTTTCCACCACGGCCGTCAGCAGGGTGCGGATGCGGATCGTGCCCACACAATCGTCCAGGCTGCCCCGAGCGACTGGAAATCTGGAGTGAGTGCTTTCCAGCACCTCTTTGAGTGAGAGCTCGAGGGGCTCCTCCAGATCCAGCCAAGCGATTTCTGTGCGGGGAGTCATCATCGACTTGATCGGGCGATCCCCCAGGCGAAACACCCGTTGCACCATCTCGTGCTCCGCCTCTTCAAACACTCCGGACTCGGTGCCCTGCCGGATCAGCGCCTTGATTTCTTCCTCGGTGATTTCGGGTTCTTCCGAGGCCTTCACCCCCAGCAACCGCAACATCCCATCGGTGGAGCCGCTCAGGATGTGCACGAGCGGTGCGGTGAGGCGCGACAGGAAGCGCATGGGCCCGGCCACCTGGCAGGCAATGGCTTCTGGATTTCCGAGGGCGATGCGCTTGGGCACCAGCTCGCCGATCACCAAGGAGAGGTAGGTGATCACCGAAACCACCAGGGCCAGGCTGAGTAATTCGCTGGAACCCCGCAGGGCCGGGATGGTGTCGAGCAGGGGCTTCAGCCGCTGGGCAATCGTGGCACCACCCAAGGCACCGCTGAGGATGCCGATCAGAGTGATTCCCACCTGCACGGTGGAGAGGAAATCATTGGGCGAATTGGCCAACTTGAGCGCTTTTCGCGCTTTGCGATTGCCTCGATCAGCTAATTGCTCTAGGCGTACTTTTCTTGCAGAAACAATGGCGATCTCTGATCCAGAAAAGATTCCATTTGCTATCTGCAAAAGAAGAATCAAAAGACACTCGCTGACGAGTGAAGACACGTTGACGGCAAAAATGAGAGCCGAGTATAGCAGCAGTCTTGGATTTCACTTGGAAAATGTGATGCACCCCAGCAAGCCCCGGGGATGCAAGAGCCATGTTTCATGTTTTCTGCTGATTTGGGCTTTGCGATCTGACGCAGCGATAGAGGTGTGCCGACGCAGGGGGGGCCACCCCGTCCTGCGGGACGGGCAAGCGTTGGCAGCGGGCTCCCGGCAGTTCGGGTGGGGTTGGCTCCGCTGTGACCAAAACCACAGACTCCTGTCCCATTGACTCCAGGCTGTCCTCTTGCCAGCGGCGCAGCCGCTGGCCTGCATACCAGTTCAGGCTGGGGCGTTCCTCCAACTCCCACAGGCGGGCCGATCCCTCGGGCTGCTGCAGCACCGCCTTGGCGATGGGAACCACGGGCCAATGTTCATTGAGCTCCCAGAGCCAGAGCGGGCCGCTCATCAACACCAGCAGGGTGCCCCAAAGCCCAGCCACCAGAAGGATGGCCCCCGATTGGCGGCGTCTTTGCCGCTTTGCCAGGAGCAGGGCTCCTCCCACGAGCAAGGCGAGCCCGCCTGAAGCGGCCACTGGAGCCAGGGGTTGGAGGGCGGCGTTGGCGGTGGCCATGGCGACGAGGGCCAGGGCGAGGAGCAGGGCACCCAGGAGGGCCCAGAACGCCGGAACCCTGCGGCTCAGGGCTGGCCAGGCCGGTTGCAGACGCGGCTGGCGATCCACCAACCACACCAGCACCGGGCCACAGGCCAGAACGAGCGGTGGCCACAGCAGCAGGCTGTACCAGGGCAGCTGGGTGCGGAGGGGCAACACCAAAACGGCCGTGATGGCCGTGGTGCCAAGGCACCAGCGCCCTGCCTGGCTGCGGCGCTCCCTCCAGGCCAGACCCATCGCCCCGGGCCAGAGCGCCAGCCAAGGCCAGCCCCCTTCCAACACTTCCGTGACGGGCATCAAGGGGCCGCCGTTGTGGCCCTCCAGCCGAGCCTGCAGCCTGGCGAAGCCCTGGCTTCCCCACATCTGCCAGGCATCGGAGCCCCGCACCAGAAGATGGGCCCCATGCCAGGCCAGGCCAGGCAGCAGGCCGATCGCCACCCCGCCGAGCAACCAACGCCAGTGGTGCCAAGGAAGCTGGCGATCGAAGGCCCGCAGACAGAGGGTGGCGGCAAGGAGGGGGAAGGCCAAGGGGGCCTTCAAGAGCAGCAGGGCTGAGGTCGCCAGCCCCACGCAGGCCCCATGCAGCAGCAGGGACCCGCGCCGAGGGTTTGGGCTGAGCACAGCCCACCAAAGCACCAGGATGGCGGCCACTTGGCTGCCATCGAGCATCACCAGGCGGCCGTGGCGGGCCAGGGGCATCAGGGTGAGGGCGATGGCGGCGCTCGCCAGCGCAACGGCAGGTTGATGGGGGCGCAGCCGGGCCTGCACCAGACCCACCAGGGGCACCACGGCGCTGGACAGCAGCGCGGGTACGAGGCGCAGCAGCCATTCCGGGGGCAGGGCGCTCGGTGCGGCGCCGCTCAGCGCTCGCCAGAGCTCAATCGCTGCCGCGATCAACAGGTGGAGTCCCGGCGGCTTGTTGAGGTAGGGATCTCCCCAGGCCATGGGCATCAGCCGATCGGGCCAGGGCCGCTGGGAGGCTTCCAAAGCAACCCTGGCCACAATGGCTTCATCCCAGTCGCGCAAAGGCAGCTGGCCCAGGCCCACCACGGCGAGAACCACGGCGAGCAACCAGAGACCCATCAGGCTTCGTCCCAGGCTTGGCTGGGCGCTCGGGTGGGGGAGGGGAGGGGTCAAAGCAGGTCGCTGAGGGCCCCGGGCGGATGGCTAGAAGCTGGCTGATGGCTGAGGAGCTGAAAATCCTCAAACTCAAAATCTGAACCCATACAACAGCTCACCAGGGTCCATGCGCCCGGGCAGCGAGCCGTTTGCCACCAGCCAGCGGGCACCACATGAACGAATTGGGAAGGCTCGTGTGGATCATCTTCGGAGAGTGGCGAAGACCCGAGGGCTCGTTGTTGGCCATCGTCCACGCGCACATCCATGGTGCTGCGATGGAGTCCGCGATACCAATCGCCCTCGGGGTGGGGCTGGAGATGTAGCCACTCCACCAAGGTTTCAATGCTGTACTTAGCGGAATCAAGCACGAGGTGCGATCAGGGAATCGGTGAGATCAAGATCCGGTGGATAGGAGGCATCGCGCATGTCCATGTGGTTGCGGATCCGGATGAAGCCCTGCCGAGAGATCGTTTGCGAGGGCGAATGAAGAAGTTGGAAGGGGCTGTTGCCCATGAAGGCTGCCCAACCGGCGAAGGAGCTGGGTGGGCTGAGGATCATGTCGCACTGCGAGAGGGCGGCACGATTTTCAAGGTCGCTTCTGCCGCGAAACTCGTAGCAGATGTCGTTGAGATTCTCGAGGTTCAGTTCTTCATCGCTGCAGACGAAAAATCCTACTCTCTGATGAGGATAGAGCCGGGCGGTTTGCTTGATCCACTCGATGTAAGTTGCCGTTTCAAAATAATATTTTCCTCCCATCCACTGATCAAAGCCTCCATGGCGGATCACAACGCCAATCACCAGATCACAGCTTTGGCGCAGACGATTGACGGGAGCCAATGCTTCAGGAGTGTTGCCGAGAATCTGTTTGAAATATGCTCTGATTTTGTCGGCATGGCGCTCCATAGAAACGCTGGAGATCATCAGCCATCCGCTCAGCAGGATGACATGCTTGTTGTTGGCCCACTCCACAAAATTGGACTGGTCTAATTCCAGGCGTTCAATCCCATCAATGCTGATGGCTCCCCACTGGCTAGGCGAGTGGGATGAGCTGGCAATGGATAGACCAACCCAGGCTAGATGTTGCAGGCTTGTTTCAAGCCAATTGCCAGGCAGATAGGGCAGATTTGGCGGCGGATAGCAGGCTACGCCCCCCGCTCTGGTGCCAGCAAACACCGCCCGCCAGGGATGGAAAGCAGGGTTGATGACAATGGCTTTCTGCTCGATCGCAAAAGCGATGATATTGGCATAAAGAAAGAGTCGATTGCCTAGATTGCCAAACGGTGTCACGATGATCACTACCCTGCGGCGCAGCACAACAGCCACGATCGAGAGGCTGGCCATGAAAAGAAAGCCTGCCGCCCTGCGCAGCAACCGGAAGGAAATGGCGACGATTTTGGCGGCCTGTGGCTTGAGGGTTGCTGGCAAGCGCGATTCAATCAGCCAAACATTCACATTATCTAGCCGCGTCAAGCAGGCCTACCCCAGTTTTGTTCTGCGGGCCTGTCTCTGGCTCTTGCAGGATCCAAACAATTTGCAGCGACAGCAGGGCGCTCGCGTAACACCACACCGATGTGAGCGCCTCGCTGGTGGCCCACTGGGCGAGGCCAAAGGCCAGCAGCAGGGTGAGGGCAAAGCTGCGCACCCGCAGGGAGGGCACCTTCAGGAACGGGAGCACGATCAAGGCGGCATAAAGCACCGGCCCAACCAGCGGCGGCAGCAGGCTGGCGCTCCACGGTGTCAGCGGATAGACCAGCGAGTGGCCGATCTGTTCCGGGACAGCAGCCCGGGGATCATTCAGGAAGGGAAGCCAGAGGGTGAAAGCTGGCAGCAGCCCAAGAGCGGGAACGGCTCGCCATAAACGCAGGTGGTGGAGTTTGGGCTGCTCCATCTGAGTCACCGCCGCCAAGGGCATCCACACCGGCCAAACCACATAGGCAAAAAACAGATAGGCCAGGGAGGCCACCACAAGGCCAACAGGCTGGCCTGGGGTCGCCAGGTCCGGCGGGGTCTGAAGTCCGAGCCACACCATCCCTTCCAGGGTTTGTTGAAGGCCAAATAGCAAGGGTGCCGCCGCCAGGGGCAGCTTTTGCCGCTGGCCTTTCCTCCAAGCGATGGTCAGGGCCGCGGCACCGGTGGGAAGAAGAAGGGCGCTTGCCCCAAAGCTGGCCGTTGCTGAAAAGCACATGGTTTGGTTCCTCCCAGGTTTGGCTTGCCAAGCTCTTCACGCTTGCCCCGCCATGCTGAGGGAATTCGCCGGGGTGTGGCTTGGCTGTGTGGCTGCTGTCGCTTTAACCATGCCTAATTCCGCCGCCCACGGGTGTTCTAGCTTCGACAATCGCGAAAGCCCGGGAGTTCTTTTTGAAAAAGACGGAGCGGGCGGCCCTGATCCTGCGCAGGCTGACTGAGCTCTATCCCGAGACACCAATCCCCCTGGATCACAGGGATGCCTTCACCCTCCTGGTGGCGGTGCTGCTCAGTGCCCAGTGCACCGATAAGAAGGTGAATGAGGTGACTCCGGCCCTCTTCGCCGCCGGTCCCGATCCGGCGAGCATGGCGGCCCTGAGCGAGGCGACGATCTTGGCGCACATCCGTCAGCTGGGCCTGGCCCGCACCAAGGCCAAGCACGTGAAGCGTTTGGCGGAGCTGCTCCTGGAGCGCCATGGTGGAGAGGTGCCCTGCAGCTTCTCGGCGCTCGAGGCCTTGCCTGGCGTTGGCCACAAGACGGCCAGCGTGGTGATGGCCCAGGCTTTTGGCGTCCCCTCCTTCCCGGTGGACACGCACATCCATCGGTTGGCCCAGCGTTGGGGCCTGAGCAGTGGCGCCAGCGTGGCGCGCACCGAAACCGATCTCAAGCGCCTGTTTCCCCGCGACTCCTGGAACAAATTGCACCTGCAGATCATTTTCTACGGGCGCGAGCACTGCACGGCCCATGGCTGTGATGGCACGGTTTGCCCCCTCTGCCGGGAGCTTTATCCCAAGCGGCGGCGGCCGGTTGTGACGCGCAAGGCATGAGGGGGGAGGGCCGGGGAGGCGAGGAGCCCCGGCGGGAAGCGGAGCAGCAGAGGCGGTCAGGATCGGCATTGGCGAAGGCGTTGCCTCAACCGACGGCTCCAGACCACGAGGCCCGCGCCGCCCAAGAGCGGCAGGGGAGCGGGCACCGCCTCCAGGCGAAGGAAGCGGCCCGAGGCGACGGTTCCAGCGGGGCCGGAGAAGAGAACCGCATCGGTGAGGTTGGAGAAATCGGGTGTTCGGTAACTCTGGAATTCCTGAAGCGTTTCGGGTCCGTGGATGAAGAGGTCCTCAAACCGGAAAGTCGTTATGCCATCGCTGACGTCAAGCAGCAATTGTCTTGAGGCGTAGGTGGGGTTGTAGAAGGTGCTGTTATAAAGATTGAACCAGACCTCCGTGATTGGCGATCCAGGAATCCCCCTCATTTTTAGTGTGATGTGCTCGTTAATGCAAGGTGAGACATCACAGGGAGGCTTAAGGGTGGGTGGGGGTTGATTGACGTCGACCACACGTGAAAAGTCACCGTTCACCTGGCCATAGGCAAACACAAGGTTTGCGAGATCAAGGGCTGGAGGTCCGCTGGGATCCAGGGTAAAGCGAAGGTATCGAAAAGGATTCGTGAAATTCCCAAAAGTGGTGATTCCCCTATTTCCATCTGTGTTTTCAAAACTATTTTCAAAGAAAGAATGATCGGTATCTGGCACGTCGCCATTGAGGACAAAATCTACGATGTAGCGGCTCCCTTTTGGGATGTCTGGCAAGCTGCTGCCGTGGTCAAACTCAATCAGCCCGCGATAGCTGAGGTCAGCGGCAAGCAGCTGGCTAGGCAGCATGGCTCCCATCCCAATGGCGGCGAAAAGGCCGCCCTTGAGCAGGCTTGAGATCACCGGCTGCTGAAGGAGAGTTGATCGGCAAGAAGTGATGAAAGAGAACAAATGATTGTTTCAGCCAACATCGACAGTAGCTGTCTGGATCAATGGAATGGCATTGACATTCGTCTGTATGAGCGTCTGCCTTCAATTTGCGTTTTGCTGACATTGATG
>JBJTWN010000070.1:0-2536 GCA_046081785.1 Cyanobium sp.
CAGGCCCATTGGGATCGGCTGCGCGACCTCTTGAAGGCGGAGGCCAACCACCTCCACGGTGAAACCTTCGAGGCGATGGATGAGAAGCTCCCCCTGCTGCAGGGCGCCGCCCGGGGCCTGCAGCGAATGGCCACCCGTTCCAGCCCGTTCGCTTTGCCCGTGTGGGGAACGGAGCCAGGCCTGAAGGTGCCGATGCTCACCCTCAACACGGCCGCCGGGGCGGTGACGACGGGGGTGTTGGAGTACGTGAAGGTGTGGCAGGTGCCGCTGCCGGGTGGGGTGCCCCTGGAGGTGGTGGAGATCCGGGGTGGCACCTACACCATCGTTTCACCGCCAGGGGAAGTAGGGCGTGGCAACTATGAGTATGGGGCCATAAACCAGGAGGAACCGGAGGAGGTGCAGTGGAGGGAGGCCCGGCGCCAGGTGAGCGTGCCCACCTTCGCCATGGCTCGTTTTCCGATCAGCCAGGCCCAGTGGCGCAGCCTAGCGGAGCTAGAGTGGGAGGAGAGACATCAGTTCCAGCCTGACCCGTCTCAGCACAAGGGAGTCGACCTGCCGGTGGAGAGCGTGAGCTGGAACGACTGCCAGGAGTGGCTGCAGCGACTGAATCTTTGGCTGAAGGAGCAGTGGCCAGAGCTGGACGGCGAGGGGGATGCGCCTGTGTTGGGCCTGCCCAGCGAGAGCCAGTGGGAGGCAGCCTGCCGGGCCGGGGCCAGCACTCCCTTTCACTTCGGCGACACCATTGATGTGAGCTGGGCCAACTACAACGGCAGCAAGGCTGATTACGTTTACCCAGGTGGCCGGCCAGGTCCCTACCTACAGCGCCCCACGCCGGTGGGGGCCTACGGGCTGGTGAACGATTGGGGGCTGGCTGACATGCATGGCAATGTTTGGGAATGGTGCAAGGATCTTTGGCCCCCCTCTCCGCAGGGTGGGACAGAAAATGGTCAACCCTTGGCGGAGGATCCCAAGAGTCTGCCCTTGGAGCAGCAGAGGCGGCTGCTGCGCGGCGGCTCCTGGTTCTTCAATCCCCACTACTCCCGCTCGGCCTACCGGGGCATGATCCACCCGGCCATCTTCCTCGACGTTGGGTTCCGGGTCTGCTCTCTCTCCCCAGGATTTCCTTCTCGGTCCTTGAGCTCTTGAGCACTTGGCACTTTACCGGCGTTGCCTTTTTCCACAGCGGTTTTAGGCGATGGTTCACGGCCTTGCGCAATTGGATGTTGCTTGTTTCAATTAACCTCGGCTCCGTAGGCAGACGAAAATTTTCTGAAACCGGATACCCCAGGGCTTATTAGCCCAGCATCGTGAAGCAAGCCCCCCGACGCATACTCATCAACATAATCTCAATCCCAGCTGCGGCGAGCTGCCCTGTTGTCCGTGTCAGCACCGATCTGATCGGGTAGCTCGTCCACCTGTTGAACCGCCTGCCGCACGTTCTGAATGTCGCCCTCCGATGGATTCATCACCAATTTCTACAGCGTGCGAGAGTTGTTTGTCCCCACCCTCTTTAGTAGCTGTCAAGCGACTGAGATGATCCAGGGAACCCCAGCAGACCAGGCCTGACTCCTCAAGCGACTGACCCAGCTTCCCAGCTGTTGTCCGCAGCGTGATCTGTCGTTCTGGCCCGATGGGAGCGACCAGAAGGGAAGGTTCGTGACCTAATACGAGATTGGACGAGAGGCCCCCTCATCACAGTCGCTTGACTCCGCAGGCCCACCAAGCCTCGCAGCAGCACCGTTGCCAGGTTCCCGGACGAAGCGTGCAGGGTCGCTCGGTCGATCCAGTGGGTTGGGAACGCCATCCCCTTTCGCAAGGGCTCCAACACCGCTGCCCCAGCACGCCCCGGGGGGCAAGGATCAGGCCGGGCGCCCCCATGGGTGCGTCCTTGCCCCCCGTTGCGGGCTGGGGCGAGTCGGGGCTGTCCCTCGCTTTCCTTGAGATGGCGTGCTCCTTTCCCCGCTGCGACATCCGCCAGCTGTTGGTGCACGTCTAATCCGGCCGGCTGCAAAGGTCCCGGTGCTGAGCGCCTCACGGTGTTCTATGGCCGCTGCGGCAGGCCGGTGAAAAGGCCCCGCTTCATCCCAGCCGAGCGCGCCCACCACTGGGCCCGCAAGCTCCAGGCCCACCGCCTGGGCACCGTGGCTCACAGCGCCTCGATCGGCCCCAACGGCACCACCCCCACACTGCAGGCCCGCTCGATCTCCTCCCACCGGCTCTGATTCACCCCAAGCCGCTCCGCTACCAGCTCACGGGGAACCCCACCGCTCTGCAGCTTCCTCCCCCTGGCGTGCAGCTCCCGCCAGCTGGGCGGCACCTTGATCAGAAAACCCCGATCCCGCAGGAAGTGGTGCACCTCGCCGTTGGCGTAGCGGCGGGCAAAGGGCCGGAAGCCGCCCCGCTCGGGGGCATAGCGGCGGGCGGCCAGGATGATGCCCACCATGGCGATCTGCTCCAGGTCTTCCCGGGCATGGCCGGTGCGGCGCGAGAGGTTGGCCGCCACCGCCCTGGCGATGTCCCGGTGTTGCAGGGCCAG
>JBJTWN010000071.1:0-5730 GCA_046081785.1 Cyanobium sp.
GCGTGAGGTGGCCCGCACCACAACGGTGCTGCCCCCCATCGAGGAGGACGCCTTCCTCTGCAGCTTTGGCCACATCTTCGCCGGCGGTTATTCCGCGGGTTACTACTCCTACAAGTGGGCCGAGGTGCTCAGCGCTGATGCCTTCAGCGCCTTTGAGGAGGCCGGACTCGACAACGAGGAGCTGATCCGCGCCACGGGGCGCCGCTTCCGTGACACCGTGCTCAGCCTAGGGGGCAGCCGCCATCCCTCGGAGGTGTTTGAGGCCTTTCGGGGTCGGGCGCCCTCGTCGGAGGCGTTGATTCGGCACACGGGGCTGGCGCCTGCTGCCGAGCCGGCGGCCACCCCGATGCAGTGAATCCGATGCGCCATTGGGGGGCGGAGCTGGATGGGCTGGAGTTGGGTAACGCTTGGGAACTTCGCTCCCCCGGGGAGCTCCACACCAATTGGGTGGTGGGGGACCATGGGGGAATTCCGGAGTGGTCTCTGCGGTTTCTCCGCCATGGAGGGAATCCCCATGGGCCGCAGCTGGTGGAGGACATGGCACTGAAATGGTTTCTCCATTCCCCCTCCGATCCACCGGAGTGGGGAGAAGGGAAGCCGATCAGCACGGGGCGCAGCCTCTCCCTCCTCGCCGGGGCCGGGGGGTTTGAGTTGCGGTTTCAGCGGGGGGCCCTGGAGCGGATTGTGCTGTTGGAGAATCCTGGGGATTTTGCACTTTGGGGGCCAGGCTTGGCGCACCAGTGGCGAGTCCTGACACCCTCAACGGTGATCAGCTTGCGATGGAATGTCCCAGCTGAAGATGGGGGTGAAGGCATCTCCTGCCCCCAAGTTGGATGAGAGCCCTCAAGGCGCGATCCTCTTCACGGGACGACGCCTGCACCGTCCCCTTCCTTCCCAGGTGCCCCCAGCAGCCCCTCAAGCTCCCGTAGTCTGCCCGCTGGATCCGCCGTGGCCTCCCAGAGCGGCCCATAGTGGAAGAACGCGCCCCCCAGACCCCTCTGCCGGGCAGCATTCACCTTGCCTTGCAGCAGGGACGATGGCGTAGGACGCATCCTCTGGCCCGCCATCAGGGCCACCGCCATCGGCACCGTTTGCCCTTGAAATTCAGGTCGGCCCAGCTCCGCCGTGAAACTCTCCAGATTGGGCCGGTAGAGCTGCACCACCACCTCATCCACCAGGCCGGCCTTCACCCAGCTGCGCCAATCCTGCAACTGCAACTTGTAGGCGAAATCGGCGTAGTTGGGGGAGAGGGAGAGGAAGAGGCCTGGCTTCCTTGCCTTCAAGGCCGTTCGCAGCCGCTTGAGAAAAGCTGTGAGCTTGTCGGCACGCCACCGCACCCAGGCGCCATCCTCCGGATTCGGGGGCACGGTGCGGCCCGTTTCCCGCAGGTAGAGCGCCCGGGTGTAGGCGTCATAGCCAAAGGTGTTGGGCAGGCTGAAGTGATCGTCAAACTGCAACCCGTCCACGTCGTAAAGCGAAACCACTTCCAGGGCGAGATCGGTGAGGAGTTGCTGCACCTCCGGCCGGAAGGGATTGAGCCACACCACCTCCCCCGCAGCGCTGATGGACGTGGTGCCCCCATCGCGCTGCTGGGTGAGCCACTTGGGATGGCGCAGGGCCAGTTCAGAGCTGGGCGGAGCCATGAAGCCGAACTCAAACCAGGGCACCACCCGCATGCCTTGGGGCCGGGCCAGGGAGATCAGCTCGGCCAAGGGATCCTGCCCCTGCAGGCCGCGCAGGGTGAAGCCTTGAATTTGTCGCTGCTGGGTCACCGTGCTGGCGTAGTAGGCATAGCCCCCGTTCCAAACCACTGGATAGAGGGTGTTGAAGCCCAGATGTCCCAGCTCCCCTACGGCAGCCTGGAGTTTGGGGCCATCCCGCAGGGTCCCCATGTCGTTGAGGGTCAGCCAGACCCCCAGCAGGGGTTTGGCGGGCCCAGCCATCAGGCTGCGAGCCTCTGGCGCTGAAGGGGTAGGGGGCCGCTCCGGATCGATCGGTGCTGGAAGGGGTGGGGGAGCAGTGGGGAGAGGAGTCGTGTTGGCCAGGGCCAGGGGGGGGAATGGGCCCTGGTACACCAGGGTGATGGCGATCCCCCAGAGGATCTGTTTCCACCCAAGCCATGCCCACCCAGGTCTTACCAGAGCCATGGCAGCAGACGGGTGCTATGGCTTTTGTAGGTGGCGAACTCGGAATATTTAGTGGCCATTTGCTGTTCTTTCTGCTGGATGCGCTGCAGATAGATCAGCAGCACCAGAGCCGGCACGAGGTAGGCCCAGCCGATGCCGGCCACCACCGCAAAGCTCAGGTAGCGCAACAGGTCCCCCAGATAATTCACATGGCGCACTTGCCGCCAGATTCCATCCGCCACAAGACCTGCGCCCATGGCTTTGGCCGTCATTTTCTGCACATCCGCTGTGGCGTTGATCAGGCTGCCAAAAATGAACAGCACCACCCCCAGGGCCACCATCCCATTGGAGATGGGGGTTGGATTGAGGAACGCAAGCCAACCCGGCAGGCTGTACAGCACGCCGATGAAAAGCAAGGCCAGCGCAAACCGGCCTGGTCCCACCCGATCGGTGAAGAGCTGCTGCGCTCGGGCGGGAAAGAACCACTGCTCCAACAGCCACCAAAGGCAGTAACTGATGTGGAGGCTGAGATAGAGCACCTGACGGGTGCCGGATAGGCCAAAACGGAGCGCCAGCACGATCAGCACGCCAACGGTGAGCGCCTTGGCCCAATTGATCGCCGTCAGCTCGCTCCATCCGACGATGTCCCTCCCCTCGGTCCCATCGCCCATCGCCGCCTTGGGCTCCACACCTCTCACACTCCCCTCCAAATGTGGAGGCCAACCCTACCGGTCATGGGGGCTTTGCGTTCGATCGTGTACAGGCTCATCAGGGCCGTAGCAACTCTTGGGCCACCTGGGCCACGGAGGCCGGATGGGCCATCAGCTCGTGGTGGGCAAGGTTCAGGGGGCGCAACACCTCCCGCCGACCCACTGGCAGCACGGCCTTCCATCCCGGCACCACCATCACATCCGCCATGCAGTAGAGCGAGCAGCAGTCGATGCCTGCCAGAGCATCTGGATCACTGTTGAGCCGTCTGAGCAGATCACTCCCCACCTTCATGTCACCCACGCTGGCGAGCAAGCGGCCGGGCCAGGGCTGGGCGGCCCAGGTGCCCTGCTGGGGGCTGGCCACGCTGGTGAAGCGCCGCACCCGTTGGTTGCCGCCCAGCAGCTGGATCCAGGAGCGGCTGATCACCCCACCCATGGAGAAGCCCATCACATCCAGGAGTTGATCGCGGCCAAAACGTTCCTCGATGCCCTGGCCCAGATCAGCGGCGAGAACCTCCAGGGGCACGACCCCCAGGCCATGGGGCAGGTGGGGGATGAACACCTCCCGGCGATCGCCGATGGCCCGGCGCAGGCTGTTGAACAGTGCCGGGGTGTCCCAGAGCCCGTGCACCAGCACCAGAGGTGGGGTGTCCTTGGCCTCGCTCATGGGGTGAGGGAGTGGTGTTGGAAGCGTCGTGCGCCACTGGCGTAGTCCGCCGCGATATGGCCTTCGCCCCGCAGCAGATAGCGATAGGTCACCAGGCCTTCCAGGCCCACGGGCCCCCGCGGCGGCAGGGTCTGGGTGCTGATGCCCACCTCGGCACCGAAACCGTAGCGGTGCCCATCGGCGAAACGCGTGGAGCAGTTCCAGTACACCCCCGCGCTGTCGACGCTGCTCAGAAACCGTTCAGCCGTGGCGGCATCCGAGGTGCAGATGGCCTCGGTATGGCGGGAGCCGTGCCGGGCGATGTGGGCCAGAGCCTCCTCCAGATCTGCCACCACCTTCATGCTGAGGATCAGATCGGAATATTCGGTGTCCCAGTCGGCCTCGGTGGCGGCGGTGGGCACGCCGAGGGCGCAGGCCTGTGGATCGCCCCGCAGCTCCACGCCCACCTCCTGAAGGGCCGGGATGGCCGTCGCCAGAAAGGCAGGAGCAATGGCCTGGTGCACCAACAGGGTTTCAATGGCGTTGCAGGCCGCCGGGTACTGGGTCTTGCTGTCGAGGGTGAGCCGTAGGGCCTGCTCCCGATCGGCCGCGGCATCGATGTAGAGGTGGCAGATCCCATCCGCATGGCCCAGCACCGGAATCCGGGTGTGGTCCTGGATGTAGCGCACCAGGGCGTTGGAGCCCCGGGGGATGATCAGATCCACCAGACCATCCAGGCGCAGCAGGGCCAGGCTCTCTTCCCGGCTGGTGAGCAGCTCCAGGCAACAGGGATCCACAGAGGTGCCCGCCAGGCCCTGTTGGAGTGCCGCCAGGATCGCGCTGCAGCTGCGGGCGGCCTCTTTTCCTCCCTTGAGGATGGCGCCGTTTCCTGATCGGATCGCCAGGGAGGCGATCTGCATCACCGCATCGGGTCGGGCCTCGAAGATCACCCCCAGCACCCCCAGGGGCACGGTGATGCGCTCCAGCACAAGCCCCGTATCCAGTTCTGTGTGCAGCTGGCGCCGGCCAAGGGGGTCGGGGAGGTCCGCCACCTCCCGCACCCCGGCAATGGCTCCGTCGAGTTTGGAGCCGTCCAGCTTGAGGCGAGCCACCAGGGCAGGGGCCAATCCCTCCGCAGCTGCCGCGTCCAGATCGGCCTGATTGGCCAGGAGAATGGCCTCTCGGGATTGCTCCAGGGCAGCGGCCATGGCCCGCAAGGCGGCTTGCCGTTCCCCATCGCTGCAGCGGGCGAGGGCCATGGCACCGCGCCGCACCCTGGCGGCCCGCTGCAGGAGCTCCGGAGAGGGTTCAGGTGGTGGGGGGAAGATGGCTTGGCTCATCCGGCCATCATCCCAATGGATGTCCGCCATCGGTGATCGGAACACCGCAGACCCACCAAAAGATGTGACGACTGCCCCCAGCAGCCGGTGGAGATGGCTAACTCTGAGGGGTCAGAGACGCAACATTCATGGTCGTCACCCCCGCAGGAAGCCCCGCCACCGGTGGCGCTTTCCCCGAGGTGCTCAAGGAAAGCGGCCAGAGGGAGGTGTTCTGCGGCCTCACCTCGATCGTGTGGCTGCATCGCCGCATGCCTGATGCCTTCTTTCTGGTGGTGGGCTCCCGCACCTGCGCCCACCTGATCCAGAGCGCTGCTGGGGTGATGATCTTCGCTGAACCCCGCTTCGGCACGGCGATCCTGGGGGAACGGGATCTGGCGGGGCTGGCCGATGCCAACGACGAACTCGACCGGCTGGTGCGCGACCTGCTGGAGCGGCGCCCTGAGATCCGCACCCTCTTCCTGGTGGGTTCCTGCCCCAGTGAAGTGATCAAGCTGGATCTGGCCCGGGCCGCCGAGCGCCTCACCCAGCAGATGGCCGGCCGCGTTCGGGTGCTCAACTACACCGGCAGCGGCATTGAAACCACCTTCACCCAGGGGGAAGATCAGGCCTTGATGGCCCTGTTGCCCCTTTTGCCGGAGAGCAACGAGGAGCAACTCCTGATCGTGGGCACCCTGGCGGATGCGGTGGAGGATCGCTTCACCACCTTGTTTGAGCGGATGGGCATCCCGAAGGTCCGCAGCTTGCCGCCGCGCCGCTCCACCGACCTGCCCCCCATCGGCAAGGGCACCAGGCTGCTGCTTGCCCAGCCGTTTCTGAGTGCTACTGCCCGTGCCCTGGCCCACAAAGGCGGCCAGCTGATCGAGAGCCCCTATCCCTTCGGCGTGGAGGGGAGTCGCCTCTGGATGGAA
>JBJTWN010000072.1:0-25908 GCA_046081785.1 Cyanobium sp.
CCTCAAGCACCGCTACCTGGATCTGCGCCGCGAGCGCATGGCCCGCAACCTGCGCCTGCGACATGACACCGTGAAGGCCATTCGGGGCTTTTTGGAGAACGAGGGATTCATCGAGGTGGAAACACCCGTGCTCACCCGCTCCACCCCCGAAGGCGCCCGTGACTACCTTGTGCCCTCCCGGGTGTGCGGTGGCGAGTGGTTCGCCCTGCCCCAATCCCCCCAGCTCTTCAAGCAGCTGCTGATGGTGGGCGGCCTGGAGCGCTACTACCAGATCGCCCGCTGCTTCCGCGATGAGGATCTGCGGGCCGACCGCCAGCCGGAATTCACCCAGCTGGACATGGAAATGAGTTTCCTGGAGCAGGAGCAGATCCTCGCCCTCAACGAACGGCTGATCAGCAGCATCTGGAAGGCCGTGAAAGGGGTGGAGCTGAGCCGGCCCTTCCCCAGGCTTACCTGGGCGGAGGCCATGGAGCGCTACGGCACCGACCGCCCAGACACCCGCTACGGCCTGGAGCTGGTGACCGTGAGCGACATCGTGGCGGGGATGGGCTTCAAGGTGTTCAGCGGGGCGGTGGCGGCTGGCGGGGCCGTGAAAGTGTTGGCGGTGCCTGGCGGCAACGAGGCCATCAGCAATGTGCGCATCAAGCCCGGCGGCGATGTGTTCAGCCAGGCCCAGGCGGCGGGCGCCGCCGGGCTGGCCTTCATCCGGGTGCGGGAGGGGGGCGAGATCGACACGATTGGCGCCATCAAAGACAACCTCAGTCCGGAGCAGAAGGCCCACCTGCTCGAGCGCACCGGCGCCCAGCCCGGCACCCTGCTGCTCTTCGGAGCGGGGGAGACCGCCACGGTGAACAAGGCCCTGGACCGGGTGCGCCAGTTCCTGGCCCGGGAGCTGGGCCTGGTGCCGCCCGACCGCGAGAACGACATCTGGAACTTCCTGTGGGTGGTCGACTTCCCGATGTTCGAGTTCAACAAGGACGAGAACCGCCTCGAGGCCCTGCACCACCCCTTCTGCGCCCCCAACGCCGATGATTTGGGCCGCGATCCGGCCGCCTGGGCCGAGCGCCTGCCCACCGCCCGCGCCCAGGCCTACGATCTGGTGCTCAATGGCCTGGAGCTGGGCGGCGGCTCGCTGCGCATTCACGATTCCGCCCTGCAGCGCCAGGTGCTTCAAACGATCGGCCTGCCGCTGGAGGAGGCCAACCGCCAGTTCGGCTTCCTGATGGAAGCTCTGGATCTGGGGGCCCCGCCCCACGGGGGCATCGCCTTCGGCCTCGATCGGCTGGTGATGCTGCTCACCGGCGAGGAATCGATCCGCGACACGATCGCCTTCCCCAAGACTCAGCAGGCCCGCTGCCTGCTCACTGGCGCCCCCGGAGGCGTGGAGCAGAGGCAGCTGGAGGAACTGCATGTGGCGAGCACCTGGGTGGAGGAGGAGCACTGAGCGGGTCGGTCCGGGTCCCGATCCCAAAACAAATCCCCTGAATCCAACTTTCCCTGCCAGTTCTTGCCAGGGTGAGAGCGTTGCTTCCTGCCTGTTGCCCAGCGCCTCCTCCACCGATGTCATCCGTCAATACCTCCGGGACATCGGCCGGGTGGCCATGCTCACGGAAGAGGAGGAGCTCACCCTCGCCCGGCTTGTGCAGCAGCGGGAGCGGATTCTGGAACAGCACCCGGGGGTGGAGAAACCGAAGGCAGATCTGGTCGCGGTGGCCAGAGCGAGCGGCTTGAGCGAAACCGCCCTGCGCCAAACCTTGCACCAGGGGCGTCGCGCCAAGGAACGCATGATCCAAGCCAATTTGCGGCTTGTGGTGGCCGTGGCCAAGAAATATCAGCAACAGGGCGTGGAGCTGCTCGATCTGGTGCAGGAGGGCACCTTGGGCCTGGAGCGGGGGGTGGAGCGGTTTGACCCCACCCGCGGCTTTCGCTTTTCCACCTTTGCCTACTGGTGGATTCGCCAAGGCATCACCCGGGCCATCGCCAGCCAGAGCCGCCTGATCCGGCTGCCCTCCCATGTGAGCGAGAAGCTCAGCCGCATCCGCAAAGCCCAGCGGGAATTGGCCCAGCGTTTGGGACGCAAGGCCAATTGGCATGAACTTGCTGCCGCAACGGATCTCAGCGAGGCTGTGCTCAGGCAAACGCTTGAGCAGCTGCCTCAGCCGGTCTCCCTGGATCGGAGTCTGGGGGGAGATCAGGACACGGAGCTGATGGAGCTGGTGGAAGACCTGCACCATTCCCCGGAGCAGAGCCTGATGCGCCAGCACCTCCACGAAGCCATGGAGGAGCTGCTGGCCGAGCTGAGCGAGAGGGAAGCCCAGGTGCTCAGGGAGCGTTTCGGCCTCAATGATGACCATCCCCGCACCCTCACCGAGATCGGCGCCGATCTCCACCTCTCCCGGGAGCGGGTGCGCCAAATTGAGGCCCAAGCCCTGCTCAAACTTCGGCAGCCCTGCCAGCGCCAGAGGATGCGGGAGTTTCTGGGCAGCCTGGATTGAGGCTGGCCAAGGTTTCGGCCAGGCCGGGTAAATTGAGAAATCAGCCGTGCTAGCCATGAACGCCCCAGCCCGCAGCCTGTGCACGAAGTTTGTTTTCGTGACGGGCGGGGTGGTTTCCAGCATTGGCAAAGGCATCGTGGCGGCCAGCTTGGGGCGCCTGCTCAAGAGCCGCGGCTACAACGTTTCGATCCTCAAGCTCGATCCCTACTTGAACGTGGATCCGGGCACGATGAGCCCATATCAACACGGAGAGGTGTTTGTCACTCAGGACGGGGCCGAAACGGATCTCGACCTGGGCCACTACGAACGCTTCACCGATACGGCCCTGTCGCGCCTGAACAGCGTGACCACCGGCTCCATTTACCAGGCGGTGATCAACAAGGAACGGCGCGGCGACTACGAGGGGGGGACCGTGCAGGTGATTCCCCACATCACCGGTGAGATCCGCGAGCGCATCCACCGTGTGGCAGCCAACAGTGGGGCCGATGTGGTGATCACGGAGATCGGGGGCACCGTGGGCGACATCGAGTCGCTGCCCTTTTTGGAGGCCATCCGCGAGTTTCGCGGCGATGTGGGGCGTGCCGACGTGGCCTATGTGCACGTCACCCTGCTCCCCTATATCGGCACCTCGGGCGAATTGAAAACCAAGCCCACCCAACACTCGGTGAAAGAGCTGCGCTCCATCGGCATCCAGCCCGATGTGCTTGTCTGCCGCAGCGATCGGCCCTTCAGCGACGATCTCAAGGCCAAGATCGGCGGCTTTTGCGGAGTCCCCACCCGGGCGGTGATCCCCGCCCTCGACGCCGACAGCATCTACGCCGTGCCCTTGGCCCTGGAGCAGGAAGGCCTCTGCCGCCAGGTGCTCGATGTGCTCGGTTTGGTGGATCACCCCAGCGACATGGTTCGCTGGGAAGAGCTTGTGCGCAAGCTCCGCAATCCAGGGCCCGCCGTGAGAGTGGCTCTGGTGGGCAAATATGTGCAGCTCAACGACGCCTACCTCTCGGTGGTTGAGGCTCTGCGCCATGCCTGCCTGGAACGGGATGCCTCGCTCGATCTGCATTGGATCTGCGCCGAACAGATCGAGAGCCAGGGGGCGGCGAGCCTGCTTGAGGGCATGGACGCAGTGGTGGTTCCCGGTGGCTTCGGCCATCGGGGCGTGGATGGCAAGGTGGAAGCAATTCGCTGGGCACGGGAGCAGAGGGTGCCCTTCCTGGGTCTCTGCCTCGGCATGCAGTGCGCCGTGATCGAGTGGGCCCGCAACCAGGCGGGGCTGAGCGGCGCCACCAGCGCGGAACTTGATCCGGAATCCCCCCACCCGGTGATTGCTCTGCTGCCGGAACAGCAGGACGTTGTGGATTTGGGCGGCACGATGCGATTGGGCGTTTACCCCTGCCGCTTGGCCCCCGGCAGCCTGGCCCAGCAGCTTTATCAAGGAGAGGTGGTGTACGAGCGGCACCGGCACCGCTATGAATTCAACAATGTTTATCGCGGTCTGTTTGTGGAATCGGGCTATGCCATCGGCGGCACCTCCCCCGATGGTCGCCTGGTGGAACTGATCGAGCTGCCCCACCATCCCTTTTTCGCCGCCTGCCAGTTTCACCCCGAATTCCTCTCACGACCCGGCAAGCCCCACCCCCTCTTCCGAGGCTTGATCGAAGCGGCGCAGAAGCGACGGCATGAGCAGCAGCCTCTTCACGCATCCCGTCAAGAATCCCAAGTGGTGGCCATGCCCATCTGAGGACGCAGACAGGCCGACCAAAGCGAAGGGAATGAGTTTAGTTTTCCCCGGTTGATCAGCCAGATCTGGTGCCTCTCGCCCACATCAGGAAGCTCGTCATTCAGCGTTCAGCCCATCTTTTCGGGCTGTTTTGGCTGGCCGCTGCCTTCCATCCCATCTCGCCAACCTACAGCCAGGGTTGGGAGCCGACGCCCAGCGTGCCCATGGATGTGCGCGATCTGCTCTCGATCATCAATAAAGACTCCAACCTCTATCTCATCTACCAGCAATACAGGGAGAATCGTGATGGGCTACAGAAGGCGGCCGAACGCATCAGCCTCGAAGAAGCCATCAAAAGGGGTGTGGCCACTAGCCCCGAACTGGCCCAAACTGTGGCCAAGATTCAGGAATCTGAGTGGAGCAGCGTTGCGATCAACCGCGAGTGGGTGCCTGGTTTAAGCCTGAAAACCGCGAGCCCCGGCGTGTTGGGGTTCACCACCACCTCCACCAGCGTCACCACAAAAACTCCTGGCAGTTCGTCCCAGGAAAACATCTCCTACAAAAACGGATTCCAATCCAATCCCTATGCGGATTTGTCATGGGCGTTTTTTGATCCCAGCCGTGGCCCCAGACAAGTGGCCCGGGAGAGCCGCACCGAATCCCTACGCAACCGGATGACCTTCACCACCCGGGAGTTGATCTTTCAAATTCAGGAAAAGTACACCAACCTCCAAGAAGCCCTGGCCACCGAGAAGGATCTGATCAATCTCTTCGACCAGGCCCTGAGGGTTTACATCGATGCCCACAAGACTCAAAAGCCAGCCGGGGAAGTGAGCCGCTTCGAGGCTCAAACCGTCTCCCTGCTGCTGGCCAGGATCAAAGCCCACAAAGAGAGCATCCAGGCCGCCAATGCCCTGGCCTACCTGATCAACCTCCAACCCGGGAAACTGGCCCTCCCCTCCGAGCCGCCAGCTGTGATTCCGATCTGGCAGCAAACGCGCCTGGTGTCGATCGAGCAAGCGCTGTTGCGCCGCGAAGAACTGCGGGCCAATGCCCTGGACGTGCAAGCCCTGATCAGCGATGCCCGGGCCATTCGGCTGCGGGCGCTGCCCTCCTTGGCCCTCTCCGGGCAGGTGCAACGCCAAAACTTCAATCTTGATGGCGGCTCCTTCAACGACAACGGGCCAGGCACCCTCACCCGATCCTCCGGCTACACCACGTTTGCGGGCCTCACCTTCGATTGGAAGGTGTTTGACGGCGGCATCCGCAACGCTGAGGCCAACGCCACCGATGCCAAAGCCAGGCAAACCATCGCCCAAGGCGATCTGGACAGGTTGCTGATCACCAGGGAAGTGACCGATGCCTACGCCTCTTTCGTGGCGTCCAGAATCCAGGTGGATGCCGCCAGGGCCGATGTGGACGCCTCGCGCCGCTCCCTGCAATCCGCCCTGGCCGACTACGCGGCTGGCCGACACGACGATGCCGGCACCACCGTGGTGCAGGCCCTCACAAAGCTGCAGAGCGCCCTGGCCACCTATCGCAATCTGGTGGCTGATCAAAACAATTCGGTCTACAAGCTCTATCGCCTCACCTCCACCTGGCCGCCTGAGACCGAGCCTTTGGTCAAAGCCCAATACCTGCGCTGGCTCGCTCCAACACCTCCCTCAAACGCCCCCGCGGCCAGCCAGCCCTAGGCTCGGGCCACATGGCGCCCGTGATTTCCCAACCCGCCCCCACCACCCTGCCGGTGGTGGAAACCTTCCACTCCCTCCAGGGGGAGGGACTCCACAGCGGGCGCAGCGCCTTTTTTCTTCGGCTGGCGGGCTGTGAGGTGGGCTGCCCCTGGTGCGACACCAAGCACTCCTGGCCGGAGGAGGCCCACCCCCGGCTTGCAGTGGAGGAGTTGGCGCGCCAAGCCCGGCAGGCCAGGGAGGAGGGTGCCGCCTTTGTGGTGATCACAGGCGGCGAGCCCCTGCAGCATGATCTGGGCCCCCTCTGCGCCTCCCTGACCGATGTGGCCCCCTTGCACCTGGAAACCAGTGGAGTTCACCCGCTCAGCGGCCGCTTCGACTGGATTACCCTGTCGCCCAAGCGCCACGCCCCCCCCAGGCCGGAGCTCCTGGCGAGTTGCCAGGAGCTGAAGGTGGTGGTGACAGATGAGGCGGATCTGGATTTTGCGGAAACCATGGCCGCCTCAGCCGCTGGGCCCCATCTGCTGCTGCAGCCGGAGTGGAACAACCCGCACGGTCAGGCCCTGGCCATCAGCCATGTGCGCAGCCACCCAGCCTGGCGCTTGAGCCTGCAGAGCCACAAATGGTTGGGCTTGCGCTGAGTTGGCTCAGATCACGTAGGGAACCTTGGGAATTTCAATCCCCTCCTGCTTGAAGCGATTGAGGATCTGGTAACGCAGCTCTCCTGAAATCTTGCCGTTCTTCAGGGGGTCTCTCATCCAAAAATCCAAGCCATATTCAATGGCCGAATCCCCCAAATTCCCGATGCTGGCCGAAGGTGCCGGATCAGCGAGCACAAGGGGATTTGCCTTGGCGATGTCCACCAGCAACGTCATCACATGGTCCGGATCGTGCTTGTAGTCAGCACGCACTTTGATGGAGCCGCACCGGAGTTCCTCGGTGCCTGTGTAGGTGGTGGTGGTTTCTGTGAAAAAGGTTTGGTTGGGCACCACCAGCTCCGCGTTGTCGGATTTGCGTAGGAGCGTGGCGGCCCGCAGCCCCAGCTTGCGCACCTTGCACACATCACCATTGAAGAGCAACACCTCTCCGGGTTGGAGGGCCCCCTCAAACAACAGCCAGAGACCACTCACAAAGTTGGAAAACACCTCCTTGATGCCGAATCCCAGCCCCACAGAGAGGCCTCCAGCGATGGCAGCGATGGCGGTGGCATTGAGGCCAATCTGATCGGCCAGCCACAGCACACCGATACTGATCAGGAGATAGCGCACCACCAGCTCCAAGGCCTTGCGGTTGCCTTCCGACAGGCCCAGCAGTCGCCCAGCCAGCCAGCCGATCATCGCCACCGGCAGATCGGAGAGCACCACCAGGAAATAGGGCAGGCCAAGGAGCATCAGGAGTTGCCCGAGGGAAAGGGGCTCATTGAAGAGCTTCAGCATCGGCACTTCATTGAGGAAAGCGAGCCCATCGAAACGATTCACCACCCCCGCCAGCGCCGTCAACGCAAACAGCGGGGCCACAGCCTTCAGCCAGTAGTTCTCCACCTGCTCCGCCGGCATGTAGCGCCGCAAAAGCAGCCTCAGGGATGCCAGAGCTGTCCACACCAGCGTGAGCTTGCCAAACAACTCAACGAGTCCACCGGGAATTCCTAGAGTGGGCAGCAGGAAGCCCACAAGAGCCAGAACAGCCGCCAAGACAAGCTTGGCAAACACCGGGCTCCAGCTTGTGGTGGGGGCGGGGTGGCGCAGGCGCCAGGCTCGATAGGCCACCAGCAGCACCAGGATGGCCGCCAATTGCCAGAGCACCGCAGCGCGGGTGATCAACCCCAGCCAGCCCAACAACACATACAACATCTGGTTCATTGATCTCCCCCGGAGATGGACGACGAGGCGTGGACGTGCTGATTGGCCTGCTCGCTCAAGAAAATGGCCTTGGAGAGCGCCTCGAGCCCATTGGCCACCTCCTCGGGTGTTTCCTCTGCATAGGCAGCTTTCTTCAACAGCTGCAGCAGCGGATCCACAGAACCGCCCCGCAGCCAAAGCCCACGGCGAAAGCCAATGCCCTGTGTGAACGTGGGCACGGTGGAGTGTTTGAGGCTGGCCTCCATGGCCGCCAGCGCCGGCGAATCCTTCACTGGCACCGTCACATTTTGGTTGACGGGCATGCTGCCGAAGGCCTTGCCCATCAGATTGCTCTGGCTGAAATCATTGAGCACAAACAGGGCAAAGTTGGTAGCTACACGTCGCTGCGCGGCAGTGGAATCCCGCCCGAAGCTGATCAGCTGCAGCCGAGCCATGGGCCTGGCCGGCTTGCCGTCGTTGCTGCCGGGAAGCACGGACACCCCCAGTTTCGGGCCCAAGGTGCGTTTGAGGCGGCCGATGGCGGTGCTGTTGCAGCTGATCCAGTCGAGCTGACCCCGCTCCATCCGCTCTACCAGATCATCGGTGGTGTCGACAAAGATCACACTGGGAAGCATGTTGGCCTTGTAGATCCAGGCCAGCCAGCCCACCACCCGCGCCCGATCAGGGGGGGCAACCCCTCCCAGAGGGAATCAGGGGCCACCCGGGTGCGGAAGAGTTTGAGCAGGGGTTGATCCGCGTCGAAGGCGCTGGCGCTCCAGAGCAGCTCATGCATCTGCAAGGGCAACCCCACCCTCACCCCAGCCGTGGCGATGGCGTTGAGGTCGCTCAGCTTGGCCGGGGGCTTGGGCACCTTCCGACGGTCGTAGCAGGCCACGTTGGCCTGCAGGAGGAAGGGCAGAGCTTCATAGGTGGGGCCATCGCGAAACTCGGAGAGGTATTGGATCCTCAGCGGATCGAGCTTTGAGGCGCTGATGTCCACCGGTTTGAGGTAGCCCTGCCGATCCAAGATCTCCACCGGCGCCACCCGACTGATCAGCAGGTCTGGCCCTGCTCCCAGCTTGGCCCTGGAGCGCACGCTCTCCACCAGCTCCGACTCCGGCAACAGCCGGAGATTCAGCAACACCCAGGGGTGGTTGCGCATGTATTCATTGGCGATCTGGGTTGCCAGGGCCTTGAGGTTGGCCCGGGCCACCTGGTCGGATTCCTGGCCCGTGGAGATGGCCACCTGCAAACTCACCGGCGGATCCTCCCCATCCAGCGCGGCCCTCTGACAGCCAGCGCTCAAGACGGCCAGAGCCACACTGAGAGCCAAGGCAAGCCGTCGTGGAACAACTCCTTGGCTGGGGGCCGCGGAGGCATGGCGTCCCGCTTGAAGGCTTGCCAGGCGATGCGAGGGAGGAGACGACAACGGGGGGCAATGGGGTCGAACCGTTGCAGAAACCTAGAGAGGGCCCCGGCGCGATGCGTTCTGCCGCAAGAAAGTGCCAATGAATTCTTGTTTAAAACCGCGCCGCTGGCCTCTGGCGCGGCTCCGCACGCCACAGCCGCCAGCGCACCTCAAGTGAATCTGGCGCCACCACCACAATCGGAAGGCGAGGATTGACGGGCACCAGGGTGGGTGGCCCTCCCAACACCACAAACGTTTGGCGCAGCTCCTGGCCCGGGCAGGCCATGCGAGTCGAGATCATCGGCTCACCACCCTCCACCCGATGGATGGGGTAGCCCCAGCCCGGCAGGCTCTCCTCCTTGATCGATCCTCGCAGCAGGTGCTGGTTGCAATCCACCTTCAGGGTGCGGCCCACAATCAGTTCCACCCGCAAGCTCCCCGCAGCAGCTGGCGTGGTGTCAACGGTGATGAACCAGCGACGCTCCCCCGGGCCGGCCGGGGGATAGGGCTGCAGGTCGGGAGGCTGGGCGGCCAGGGCCGGGCTGCCCAGCACGGCGCCCACGCAGGCCGCAGCCAACACCTGCCCCATCCCCGGCCGAGCACCCTTGTGCCATCTGCCCAAACCTTGCCATGCCAAGGAGACTCGTGCCATCAAGGGGAAGGGGTTGGGGATGGTCGGCATTCTGTCTGTAGGGTGATCGCAGCGATTTGCTTTGGGGTGTCCTCCAGCCCCAGCTCCAGCCAACCCCCACCTGGCCCCAGCCCCGGCCAGCCCAACCCCGCTCGGCCCACAGCCGTTGCCCTCCTGTCTGGCGGATTGGATTCGGCCACGGCCACGGCGCTGGCCATCGAAGCCGGCTATCGGGTGATTGGCCTCTCCTGCAACTATGGGCAGCGGCACCGGCGGGAATTGGAGGCCGCCGAAAAACTGGCCCGGCACTTTGCCTTGAGCGAGCATCTGCAAATGGCCGTGAATCTGGCGGCCTGGGGGGGCTCTGCCCTCACCGACCAGGCTGAGCCCCTTCCCAGCGACGGGGTGCAAGCGGGAGTGATCCCCTCCACCTATGTGCCGGGGCGCAACACGGTGTTCATTGCCCTGGCCTTGAGCCTGGCGGAAGCGCGGGGGGCCGAGCGGATCGTGCTCGGCGTCAACGCGGTGGACTACTCCGGCTATCCCGATTGCCGGCCCGACTATCTCGAGGCCTATCAGCAGCTGGCCGACCTGGCCACCCGCGCTGGCCGGGAAGGCCATGGCGCCCGGCTGTGGGCACCTCTGGTGACGTGGGACAAGCTGACCATCGTGAAGGAGGCCGTGCGGCTCGGGGTGCCCATCGCCGACACCTGGAGCTGCTACGCCGGGGGTAGCGAGCCCTGCGGGGTATGCGACAGCTGCCGCATCCGGGAACGGGCGCTGCGGGACGCCGGATGGAGCCCTTGAGAGATCCCTGGAGGCGGATGGCTCCCCTGCAACGCTCCCTGCCCTGGCAGGAACCTTGGGCCTTGACGCTGAAGCTGGCCTCCCAGCTGGGCAGCCGGGGTCTGGTGTTGCTGGAGGGCGATGGGAGCCGGCTGGGCAGCCATGCCGTTCTTGGCGTGGACCCGCTGGAGGTGGTGGAGTGCCGGGGGCTGCCTGGAGGGGTGGAGGCTGCTGATCCTTTTGCAAGCCTGGAGGCCATGGCCTCCAGCGGAGGCGCCTGGCTGGGGTGGCTTGCCTATGAGGCTGGCGCCTGGGTGGAGCCCGGCAGCCACTGGCCGGAACCCGAGATGGCCGTGCTCTGGGCCGCCCGCCATGACCCGCTGGTGCACTTTGATCGAGCCGAGCAACTTTGCTGGCTTGAGGGAAGCCACCCCCAGCGCCTGGCGGCCCTGGAGACGCGCATCTTGGCCATGGCCGATGCTCCCCCGCCCAAAGATCCAGCCTGGCCAGGAATTCCTGCTGCCCACTGGCACTGGCACACCACTCCTGAGGCCTACGAAGCGGGCGTGCGCAAGCTGCAGGAGTGGATTGCCTGTGGCGATCTGTTCCAAGCCAATCTCACCCTCTGCTGCAGCGGGGAGCTCCCCTTTCCGCCAGATCCGCTAGCCCTCCATGCCCGCCTTCGGCAGCGCTGCCCAGCCCCCTTTTCCGGCCTGGCGGTGGCTGGGGAGGAGGCCGTGATCTCCGCCTCGCCGGAGCGCTTCCTGCGGCTCGATGCCCAAGGCCACGTGCAAACCCGGCCGATCAAAGGCACCCGGCCCCGGAGCACCACACCAGAGGTCGATGCGGCGGCCGCGGCTGAACTGGTGTGCGATCCCAAGGATCGGGCGGAAAACGTGATGATCGTGGATCTGCTGCGCAACGATCTGGGCCGGGTTTGCCGCCCCGGCAGTCTGCACGTGCCGCAACTGGTGGGGCTGGAAAGCTACGCCCAGGTGCACCACCTCACCTCCGTGGTCGAGGGGCAGCTCCGCCCCGATGCCGATGTGGTGGATCTGCTTCGCGCCTGCTGGCCCGGGGGCTCCATCAGCGGCGCGCCCAAAGTGCGGGCCTGCCAGCGCCTGCACGAGCTGGAGCCCGTTCCGCGGGGGCCCTACTGCGGATCCCTGTTTCACCTCGGGGCTGATGGGCAGTTGGACAGCAACATCCTGATCCGCACCCTGATGGTGCGTGGCACCCGCCTGCGGGTCCATGCCGGTGGGGGCATCGTGGCGGATTCTGATCCCGCCGCGGAAGCAGCGGAGATGGGATGGAAGCTCCTGCCCCTGCTGGAGGCCCTGGCGTGAACCCGGGGCC
Source organism: Cyanobium sp. (assembly GCA_046081785.1). GTDB lineage: Bacteria > Cyanobacteriota > Cyanobacteriia > PCC-6307 > Cyanobiaceae > Cyanobium. The sequence continues at coordinate 11,923 of JBJTWN010000072.1, forward strand.
TCCAAATCGGCCCGCACAGGCGGCGCTGGGCTGGATCGGGAAGCCAGGCGCAGGGGTTCAGGAGCCACAAGGCCAGTGGGGGCATCCCAGCCAGCTGTGGCTGCCGCTGGATGATCGCGGCCTGCTTCTGGCGGATGGAGTCTTTGAGACGGTGCTGGTGGCTGGAGGTCGCCCCTGGCTGCTGGCAGAGCATCTGGGCCGCTGGCGCCAAGGGGCGGCACTGCTCGGTTTGCCGGAGCCCCCTGGCGAGGAGGCGCTGGAGCCCTTGATTGGTGAGGCGATCCACCGCAGCGGTCTGCGGTGGGGCGCCCTGCGTCTCAACTGGAGCCGGGGCAGCGGCGGGCGGGGCATCGATCTGCCGGAAGCCCATCAGGAGCCGCTGGAGCCGCGCTTCTGGCTCCAGCTCACGGCATGGCGGCCAGCCTTTTCCGCCGTGCGGGTGGTGGTGAGCCAATGGGAACGGCGCCACCCCACCAGCCCGGCCAGCCGTTGCAAAACCCTCGCCTATGGCTGGGCCGTGCAGGCCCGCCGCGAAGCCCGCACCGCTGGCGCCGAAGATGCCCTGGTGCTCAACACGGCTGGCGAACTCTGCTGTGGCACCACGGCCAACCTGCTGCTGCAGCTGGGTGGTCGGTGGTTCACGCCACCGGTCACCAGTGGCTGCCTGCCAGGGGTGATGCGGGGCCAGGCCCTGGCCCTCGGCCTGATCCAGGAGGCCTCACTGGCGCCGGAAGCCCTCGGGGAGGCCGGGGCTGGCCTGCTGCTCAACAGCCTCGATTGCCGCCCCCTGAAGCTGGGGGCGGACGCCGATGAGGGGCAGGCGGCAGTGGAGGCCAGGGAGCTCTGGCAGGCGTGCCTGGGGCTCTCGCCTCAGAGGCAACCCTGAACCGAGATGCGGTAGGTGAAGCCGGTGGCCGCCATGTTGCTGGATCGACCGACTTTGAAGTTCACCTGGGCGACAGACTTGCCTGGCACGGCAGGGATGTCCCAGTGGCGGCCCACACCCAGCTGGGGCGCAAAGTTTTCATTCACCACCTGCAGATTGGACCCATCGGTGAACTTCAAATAGGCCTGGATGGGATAGGTGGCCGAAACAGAAGAATCCGCCGTGAAAAAGAGCTTGTAGAAGCTGTAGGGGCGAGTGACAAAGAAATCGGTGTTCCAGTTGGGATGACCCAAGGGATTGCCGGGGCTGATGGTTTTGGTGACGATGTTGGTGACGCCATTGCCCCCCACGGGCGAGAGGAATTGGCAGGTTTGCGCCAAGCTCGCTCCAGGCAAGCTCAAGGCCACCGCACCCGTGAGCACAGAAGGCAGCGCCAACTGGAGTGGCAGGCGGAGAGTGCGGGTCATCCGAAGACAAGGCCAAACATCACGCACCCATCCTTAGCAAGGGTCCCGTACCGCGTCAGATGCGCTGATCGTAGGTTTGTGGGGGTTTTTCCCCCCTACCCATGCGCAACCCCGGCCAGCGACCTGCGGCCACCTCTCGCGTCACCCGGGCGGGACGTCGTGCTGGTCGGGGCCTGGGCTGCCTGTTGGGCGCCTTGCTGGGTGGGACATTGGCGGCCTGCCAAGGGTTGCCACGGGAGACACCTCAGGCCACGGCCAAACCCGGTGATGCGCTGGTGCGTGTCGGGAAGACGGTCGTGACGTTGGTGAAACCATTTCGGCAGGGAGAACCCAACGGCCTGTTCGATGGGGTGATCCGGGTGACGACCGAAGGGAACAACCAGCCAGTGCTGATGGAAATCAATGCGATCTGTTCTCTCCCCAATGAACCGGGCTGGCCGAGTTACGACAACCTTTACGGCCGCATCCTGAACCGTGCGGAGGAGGCGGCGGGTCGCTCGGGAGACACGCAGTGGCAGGTGCTCTACAACTTTTCCGGGATTCAGGATGTGCGCATGGGCCAAAAGCCCGGCCCTTGGACCGACCGGTTGCGAAACAACCTTTGCCGACGCGAGGATTTTGATGATCGACCCAAAAAGTAAATCTTCCTGTCTCCCCGGTGGATGATGACGCCGAGTAGCAGGCGCTACACATTCAGATCACTGGCATGCCCTTTGATCCAGTGGTTTGTTTTCTCGGGCGCCCATGCCGCAAACACTCTTCAAGGTTGATCTGACCAAACCGATGGATCAACAAGAGATGCCGGGTCATAACCGCTGGCATCCGGACATTCCGGCGGTGGCATCTGTTAATCCTGGCGACGTCTTTCGCATTGAGTGCAAGGACTGGACGGATGGCCAAATCAAAAATAATGACGATCCCCAGGACATCGCAACCGTCAACCTGGAGGTGGTGCATGTGCTCAGTGGACCGATCTGGGTCAATGGGGCCGAGCCTGGTGACATCTTGGTGGTCGACATCTTGGATGTGGGCGCCCTGCAAGGAGATGAATGGGGATTCACTGGCATCTTCGCCAAAAACAATGGCGGCGGTTTTCTCACCGATCACTTTCCCAATGCGGCCAAAGCCATCTGGGATATCGAAGGGATTTACACCTCTTCCCGCCACATTCCAGGCGTTCGCTTTGCTGGCATCACCCACCCCGGATTGATCGGCTGTGCCCCGTCCCATGAACTGCTGAGGGAATGGAACCGCAGGGAGACTGAATTGGTTAACACCGCTCCCGATCGGCGCACCTATGGCGCCGGACTCTCGGGCAGTGAACCCGTCCTAGCCGCTCTACCCAATCCCAACAGCGCCATCCTGGGCACCCTGCCTGGTTCCGAATTTGAGCGTGTGGCCAACGAGGCTGCCCGCACGGTGCCACCTCGGGAACATGGGGGCAACTGCGACATCAAGAACCTAACCAAAGGCACGCGCATCTACTTCCCTGTCTACGTGGAAGGCGGAAAACTTTCCATGGGAGACATCCATTTCTCCCAGGGAGATGGTGAAATTTCTTTCTGTGGTGCAATCGAAATGTCTGGCTACATTGATCTGCATGTGGACATCATCAAAGGAGGCGTTGCCAAATACGGCATGGTCAATCCCATGTTTAAAACCAGTCCCCTTGAACCACAATTCAAAGACTATCTGGTCTTTGAAGGCATCTCTGTTGACGAATTCGAGGGCAAACAACACTACATGGATGTCCACATTGCCTATCGGCGTGCCTGCCTGAATGCCATAGAATATCTTAAGAAGTTTGGCTACACCGGCGAACAGGCCTATCTGCTTCTGAGTTGCGCCCCCGTCGAGGGCCGCATCAGCGGCATCGTCGACATCCCCAATGCTTGCGCCACCTTGGCGATTCCGACAAGCATCTTTGACAAAGACATTCTTCCCTGCTGAAGATTCATTCTCAGCGAGCCTGTCCATTCCTTCGTCTGTCATGGGGCTGGTGCAGCCAGCCCCACTTTTTTCTCCCCCATCTATGCCTGTTTACGAGTTTAGCTGCAGCAACGGCTGTGAAAATTACGAGGTTTGGCGATCCATCGATCAACGGCAAGCCAACACGGAATGCCCTGGCTGTGGCGACAAGGGCCAACGCATGTTTTCACCACCGCTGACTCTGTCTGGTCCGCTGCGATTGAAGGTGGAAAACAGTGAACCCAGATTGATCCGCAAAGCAACGAACGATTCTTCAAAGCCAAGACTGAAGGAGGCCGGTGGTGCCAGGCCTTGGATGTTAAATCGAGGCTGCTAAGGACAAAGATGCCAACCTAAATTAAATAAGTTCTACACCGTCAGGAACTCAGAGACAATTTCTTCCGACAAACTTGAGATAGGCCCACTTGCCACAATCCCACCACGTTGCATCGCATAATAAAAATTAGCTTGTCGAACGAAGTGTAAATGTTGTTCCACCAATAGAACACTAATACCTGTTTCTTTCATGATGCGCTGAACAGCGCGTTCGATATCTAGAATAATGGAGGGCTGAATGCCCTCCGTTGGTTCATCCAACAAGAGCAATTTGGGTTTTCCCAGCATCGCCCTGGCAATCGCAAGTTGCTGCTGTTGGCCACCGGAGAGATCGCCGCCCTTGCGGCCAAGAAACTTCTCAAGAATAGGGAACAGATCATAAATCAATGGATCAATATGGCGATTTCTCGCCATACCACCCGGCAAAGCTTCCATGCCAAGCAGAAGATTTTCTCGAACCGTCAACTGGGGGATGATGTCGCGCCCCTGGGACACATAACCAATGCCTGAGCGGGCCCTTTGATAGGGGGGCTGGTGGTGTAAAGGTGTGCCTTCGAACTCAACCGAACCGCTTTTTTGCTGCAACAGGCCGATGATAGTTTTGAGAAAAGTTGTCTTACCGACTCCATTACGGCCAATTAAACACACCATCTGCCCCTCAGGGATGTGCATATCAACATTGCGGAGAATGTGGCTCTCTCCATAATAAACATTCAAGCCAGACACCTTGAGCAGAGTCTTGTTCTCTGTAGAAGCGACTGGGGAAGCGAATTGCATCATTGTTGCGGAGCGAATGGGGTGGGGCTAGAAGCCAGATAATGTGTACTTAGCCTACGTACGTATACAAGTCAGACGAGAGATGAATCCGAAGGTGCATCGTTCATTCTTGGGACTGGCCAAGATAAACTTCAATCACTTTGGGATCACTTTTTACTGTCTCCAAGAAGCCTTCTGTCAAGACACTTCCTTGATGAAGGACAGTGACCGGCGCATTCAGATCACGAATGAATTCCATGTCATGCTCAATCACAACAACCGTATGCTCGCCAGCCAGCGACTTGATCAAGTCAGCCGTGCGGCTCGTTTCCTCATCGGTGAGACCTGCAACAGGTTCATCCAAAAGAATGAGCTGCGGGGACTGGGCCACCACCATGGCAATGGCCAACCACTGCTTCTGACCATGGGAAAGGGAACCTGCGGGTCGGCGTGCGAACGGCGCCAAACCCACATAGTTGAGGAGACGCTGCACATCGTCCCGCACAGAATTCGGCAATTTATCTGTAATCAGACCCAGTGGATTTTTGGCAGGAACCGCGGCCAGCTCGAGATTACGGAGGACGCTCAGATTGTCAAAGACCCTTGGGGTTTGGAATTTACGACCGATACCCAAGCGGGATATCTTTTGTTCAGATAAGCCCTTGAGGGGTTGCCCCCGGAAAGAAACGGAACCTTTCGTGGGTTTCACCTTACCAGTAATCACATCCAGAAAGGTTGTCTTTCCAGCACCATTCGGACCAATGATCGATCGCAGTTCGCCTGGCAACAGACGTATCGATAGATCGGTAAGGGCATAGAAACCATCAAAGCTGACGCTCACGTCAGACATCTCAAGCAGTGGTGGAGAAGCCATGGCAGATGTGAAAAATGAGGAGGAACTAATGATCTACTCTTTGCTACTCGATGAAGCTTGCATCTCTTCCATTACCACGGGATCCTGATCCAACTGAGGATAGGTTGCAGTGGCGGGAACAATACCAAAGGCGGCAAGCAATCTTGAAAAACCTCCATTCTTAAACCATCCATAGATGCCATCAGGCATAAGGACAACCACAAAAATAAAGAGTGCGCCTTGCACAAAGAGCCACATCTCAGGAAGCGCTTCGCTCACGAGACTGCGAAGATAATTAACAACCACAGCCCCAATGATTGGGCCAACTAATGTGCCTCGACCTCCAACAGCAACCCAGATCACCATTTCAATTGACATTGCAATGGTCATGAACTGAGGTGAAACAATCCCAGATTGCACTGTATAGAGAGCCCCAGACACACCACAGAGAGCACCGGCAACAATAAAAACAATTGTCTTAAATGGAACAGGATTGTAACCAGTAAACCTCAAACGAAGCTCATCATCACGGATCGCAATCAGGGCATCTCCAAATCGTCCGCTGGTGAAGTATCGGCAAATCAAGAAAGCAATCGGCAACAGGATGACAGTTAATCTATAAAGCCACAATTGCATGTCAGGTGAGCCAACCAGAAGACCAAAGAGTTCAGTTGTACTGGTCTTTAAGCCGTTGGTTCCATTGATCAGCTTTTGTTGGCCATTGAAGAAGTGGTAGAAGACCATCAAGGCAGCTTGTGTAATAATTGAGAAATAGACGCCCTTGATGCGATTCCTAAAGATCAAATAGCCAACAAAACCAGCAATGATGGCCGGCACGAGCCAAATAGCAATCAGAGTGAAAACTGGGGACCAGAAGGGCTGCCAGAAAAAGGGTAAGTCAGCAACACCATAGTTTTCAAAGAATTTGGGTATGCCGTTTCCGCCCGCTTCACTTTTTGTATTCAGCATCAAATACATTGCCGAGGCATAACCGCCTAAGGCAAAGAAGATTCCTTGTCCTAAACTCAGGAGGCCCGTATAACCCCAAATAAGGTCAATGGCGAGAGCAGTGATCGCTAGAGCAAAGTAGCGGCCAAAAAGATTAAGTCGAAAATCATCCAGTATCAGTGGCAGGATAAAAAGTGCCACCGCCAATAGGATCCAAGGTGTTAACTTGCGGAGGAGTTTCAAAGCCAGATCTCAGAGAGAGAGGAAGAAGATTTAAGAGGTGGGATCGGTAGCAAAAGTAACTAATTCTCTACAGATCTACCCTTTTGAGGGAACATGCCGTTGGGCTTGAACTGAAGGAAAACAATAATGAAAATAAATACCAACACCAGTGACATGCTGGTTGTGGCGAAGAACTCAACAAAACCCTTCAGCGCCGGCGAAAGATTGGGGAAAACGGTCAGCAACGACCCTGAACCAATCACAGACTGAATAATGCCAAGCAGCAAGGACGCCAACACCGTGCCCAACAGATTTCCTACACCTCCCAACACAATCACCATGAAGCAGGAAACGATATAGGAGGCGCCAAGGTTGGGTCCAACAGATCCAAGCAGAGTAATCGCAGCTCCCGCAACTCCAGCCAGACCAGAGCCCAGGGCAAAGGTGATGCTGTCAACCCGATCGGTGGGAATTCCAAGGCAATTGCTCATTTGTCGGTTTTGGGTGACAGCACGCATGCGCAATCCCCAAACACTCTTATTCAAAAACCAGAAGGTGGCGATCAGCAAAACAGCTGAAAGTAGGATGATAAAAATTCGGATGCCAGGCAGCTCAATACCAGCAATTTTTCCCCAACTTCCCTGCAGCCACTTAGGAGCGGTTACATCAATGTTGCGGGGGCCAAACCATGCTGAGGCTAGAGGGCGAATCTTGGACAGCCATGTGGCCATGGCAATTCCGATAAGTGCCGATCCCACCCAACTCATTCCATTGATGTAAGGCAGCGTTGGCTTGTCTTGCAGGCGGCTATTGAGTAGCTTGCTGGCAAACCAGCCGATAACAACTGCGGCAAGGATGCCGATGAGCATGGCAGTGGAAACACTTCGCACCAGTTGGATCAGAATCAAACTGACACCCCAGGTGGCCAACAGCGTTTCTAACGGACGGCCATACAATTGACGTATCAACGTTCGTTCCAGCAGGGCACCAATCAGTGCTGTGACGATGAAGGAAAAGACAAGAGCTATGGGAAAGTAGAGATCGAAGAGGATCCCACCCATGGGTTTGAAGATGCTCTGGACGACATAGGTGACATACGCACCGATCATTAAAAACTCACCATGGGCCAAATTGATCACGCCCATCAATCCAAAAACAATGGCCAAACCTGTCGCCGCCAAAAGCAAAACAGATCCGATACTGAATCCATCAAGGACCTGTGAAAAGAAGAGCTCCATATTGAAGGTCCAATTGGGATAAGGAAGAAGTTTTATTATTGCTGACAACGTTTAGACCTTGAAAAGGGTGACCCTGCAAGCAGAGTCACCCTTTCGATCACATTCTGAACTTGCCAGCATCAGGCCGGTTTTGAGTCCAATCGCAGGTGTAGCCCTTGGTTTCGGGTACAAACTGGTTCCAGGGAATTGGGGGAACAGCAGTCTTAGAGTCGTAAAGGATTTTAAATTGGCCCGTCGGCTCTGCTTCGCCAATCAACACCCGTTCGGACGTGTGATGGTTGGGGAACATCTTGATCTCGCCCTGAGGAGCCGCAAACGTGATGGCAATCATATCCTTACGGACCTTGTCGAGATCCTCAAACGTTCCAGCTTTTTCAACTGCATTCTTCCAAAGATACACCATGTTGTAAGCCGATTCGGCCGGGTCGCCAGTGACGCGGTCTTTGCCATACATGGCCTGGAAGTCAGCTGTGAACTTCTTCGAAGCGGGTGTATCCAGACTCATGAAGTAGTTCCAAGCGGCATAGGTGCCATTGGTGTATTCAGGACCAATTTGACGAATTTCCTCTTCGGCGATCGAGAAAGACATGATTGGATACTTCTTGGGATCAATTCCCGCAGCCTTGAACTGTTTAAACAGGGCAACGTTGGAATCCCCATTCAGCGTGTTAATAATAATGCCGCCATTAGGATATACCTTTTTAATCTTGGCGATGATGGGCGCCACTTCCGTGTTGCCAAGCGGAATGTAGTCCTCGCCAACCGTCTCACCACCACGGGCCTTCATCTGCTCCTTGATGATAGTGTTGGCGGTACGCGGATAGACGTAGTCTGAGCCAACAAGATAAACCTTCTTGCCAAACTTAGGACCGAATTCTTTTAACAGCCAATCCACTGCAGGTTCCGCCTGCTGGTTGGGAACAGCGCCGGTATAGAAGATATTCCTGGAACATTCTTGCCCCTCATATTGAATCGGGTAGAAGAGAATGTGATTTTTAGCTTCAAAAACCGGCAGCATCGCTTTGCGACTGGCGGATGTCCAGCCGCCAAAAACAACTGCCACCTTGTCGGAATCAATCAGCTTCTGGGATTTCTCTGCAAATGTTGGCCAGTCGGAAGCGCCATCTTCGGAGATGGCAACAATTTTGTAGCTCTTGCCCCCAACCTTGACGCCTCCTGCATCATTGATTTCCTTGATGGCCATCTCCTCTACCTCCTTCAAGGTGGTTTCGGAGATCGCCATCGTGCCACTCAGGGAATGAAGGATCCCAACTTTGACCTCGCCGTCAAATTTGCCGCCTGCCCCTTCGCCACCGCAGGCGGCAAGCGAGAGCGTCAGGCCGATTGCGGTTACACCACTGATCCACTGACGGGTGGAGAAGTGCTGTGCCAAAGGCTTCATGTAAGGGCTCCAAAAAGGAAGGGGCAAGATGCCCGGAGAGGGCATCAGACAAAATCCCTGAAAGTTCGGGATCAGTGAGGAAATTATCGAGTTGCCGCCGGATGGCCTGGTAACAAACGCAACCGTTCTGGAATCTGCACAGGCTTTCTCAGCATTTGGAGACGTTAGAAGCCTTGGCTGTCAAGAAAAACAACGACACTTAATAGGCTTCGCTTCCGGCTGGATGTGGCAGGTGGCGCAGCAGAAACGCTTCCACCTGATCGAGTCCCTCACCGCAACGGAGATTGGTAAAACACCAGGGCCGCCCAGGACGCATGCGGGTCGTGTCACGCTCCATGACCTCCAAAGAGGCCCCCACCATGGGTGCTAGATCAATCTTGTTGATCACGAGCAAATCACTGCGGGTGATCCCCGGACCGCCCTTGCGGGGGATCTTGTCGCCAGCCGCGACATCGATCACATAGATGCACAGATCCACGAGCTCCGGGCTGAAGCTGGCAGCAAGATTGTCGCCACCGCTCTCCACCAACACCAGATCGAGATCCGGAAAGGCCGCTTCCAGCTCCGCCACCGCAGCCCGATTGATGGAGCAGTCCTCCCGGATGGCGGTGTGGGGACAGCCCCCGGTTTCCACCCCTCGGATGCGCTCCGGGGGCAGGGCCCCGGCACGGGTGAGGAACTGGGCATCCTCCTGGGTGTAGATGTCGTTGGTGACCACGGCCAGCTGCAAGCGATCGCGCAGCCGGAGGCAGAGAGCCTCCACAAGGGCTGTCTTGCCAGAACCCACCGGTCCAGCCACCCCCACCCGCAACCGACTCGCTGCCATCAGCGTCTCCCCGCCAGTGAGGCGTGTCTCAGCCGCCCCTCGCAGGCCTGGCGCATCGCCCAGCCAAGACCGTGATTTGGATGAGTGCCAGCGATACCGGCAAGCCTCCCGGCAGACGCATCGACCATTTTGCAGGCGGCTCGAATCCTGTGCTGTCCGCGTTCAACTTCGGAACAACCTGGAGTACAACTCCCCATGTTGCAGCTGGGCCATGGCGGCGCCGATGCCCCCGCTCCAGCGCGGCTGGGGCCCTTCCCCCACCAGCTCCGCAGCCCGCTGGGCGATCTGGGGCCCGAGCCGGAGCTGGAGCCGCTGAGCCTCCGTGGGGCCCAGGGGCACCAACCGCACCGCTGCGCTGAGTTGGTTGGCGACCCAGCTGTAGAGGTAGGCCTCCACACCCTCCCGGGGGACCACGGCCAGGGCCACCAGAGCCCAGGCCCAGGCGCTGGGCCAACCCAGCAGAAAAGGGGGCTCGCCCTGGGGGACGGGGGGGAGCGGCCAGCCCAGATCCGCCAACAACCCGAGCAGGGAAGCGCCCATCTGGCGTTGCTGGGCCCGCACCTCCGGGGCCTCGCGCAGGGCCATCAGCCAACCATCCCGCTCCTTCACTTGCGCCTGCGCCTGCAGGCGCTCCTCCAGGAGCTCGCTTTGACTCCAAGCCATCAGGGCGGCCATCAACTCGGGCAAGGCAGCAGCCTCCAGCGCCAGAACGCCTCTGTCGAGTTCGGCGCCAATCCAGGCGGCCACTGCAGCGCCATCGGCAAGACGCCCCGACTGGCTGAGCACCTCAAACCCCTCCGAATAGCTGAAGGCTCCCACCGGCAGAGCCGGCGAAACCAGCTGAAACAGTCGCAGGCGCGCACAGCCCTCAGAGGGGCCCGAGCCAGCCAAGCCAGGGTCTGCAGAGCCCGCTGCGGGCGAGGTGGTCATGGGAGGCAGCGCTGTCGTTAAGGGTGGGGATGGTGGGCGGCCCCGTAGGCGCCCGGCTCAGGCAGGAAAGGTGCCTGGATGCGGTGCACCTCCAAGCCCCGCTGGAGAAGCAGCTGCTCCAGCACCGGATCCTCCAAAAGCCGGAGTTCGTCGGCGTGCACCTCGAGAGCCACATGGCGGTTGCCGAGGTGGTAGGCGGCCTGCAGGAGAGGCACGGGCCGCAACGCCCGCACCACCAGCAGCTCTTCCGCCGCCGGCTCCACCTGCGCGAGGGCCACCCCATCGTCATCCGCCAGCCATTCCCCGGGGACCAGAGCTTCCCCCCGGGGCAGTTGCAGAAGAAGATCGCGACCGCAACAGCTGAGACGATGGCCCCGCAGCCGGCTGCGCTCCTCTGCCGTCAGAGCCAGGCGCAGAACCTGTTGTGCTTGGCGAGCCGGCGCGGCCACCCCCAGGCGCCGGCTCAGCAGGAGGGGCACAGATGGAGAGGTCACTCGGGCACAGTGGCCATGTTGGCCCTCACAGTGTGCCCCGCCGCTTGGCCGCCCCCTCCTCCTCCAACCCTTGGCACGGCCGTGCCTGGATCCAATTTCAGCGCGGCCAGGGCCGCACCCATTTCCAGGGGGGGAGCGAGGCTCCCCTCAAGCTGCTGCGGGCCACCCACCACGCCGACGGACGGTGCGAGCTGCCCCTGCTGCACACCGCTGGAGGGCTGGTGGGTGGCGATGCGTTGACCGTGGACATCCGCCTGGGGGAAGGCGGCTGCGCCCTGCTCACCAGCGTGGCCGCCCAGAAGGTGTATGGCTCCATCGGCCGCTTCCGTCGCAGCCCCGCAGGCGACTGGGCCCGACAGACCCTGCACGTGCAGCTGGAGCCTGGAGCCGACCTGGAGTGGTTGCCCCAGGAGATCGTGCTCTACGCCAACGGACTCTTCACGCAGCACACCCGAGTGGACATGGCCCCGGGGGCGAGTTGGCTGGGAGCAGAGGTGATGCGGTTGGGGCGCACCGCTGCGGGGGAGGACCTGGAAGCGGGCTGTTGGCGTTCCTCCCTGGAGATCGTTCGCCGCGATGCGGCTGGCCGCGCCCACTGGGACTTCGTGGATCGGATGGAGCTGGCCGGAGATGCCCTGATGGCCCCCCACGGCCTGGCGGGAGAGCCGGTGGTGGGCACGCTGGTCTGGGCGGCCCCCGCACCCCTGCCGCCCGGTCTGCAGGAGGAGCTGATCAGGCAGTGCCGCCTGGAACGGCAGGGTCTGCCCGGGGAGATGGCCTGCGGCGCCCTTTCCCAGGGCCTGGTGGCCCGCTACCGAGGCCCCTCCTGCTCGGCGGCGCGCTGGTGGTTCACCCGCCTCTGGGCCCGGATCCGCTCGGCCCGCGGCCTGGAGCCACCGGTTCCCCCCAGGGTGTGGCCGTTTCAGGAAGACCCCCTGGCCCCGGATCGGCTGGCCTGCGAGAGTGAGGAGGTTCCTGCTTCCGGCCCCTCCCGGCCCCATCCAGCCGCAGAAGCCCAGAGATGCATCTGACGCCCCAGGAAAAGGACAAGCTCCTGATCGTGACGGCCGCCTTGCTGGCGGAGAGACGTCTGCAGCGGGGGGTGAAACTCAACCATCCCGAGGCGGTGGCCTGGCTCAGCTTCCAGGTGCTGGAGGGCGCCAGGGACGGCAAAACGGTGGCGGCCCTGATGGCGGAGGGCAGCACCTGGCTCAGCCGCGACCAGGTGATGGAGGGTGTGGCGGAACTGGTGAATGAGGTGCAAATCGAAGCCGTCTTCCCTGATGGCACCAAGCTCGTCACGCTGCACGACCCCATCCGCTGAACGCCATGCCTCCCCTGATCCCCGGCGAATTGCTGAGCGAACCCGGCAGCCTCGAGCTCAACGCCGGCAGGCCTGTCACCACCCTCATGGTGGCCAACACCGGCGACCGCCCTGTTCAGGTGGGGTCACACTTCCACTTCTTTGAAAGCAACGGCGCCCTCCTCTTCGATCGCAAGGCGGCCTACGGGCAGCGCCTCGACATTCCCGCCGGCACCGCGATCCGCTTTGAACCGGGCGACACCCGTGAGGTGCAGCTGGTGCCCTACGGCGGGGCGCGGCGGGTGTTTGGCTTCACCGGCCAGATCAACGGCCCCCTCGACTGATTCCCCATGGCTTACCGCATCGACCGCCGCATCTACGCCGAGACCTACGGCCCCACCACCGGAGACCGGTTGCGCCTGGCCGACACCGAGCTGATCCTGGAGGTGGAGAAAGATTTCACCGTCTATGGCGACGAGGTGAAATTTGGCGGCGGCAAGGTGATCCGCGATGGCATGGGTCAAGCCCAAACCAGCCGGGCCGGGGGCGCGGTGGACACGGTGATCACCAACGCCGTGATCCTCGACTGGTGGGGCATCGTGAAGGCCGACATCGGCCTGCGGGACGGGCGGATCGTGGCCATCGGCAAGGCGGGCAATCCCGACACCCAGGAGGGGGTGACCATCGTGGTGGGGCCTGGCACGGAGGCCATCGCCGGGGAGGGTCACATCGTGACGGCGGGCTCGATCGACACCCACATCCACTTCATCTGCCCGCAGCAGATCGAAACCGCCCTGGCCAGCGGTGTCACCACCCTCTTGGGAGGGGGCACAGGCCCCGCCACAGGCACCAACGCCACCACCTGCACCCCAGGCAGCTTCCATCTGGCCCGCATGCTCCAGGCCGCCGAGGGCCTCCCAGTGAACCTGGGCTTTTTCGGCAAGGGCAACGCCAGCACTCCGGAGGCCATCGAAGAGCAGATCCGTGCCGGCGCCTGCGGGCTGAAGTTGCACGAAGACTGGGGCACCACCCCGGCCGCGATCGACTGCTGCCTGAGCGTGGCGGACCGCTTTGACGTGCAAGTGTGCATCCACACCGACACCCTCAACGAGGCGGGGTTCGTGGAGGACACGATCGCCGCCATTGGCGGGCGAACCATCCACACCTTCCACACCGAGGGGGCTGGCGGCGGCCATGCGCCAGACATCATCCGCATCTGCGGAGAGGCCAACGTGCTCCCGAGCAGCACCAATCCCACCCGGCCCTACACCCGCAACACCCTGGAGGAGCACCTGGACATGTTGATGGTGTGCCACCACCTCGACCCCAAGATTCCAGAAGATGTGGCCTTCGCTGA